>NZ_JBVHTY010000011.1:200197-304491 GCF_055565615.1 Streptomyces sp. NPDC028368 | reverse complement strand
TAATCCCCTCCCGAAGGAGGTTCATCGTTCGACTTGCATGTGTTAAGCACGCCGCCAGCGTTCGTCCTGAGCCAGGATCAAACTCTCCGTGAATGCTTACCCGACTGCGTTTAATTAAAAACTGCGGGTGACACTCGCGTTGAGCGGAACGAGTGGGCGGAATAAGCCCTCTCGTTCACTGCGTCCTCGCTGTGTATTGCCTACCGGCACAGTGTGTCGGTAGGACTTTCAAAGGAACCTCATCCACCGGATGTTTCCGGTAGACGGGGTATCAACATATCTGGCGTTGACTTTTGGCACGCTGTTGAGTTCTCAAGGAACGGACGCTTCCTTTGTGCCTGTTTCACCAGGCTCTCCGGGCGCTTCCCTTCGGTCTTGCGTTTCCGACTCTATCAGATCCTCGCGGTCCTGATTTTCGCCGGTGCGTTTCCGCCTTTCGGCTTCTTCGCGTTTCCAACCTTACCAGATCCGTTTCCGTCTCTGGCCCCCTGTTGGAGCGGGGTTGGCCTTCCGGCTTTCGCTTTCCGGCCTTTCCGACTTTATCAGATCCGGGCCTCGCCGTTTCCGGTCGAATTTCGGTTCCGATTCCCCGTCGGAGGGGGCTGCCTTTCGGCTTTTCCGACTTTAACAGATTGCTCTGGGTCGGAATTTCGCTCCCTTTGGCGAGGAGCACCGTACGCGCAAGCGTGTGGCGCTTCCCGTTCAGGAGGAGCCGTAAACGTACTGGAGCGGGGCGCCTGGATGCAAATCCGGGCGCCCCGCTCCGACTTGAGGACCGTCGTACGAGTCCGTGCGTCAGACCTCGACGACCACCGGGAGGATCATCGGGCGGCGGCGGTAGTTGTCCGACACCCACTTGCCGACCGAGCGGCGGATCAGCTGCTGAAGCTGGTGGGGCTCGGTGATGCCGTCCTGGGCCGACTTGGCCAGGGCCTCTTCGATCTTCGGGATGACGGCGGAGAAGGCCGCGTCGTCGATGCCGGAGCCGCGGGCGTGCATATTCGGTCCGCCGACGGTCTTGCCGGTACTGCTGTCCACGACCACGAAGACCGAGATGATGCCCTCGTCGCCGAGGATGCGGCGGTCCTTGAGGTGGGCCTCGGTGACATCGCCGACCGAGAGGCCGTCGACGTAGACATAGCCCGCCTGGACCTTGCCGACGATCTTTGCGACGCCGTCGACGAGGTCCACGACCACGCCGTCCTCGGCGATGACGATGCGGTCCTTCGGTACGCCGGTCAGGGCGCCGAGTTCGGCGTTGGCGCGCAGGTGGCGCCATTCACCGTGCACCGGCATGAGGTTCTTCGGCTTGCAGATGTTGTAGAAGTACAGCAGCTCGCCGGCCGAGGCATGGCCCGAAACGTGGACCTTGGCGTTGCCCTTGTGGACGACATTCGCGCCCCACCTGGTCAGGCCGTTGATCACGCGGTAGACCGCGTTCTCGTTGCCCGGGATGAGGGACGAGGCCAGGATCACCGTGTCGCCGGGGACGATGCGGATCTGGTGATCTCGGTTGGCCATGCGGGACAGGGCCGCCATGGGCTCGCCCTGGGAGCCGGTGCAGACCAGCACGACCTCTTCGTCGGGAAGGTCGTCGAGCGTCTTGACGTCGACCACCAGGCCGGCCGGGACCTTGAGGTAACCCAGGTCACGGGCGATACCCATGTTGCGGACCATCGAGCGGCCGACGAAGGCGACCCGGCGGCCGTATTCGTGGGCCGCGTCGAGGATCTGCTGGATGCGGTGCACATGGCTGGCGAAGCTGGCCACGATGATGCGCTTCTGGGCGTTCGCGAACACCGTGCGCAGGACGTTGGAGATGTCGCGCTCGGGCGGGACGAAGCCCGGGACCTCGGCGTTCGTGGAGTCGGAGAGAAGAAGGTCGATGCCTTCCTCGCCGAGCCTGGCGAAGGCGGGGAGGTCGGTGAGACGACGGTCCAGCGGGAGCTGGTCCATCTTGAAGTCGCCGGTGTGCACGACCATGCCCGCGGGGGTGCGGATGGCCACGGCCAGGGCGTCCGGGATGGAGTGGTTGACCGCGACGAACTCGCAGTCGAAGGGGCCCAGACGCTCGCGCTCGCCCTCGGCGACCTCCAGCGTGTAGGGACGGATCCGGTGCTCCTGGAGCTTGGCCTCGATCAGGGCGAGGGTCAGCTTGGAGCCGATGAGGGGGATGTCCGGCTTCTCGCGCAGGAGGTAGGGGACACCGCCGATGTGGTCTTCGTGGCCGTGCGTGAGCACGATGCCGTCGATGTCGTCGAGGCGGTCCCTGATGGACGAGAAGTCCGGCAGGATCAGGTCGATTCCGGGCTGCTCCTCCTCGGGGAACAGCACTCCGCAGTCGACGATCAGCAGCCGGCCGCCGTATTCGAAGACCGTCATGTTGCGGCCGATTTCACCCAGGCCGCCGAGGGGGGTGACCCGCAGGCCGCCCTTGGAAAGCTTCGGCGGGGCGCCGAGCTCGGGATGCGGATGACTCAAAAGACTCTCCTCACCACGCGCGCCACGCTGCCGTCGAGGCACGTGGCGCGCATGACATTCGTGCACTTGCTATGTGGCGGTTGTTGGTCCGTATTCAGTTGTGAAGTCTGTGATCAGAGCTGTACCCCGCCGGCGGCGAGGTCGCGCGTGAGCTGTTCGGTCTCCTCGGGGGAGAGCTCCACCAGGGGCAGGCGCAGCGGACCGGCGGGCAGGCCCTGGAGTCCGAGCGCGGCCTTGGTCGTGATGACGCCCTGGGTGCGGAACATGCCGGTGAAGACGGGCAGCAGCTTCTGGTGGATCTCGGTGGCCTTGGTGACATCGCCGTTGAGGTGGGCGTCCAGCAGGGCGCGCAGCTCGGGGGTGACGACATGGCCGACGACGGAGACGAAGCCGATGGCGCCGACGGAGAGCAGCGGGAGGTTGAGCATGTCGTCGCCGCTGTACCAGGCGAGGTCCGAGCGGGCGATGGCCCAGCTGGCGCGTCCGAGGTCGCCCTTGGCGTCCTTGTTGGCGACGATCCGCGGGTGCTCGGAGAGCCGGACCAGGGTCTCGGTGTTGATCGGGACGCCGCTGCGGCCGGGGATGTCGTAGAGCATGACGGGCAGCTCGGTGGCGTCCGCGATGGCCGTGAAGTGGCGCAGCAGGCCCTCCTGCGGCGGCTTGCTGTAGTACGGCGTCACCGCGAGCAGGCCGTGTGCGCCGGCGTCCTGGGCGGCGCGGGCGAGCTCGAGGCTGTGGCGGGTGTCGTTGGTGCCGGCTCCGGCGACGACAAAGGCGCGGTCTCCGACCGCATCGACCACGGCGCGTACGAGCTGGGCTTTCTCGGCGTCGCTGGTGGTCGGGGACTCTCCGGTGGTGCCGTTGACGACGAGACCGTCGTTGCCGGCGTCCACCAGATGGGCGGCGAGCCGCTGCGCGCCATCGAGGTCGAGTGCGCCATCCGCCGTGAACGGCGTGACCATGGCGGTCAGCACTCGCCCGAAGGGGGTCTGCGGTGTGGAAGTCGGAGCCATGGGTCCCACGCTACTCGTAGCGCACCCCGGGGTGCGCCTCTGGGGAGCAGGGATGTGGACTCCGGCACTGCCTGCTCGGGGGTTCAAGCAGTGCCGGGTCCGTTCGTTCAGAGTAGATGAACTTCTCAAAGCGCCGCAATCCGGACACCTCGCACGCCAGTGCCGCAGCGCGTGGTGTCCGGCCTGCCGCCTGGCGCTTTACGGCGCAATGCGGCCGTTCGCATTGAATGCGCCGTACGTGAGCGGCATGAGCTTGGCCCACTGGGCCTCCATCTGCTCGCCGACCATCTCGATCTCGCGCTGCGGGAAGGAGGGGACCTGCGCCAGCTCGTGCTGCGTACGCAGCCCCAGGAAGTGCATCAGAGAGCGGGCGTTGCAGGTCGCGTACATCGAGGAGAAGAGGCCGACGGGGAGGACGGCGCGGGCCACCTCGCGGGCGACGCCGGCGGCGAGCATCTCCTGGTAGGCGTCGTACGCCTGGCGGTAGGTGTCCTCCATGACGCGGGTGGTGAGCTCGTGCTGCGCGGGGGTGCCCTCGACGAATTCGTACTTGCCGGGGCGGCCCTGCTGGACCAGCTTGCGGGACTCGCCGGGGACGTAGAAGACCGGCTCCAGCTGACGGTAGCGGCCGGATTCCTCGTTGTACGACCAGCCGACGCGGTGCCGCATGAACTCGCGGAAGACGAAGATCGGCGCACTGATGAAGAAGGTCATGGAGTTGTGCTCGAAGGGGCTGCCGTGCCGGTCCCGCATGAGGTAGTTGATCAGGCCCTTGGAGCGCTCGGGGTCCTTCTGGAGCTCCTCCAGTGACTGCTCGCCGGCCGTGGAGACCCGGGCGGCCCACAGCACGTCGCTGTCGGCCGCGCTGTGCTTGACCAGCTCGACCGTCACCTCGCTCCGGAAGCTGGCGGCTGCACTGTCCGTGCTCTCAGTGCTCTCGGCGGGGGTGTGGGACACCGGCGGTTCCTTCCGTTCGATCCTCGTGCGGCGCCCAGCCTACGGCCCGCCACTGACAGCCGGGGAAAGCCGAAGGAACGTGAGGAACGCGAGAAAAGCTCAGGAAATGACATCTGATGCACTGTTAGGCGAGCAAAACGGACCCCCCGTAGCGAGGGCCGAGCCGGCGGTTGATATTTTTCACAGAACTCACTGAAAACGGGCACCAATCGGACGACAGAGACGTCTAACCCTGTGACAGTGCCCACTTCGAGGTTCCTAGGAGAGCCCGCTCATGTTCCGCCGGCGAGAGCCCGTCCCGTTCGCCTTCGTTGCCGAGGCAGACCGGTTCCGCAGCAATGTCACTCCCCCGCCACGCCAGCGCGCCTCCCGCGCGCAGCTTCTCGGCCAGTCCCTGATCACCCTCACCGTCGTGGGCGGCCTGGCCGGCGCCCTGCTGTTCGGCATTCCGTCGCTGCAGCAGGACAGCTCCGGGCCGAGCCGGGTGCATCAGTCCGAGGCCTCGCACCGCTGACCGGACCGGACGGAGTGCGGCACCGAGTGGTTGTGCTCCGTCCGGCCCGATAGCCTCACCGGTCACAGCTTCCGTCTGCGTGATCATGAGTGAGGTCCAGCCGTGCCCCTGCCCTTTCTGACGGCCGACCGTGATCTCGACGGCCAAGGCCGTGTGGCGGATCCGGCCGCACTCCCGCACGACGAGCCCCACCACTGGCGCCGTCCCTACCGCCCAGGACCGTGGCGGGTGGGGACGGCGGCGGTGTTTTTACTGCTCGCTTCGTTCATTCTGCTGTCGGCGATGATCATCGGGCTGGCGGGTTCGCTCACCGGGGCCGCGGTCTGTGCGGCGGTGGCGGCACTGGTGATCGCCCTCTCCCTGCGCCTGTTGCGCGTGGGGGTGTGGGTGAGCGCGAGCGGTCTGCGGCAGGTGTGTCTGCTGCGGACGACGACGGAGCCGTGGAGCGCCATCGCCTCGGTCCGTACGGTGCAGCAGCCGGTGCGCTGGCTGGGGCTGCCGCGGACCGTGCAGGGCCAGGCCCTGATCGTCCACCGGTTGCCGACCGGGCAGCCGCGGATCCTGCTCACGGACCGTAACGGCGATTTCCAGTCCCGTCCCGAGGCGTTCGAGCGGGCGGCGGATGTGCTGGAGGCATGGGCGGCGGAGTACCGCCGCTAGCCGCCCGCCAAGAGGCCCCCAGCCCGTACGGACTCAGGTCCGTACGGGCTTGTTGTCGTGCAGGGCGATGGCGCGCTGCATGGCCTTGCGGGCGCGCGGGGTGTCCCGGGCGTCGTGGTAGGCCACCGCGAGCCGGAACCACGTACGCCAGTCGCCGGGCGCGTCCTCCGTCTCGGCCTGCCGCTTGGCGAAGACCTCGTCGGCCGAGTCCCGGTCGATCCGGCCGCCGGGGGTACGCCGCAGCTCATCGACCGGCAGCCCGCCCTCGGCCTCCAGCTCGCGCGAGAGGAGGCCGGCCTTGCGGGCGAACTGGGTGGTGTGCCAGAGGAACCACAGGCCGATGAACGGCAGGATCAGGACGGCGGCCCCGAAGGCGACGGTGACCGCGGTGCCCTGCTCGATGAGCAGCACGCCGCGGCTGCCGACCAGCACGAAGTAGACGACGAGAACGGCCGCCAGAACGAAATAGGTGATCTTTGCGCGCACGGTGGGTATTGCCTGTCAGCCCAGGTCGAGGAAGTTTTCCAGGCCCACGGTCAGGCCCGGAGTGGTCACCACGCGGCGCACACCGAGCAGGATGCCCGGCATGAAGCTGCTGTGGTGGAGGGAGTCGTGGCGGATGGTGAGCGTCTCGCCCTCACCGCCGAGCAGCACCTCCTGGTGCGCCAGGAGCCCGCGCAGCCGTACGGAGTGGACGGGGATGCCGTCGACGTCCGCGCCGCGGGCGCCGTCCAGCGCCGTGGTCGTGGCGTCCGGCTGCGGCGCGCTGCCCGCCTTCTCGCGGGCGGCGGCGATCAGCTGGGCCGTGCGGGCCGCCGTACCGGACGGGGCGTCCGCCTTGTTCGGGTGGTGCAGCTCGATGACCTCGACGGACTCGAAGAAGCGGGCCGCCTGCTGAGCGAACTGCATGGTCAGCACCGCGCCGATGGAGAAGTTCGGTGCGATGAGCACGCCCACCTCGGGGGAGGCGGCGAGCGAGGTGCGCAGCTGCGCGAGGCGCGCGTCGGTCCAGCCGGTCGTACCGACCACACCGTGGATGCCGTGGCGCGCACAGAAGTCGAGGTTGCCCATGACGGCGCCGGGGTTGGTCAGCTCGACCGCCACCTGGGCACCGTTCTCGACCAGCGTCTCCAGCTTGTCGCCCCGGCCCAGGGCCGCGACCAGCTCCATGTCCTCGGCGGCCTCGACGGCCCGTACGGCCTCGGAGCCGATGCGCCCCTTGGCACCCAGCACGGCCACGCGCAGCTTGCTCATCGTTTCCAGCTCTCTCTAGGTGGTACGGCGGCTAGGCGACGGCGTCGTCCAGGCGGGCCGCCTGCCGGTCGTTCAGCGGGCCGATGACGGACAGCGAGGGGCGGGTGCCCAGGATCTCGCCGGCTACCTCGCGTACCTCGTCGGGGGTGACGGCGGCTATCCGGGCGAGCATCTCGTCGACCGACATCTGATCTCCCCAGCACAGCTCGCTTTTGCCGATGCGGTGCATCAGCGCGCCGGTGTCCTCCAGGCCGAGGACGGTGGAGCCGCGGAGCTGGCCGATCGCGCGGTGGACCTCGTCGTCGGTGAGGCCGTCGGCCGCCACCTTGTCGAGTTCGTCGCGGCAGATCTTGAGTACGTCGTGCACCTGGTTGGGGCGGCAGCCCGCGTAGACGCCGAACAGCCCGCAGTCGGCGAAGCCCGAGGTGTAGGAGTACACGCTGTAGGCCAGGCCGCGCTTCTCGCGGACCTCCTGGAAGAGGCGGGACGACATGCCACCGCCGAGGGCGGTGTTCAGTACGCCCATGGCCCAGCGCCGGTCGTCCGTGCGGGACATTCCGGGCATACCGAGGATGACGTGCGCCTGCTCGGTCTTGCGGCTGAGGTGTTCGACGCGGCCGGTGGTGCGGATGTTCCGGGCGCCCGCGCGGGGGGCGACCGGGGTGGCATCCGTACGGTCCAGTGCCCCGGCCTGCTCGAAGGCGCGGCGGACGAGGCGGACGACCTTGGCGTGGTCGATGTTGCCCGCGGCCGTGACGACGAGGTGCGTGGGGTCGTAGTGCTTCTTGTAGAAGCGGCGGATGCGCTCGGGGGTGAGGGCGTTGACGGTGTCGACGGTGCCCAGGACCGGGCGGCCGAGCGGGGTGTCGCCGAGCATGGTGTGCGCGAACAGGTCGTGCACGCAGTCGCCCGGGTCGTCCTCGGTCATCGCGATCTCTTCGAGGATGACGTTGCGCTCGGCGTCCACGTCCTCGGGCTCGATCAGCGAGCCGGTGAGCATGTCGCACACCACGTCGATGGCGAGCGGCAGGTCGGCGTCCAGCACCCGCGCGTAGTAGCAGGTGTATTCCTTCGCGGTGAAGGCGTTCATCTCGCCGCCGACCGCGTCGATGGCGGAGGAGATGTCCAGTGCGCTGCGCCGCTCGGTGCCCTTGAAGAGCAGGTGCTCCAGGTAGTGCGTGGCGCCGTTGAGGGACGGGGTCTCATCGCGGGAGCCGACGTGCGCCCAGATCCCGAAGGTGACCGAGCGGACCGACGGGAGGGTTTCGGTGACGATGCGCAGACCGCCCGGGAGGGTGGTCCGGCGGACCGTGCCGGCGCCCGCGGTGCCCTTGAGAAGCGTTTGGGTACGGGCGACGGCCCGCCCCTCCGAAGAGGTGCGGGCCGTCGTCGTGTGCGTACGGGACGTCACTTGGCGGCGTCGTCCTTCGTGTCGTCCTCTTCACCCTCGATGACCGGGATCAGGGAGAGCTTGCCGCGCTGGTCGATCTCGGCGATCTCGACCTGGACCTTGGCACCCACCGCGAGCACGTCCTCGACGTTCTCGACGCGCTTGCCGCCGGCCAGCTTGCGGATCTGCGAGATGTGCAGCAGGCCGTCCTTGCCGGGGAGCAGGGAGACGAACGCACCGAAGGTGGTGGTCTTGACGACCGTACCCAGGTAGCGCTCGCCGACCTCCGGCATGGTCGGGTTGGCGATGCCGTTGATCGTGGCGCGGGCGGCCTCGGCGGCCGGGCCGTCGGAGGCACCGATGTAGATGGTGCCGTCGTCCTCGATCGTGATGTCGGCGCCGGTGTCCTCCTGGATCTGGTTGATCATCTTGCCCTTGGGGCCGATGACCTCACCGATCTTGTCCACCGGGATCTTGACCGTGATGATCCGCGGGGCGTTCGGGGACATCTCGTCCGGGACGTCGATGGCCTCGTTCATGACGTCCAGGATGTGCAGACGCGCGTCGCGGGCCTGCTTCAGCGCGGCGGCCAGGACCGAGGCGGGGATGCCGTCGAGCTTGGTGTCGAGCTGCAGCGCGGTGACGAACTCCTTGGTGCCGGCGACCTTGAAGTCCATGTCGCCGAAGGCGTCCTCCGCACCGAGGATGTCGGTGAGGGCGACGTAGTGCGTCTGGCCGTCGATCTCCTGGGAGATCAGGCCCATGGCGATACCGGCGACGGCGGCCTTGAGGGGCACACCGGCGTTCAGCAGCGACATGGTGGAGGCGCAGACCGAGCCCATGGACGTCGAGCCGTTGGAGCCCAGCGCCTCGGAGACCTGGCGGATCGCGTACGGGAACTCCTCGCGGGTCGGCAGCACCGGCACGATGGCGCGCTCGGCCAGCGCGCCGTGGCCGATCTCGCGGCGCTTGGGCGAGCCCACGCGGCCGGTCTCACCGACGGAGTACGGCGGGAAGTTGTAGTTGTGCATGTAGCGCTTGCGGGTCACCGGGGAAAGGGTGTCCAGCTGCTGCTCCATGCGGAGCATGTTGAGGGTGGTGACGCCCAGGATCTGGGTCTCGCCACGCTCGAACAGGGCGGAACCGTGCACCCGCGGGATCGCCTCGACCTCGGCGGCGAGCGTACGGATGTCCGTGATGCCGCGGCCGTCGATGCGGACCTTGTCCTTGATGACGCGCTCGCGCACGAGGGACTTGGTCAGCGAACGGTAGGCGGCGGAGATCTCGCGCTCGCGGCCCTCGAACTGCGGGAGCAGCTTCTCGGCGGCCACGGCCTTGACGCGGTCCAGCTCGGCCTCGCGGTCCTGCTTGCCCGCGATGGTCAGCGCCTGGGCGAGCTCGTCCTTGACGGCGGCGGTCAGCGCCTCCAGGACGTCGTCCTGGTAGTCGAGGAAGACCGGGAAGTCGCCGGTCGGCTTCGCAGCCTTGGCGGCGAGGTCCGACTGGGCCTTGCACAGCACCTTGATGAAGGGCTTGGCGGCCTCGAGACCGGCGGCGACGACCTCTTCGGTCGGGGCCTCGGCGCCGTCCTTGACCAGCTGGATGGTCTTCTCGGTGGCCTCGGCCTCGACCATCATGATCGCGACGTCGCCGTCCGGGAGGACGCGGCCGGCGACCACCATGTCGAAGACGGCGTCCTCGAGCTCGGTGTGCGTCGGGAAGGCGACCCACTGGCCGTTGATCAGGGCGACACGGGTGCCGCCGATCGGGCCGGAGAAGGGCAGACCGGCCAGCTGCGTGGAGCAGGAGGCGGCGTTGATGGCGACCACGTCGTAGAGGTGGTCGGGGTTGAGCGCCATGATCGTCTCGACGATCTGGATCTCGTTGCGCAGGCCCTTCTTGAACGAGGGACGCAGCGGCCGGTCGATGAGCCGGCAGGTGAGGATGGCGTCCTCGGAGGGACGGCCCTCACGGCGGAAGAAGGAACCGGGAATCTTCCCGGCTGCGTACATCCGCTCCTCGACGTCGACGGTCAGCGGGAAGAAGTCCAGCTGGTCCTTCGGGTTCTTGGAAGCGGTGGTGGCCGACAGCACCATGGTGTCGTCGTCCAGGTACGCCACGGCGGAACCGGCGGCCTGCTTGGCCAGGCGGCCCGTCTCGAAGCGGATGGTGCGGGTGCCGAAGGAACCGTTGTCGATCACGGCTTCGGCGTAGTGGGTCTCGTTCTCCACCAGGAATATCTCCTCGTCTGCGTCCGTTGCCCGTGTGGCAACGGACCTTCTGCGGCGGAGCGCCGTGCGGGCCGGTCTTCGATCGAAGCTCCCGGAGATCTCCGGGGGCCACTACCGAGGACCGGCGGCCAGGAGGCGCTCCACTGCGTTCGCTTTTGCGATATGGCACCAGACTACAAACCTTCCGTCCACCGCGCGGTGGCGAAGGTGTCCGGCGCGTACGGCAAAGGGAGCGGCTCCCGGTGGGAACCGCTCCCTCAACGGCGTCTTACTTGGCGCCCGCCGCGCCGCGGCGGATGCCGAGGCGCTCGACCAGCGCACGGAAGCGCGTGATGTCCTTCTTGGCCAGGTACTGCAGCAGGCGGCGACGCTGGCCGACCAGCAGCAGCAGACCACGGCGGGAGTGGTGGTCGTGCTTGTGGGTCTTGAGGTGCTCGGTCAGGTCCGAGATGCGGCGGGTGAGCATCGCGACCTGGACCTCGGGGGAACCGGTGTCACCCTCCTTGGTGGCGAACTCGGTCATGATCTGCTTCTTCGTTGCGGCGTCGAGCGACACGCGGACTCCTTTTGGGTCTGGTCCTTGAGCGCCCCTGGTTTGGCTTCACAGGGAATCTTGGATGACTCGAGCGGACCGTCACACAGCGTACCAGCAACAAAACGGCCCCCCGACCGGGTGGTCGGGGGGCCGCGGCGGAGCCGGGTGTGGCCGTCGCTAATTCGCGGTGAGGGTGCGCACGGTGGCGTACACATCCAGGACCGCGAGGCACAGCGGGACCAGGGACAGCAGGATCAGGCCGTCGAAGATGTCGAAGAGCCGGCCCCAGAAGGGGGTGACGCCCTTGCGCGGGACGACCAGGCCGACGCCGACGAGGAGGGCGGCGCCCACCGCGATGCTGGCGGAGAACCAGACGGTGTGGATGTTGAGCGGGCCGGAGTCGTCGAACTTGACCAGGTCGACGAACATCTCCTGCGGCGGGTTCAGTGCGACACCCAGGATCAGCAGGACGATCGTGAGGATGCCCGCGATGGTCAGGCAGGCGACCTGCGCGGTGTAGTCGAAGAGCCGGGCCCGGAGCATGATCGTGATGCCGGCGGCCAGGGCCAGCAGCTGGGCCCACATGTTGTCGGAGAAGCCCAGGACGATACCGGCCGAGCCGACGACGAGGGCGGCGCAGCCGGCGACGAGGCCGAGCAGCAGCTCGTGGCCGCGGCGGGCCTGGTTGCCGATCTTGATGAAGTCGACCGACTCGGTCTCACCGCGTTCGCTGTCGAAGGAGCCGCGGGCGATCTGGTCGGGCGACTGGTAGCCGATGGGCAGCCGGGCGAAGCGGGCGGAGAGGCCGGGGAGCCAGGCGACCATGGCGATGGAGACGACGGCGGTGACGGCGGCGACCTCGCGCGGCTGGGCGTCGGTGAGGATCGCCGCGAAGACGGCCAGGGTGCCGATGGCGGACAGGAACGCGGCGGCCACGAAGGGCGCGTCACCCCGTGGCAGCAGGACCACCAGCAATACGGAGGCGATCAGTACGGTCACACAGCCGACCAGAAGCTGCAGCCGGCCGGGGCCGTGCCCGGCTTCGACCGGGAAGATGCCGGAGCCCGCGATCAGCAGATGCGGCAGGGCCGAGAGGCCGAGGGCGATGGAGGAGCCGTGGTCGTCGTAGACCCGGGCGCGGACGCCGGACAGGGCGACCAGGACGATGCCGGTGACGCCGGCGATGATGCCGGGCAGGCGGTGCATGTCACGGTTCTCAGGGTTCGAGATCCACAGCGCGAACGCCATCATGACCAGCAGCAGGACGCCGGCGGTGAGGCCGACGTAGACCATCAGGTCGTCGCTCCACCGGCTGCGGTTCTGCTTGACCGCGGAGGCGACGGCGTCGGAGACGTCGTCGAAGACCGGGAGCGGCAGGGACTCGGCGAACGGCTTCAGGAGAAGAAGGTCGCCGTCGAGGATCTGCTGCTGCGCGAGCGACTGTCCGGCGTCAAGTACCGTGCCGTCGCGGCGTACGAGGTGATAGCCGGTCGGAGCGCCCTCGGCCTGGGACTGCCCGGAGAGCCGCAGGATCTCCGGATAAATGTCGACGAGTGCGACGTCCTCCGGTAGAGCCACGTCGATCCGTGCATCCGGCGCGGCGACTGTGACCCGGCAGAAGCCGGTGCCAGTGCTCGTGCTCACCTGGCGGTTCCCCCTATCCGTTGGGCGTTTTGTCGCGTCACGCGCCCTATATATAAAGCCGTCACTACGGGGCTGAGGCACGCTCGCGGTGCGCCAGCGTACCGTCCGATTCGGGGGCTGCCCCACCCACCCCATGACTTGACGCTTAACAGTAGGATCAACGCCTGCGTCGGGCCAAGGACTTGTGCCCGGGGGACCGTCAAACCAACGGGGGCGGTCCGAGACTGCGAGATGCATGAAGGACTGATGCCTCGGTGAGCGTTGTCATCGTCAAGCGCCCGCCCCGCGCGCTGCCACCTGAAGTACCCGCGGAGGAGGTGACACTGGAGGCACCTCCGGAGCTTCCCCGCGAGGGCGAGCAGGAGAACATGCTGATGAGCCTCATGCCCATGATGGGCATGGCGTCGTCGGCGGGATTCCTGTTCATGGGCAATCAGCCGTTCATGAAGATCATGGGCGGCTTCATGGTGGCCTCCACCCTGGCGATGGCGATCGTGCAGATCGTCAAGGCCCGCCAGGGTCCTTCCGGGCAGATGCTCCAGGAGCGCCAGGACTACCTCAAGTACCTTGCGCAAAAGCGCAAAGAGGTACGCCGTACCGCGCGTAAGCAGCGGGATGCCCAGCTCTACATCCACCCCGACCCGGGCCAGCTGTGGTCGATCGTGGCCGAGGGCAAACGGGTGTGGGAACGCCGGGCGAACGATCCGGACTTCGCGCAAGTACGTCTGGGGCTGGGGCCGCAGCAGCTGGCCACTCCCCTGAAGGCTCCGGAGACCGCTCCGGTCGATGAGCTGGAGCCGCTCACCGCGCATGCGATGAAGGAATTCCTGGACAAGCACGGACAGTTGGAGAACCTGCCGCTGGCGGTCTCGCTGCGTGCCTTCTACCACCTGACCGTCTCGGGTGACCCGGACACGGTCTACGGCGCCTCGCGCGCCATCGTCGCCCAGATGTGCACCCTGCACTCGCCCGAGGACCTGGTGGTGGCGGTCGTCGCCTCGCCCGGTGCGCAGGCGGAGTGGGAGTGGACGAAGTGGCTGCCGCAGGTCCAGCACCGGACCACGGACGGTGCGGGTACCCGCCGGCTGGTCGTCGGCGACCTCGGTGAGATCGAGGAGCTGCTGACGGACGAGCTGGAGGGCCGCGGGCGGTTCAACCCGCAGGGCGCTCCGGTGACCGACGCCCCGCACGTGGTGGTTGTGCTGGACGCCGGTGAGGTACCGATGGACTCGGTGATCGCCGGGGCCGAGGGCCTGCAGGGCGTCACCATCCTGGAGATCGTGCCGGGTGACCTGGACGAGATCCGCGGTGGTCTGGCCGTACAGGTGTGGCCGGGCAAGCTGGTGCTGGAGTCGGCGAGCGGCGCGGTCTACAACGGCGTCTGCGACACCCTCTCGATCCCCGAGGCGGAGTCGCTGGCGCGCCAGCTGGCCCCGCTGCGGGCGGGTTCCGGTGCGGACGGCGAGGAACCGCTGCTGTCCAACCTGGACTTCACCGACCTGATGAACATGGGTGACGCCGGGTCCTTCGATGTGTCGCGTACCTGGCGGCCGCGGACGCTGCACGAGCGGCTGCGGGTGCCGATCGGTGTCGACAAGGACGGCCAGCCCGTCATGCTCGACATCAAGGAGGCCTCGCAGGAGGGCATGGGCCCGCACGGTCTGTGTGTCGGTGCGACCGGTTCCGGTAAGTCCGAGGTGCTGCGCACCCTGGTGCTCGCCCTCGCCGTCACGCACTCCTCGGAGACGCTGAACTTCATCCTCGCGGACTTCAAGGGTGGCGCCACCTTCACCGGTATGTCGGAGATGCCGCACGTCGCGGCGGTCATCACCAACCTCGGTGAGGACGTCACGCTGATCGACCGGATGCGTGACTCCATCACCGGTGAGCTCCAGCGCCGTCAGGAGCTGCTGCGCTCGGCGGGCAACTACGCCAACATCACCGACTACGAGAAGGCGCGTGCCGCGGGTGCGCCGCTGGATCCGCTGCCGTCGCTGGTGATGGTGCTCGACGAGTTCTCCGAGCTGCTGACCGCCAAGCCGGACTTCATCGACATGTTCATCCAGATCGGCCGTATCGGCCGGTCGATGGGTGTGCACATGCTGCTCGCCTCGCAGCGTCTGGAAGAGGGCAAGCTGCGCGGTCTGGACACCTTCCTGTCCTACCGGCTGGGTCTGCGCACCTTCTCCGCGGCCGAGTCGCGGACCGCGATCGGTGTGCCGGACGCCTACCACCTGCCGAACGTTCCCGGTTCCGGCATCCTGAAGTACGACACCGAGACGATGGTCCAGTTCAAGGCCGCCTATGTCTCCGGGCCGTACCGCGGTCCGGGTGTCGGCGGTGGCCCCGGTGGCAGCCGTACGAACCGGTTGCCGGTGCCGTTCACGGCGGCCCCGGTCATCGAGCAGATCATCGAGGACCCGACGCCCGTCGAGCCGGTCGCCCAGGAGCAGGACGACGCGCTGGCCGACACCGTCCTGGACGTCATCGTCCAGCGGATGCAGGGCCAGGGCCCGCCGGCGCACCAGGTGTGGCTGCCGCCGCTGGACGAGTCGCCCACGGTCAACCAGCTGCTGCCGACGCTGGCGGTCACCCCCGAGCGGGGTGTGCACGCGCCGGAGTACACCGCGCTCGGCAAGCTCGTGGTGCCGGTCGCGCTGGTGGACAAGCCGTTCGAGCAGCGGCGTGACGTGATGTACCTGGACTTCTCCGCCGGTGCCGGTCACGGCCTGGTCGTAGGTGGTCCGCAGTCCGGTAAGTCCACGCTGATCCGGTCCGCCATCGCCTCGTTCGCGCTCACCCACACCCCGGCCGAGGTGCAGTTCTACTGCCTCGACTTCGGTGGCGGCGGCATGCTGACCATGGAGGGACTGCCGCACGTCGGCGGTGTCGCCTCGCGTCTGGACGCCGAGAAGGTGCGCCGTACGGTCTCCGAGGTCGTCGGCATCCTCAACGAGCGCGAGGAGTTCTTCCGCTCGAACAGCATCGACTCCATCGCGACCTACCGCCAGCGGCGGGCCGCGGGCACCTTCCCCGATGAGAAGTGGGGCGACGTCTTCCTCATCATCGACGGCTGGGCGACGTTCAAGACCGACTACGAGCAGCTCGACCCGGTGATCCTGGACATCGCCGCCCGGGGTCTCGGTTTCGGTGTCCACCTGATCATCGCCGGCTCGCGCTACACCGAGGTGCGGCCCGCCCTGCGCGACCAGCTCCTCAACCGCGTCGAGCTGCGCCTGGGTGACGCCATGGAGTCGGAGTTCGACCGCAAGCGCGCGGAGAACGTCCCGATGGGCAAGCCCGGTCGCGGTCTGTCTCCCGACAAGCTGGACTTCCTGGCGGCGATGCCGCGGCTGGACGGCATGAGCGACCCGGAGACGATGAGCGACGGCATCGCGAACCTGGTCTCGACGATCAGCGAGAACTGGCAGGGCGAGCCCGCACCGAAGGTGCGGATGCTGCCGACGATGCTGCACGTCAACGAGCTGCCGAAGGGCAGCGACTACCCGGAGCACGGCATCGCGATCGGTGTCGACGAGATGACGCTGTCGCCGGCGTTCATCGACTTCGAGACCGACCCGCTGCTGGTCGTCTACGGCGAGAGCGAGTCGGGCAAGTCGTCGGTGCTGCGTCTGATCGCCAAGCAGATCGCGGAGCGGTACCCGTCGGACAAGGCGCTCCTGGTCGTCTCCGACTACCGGCGTGCACATCTTGGGGAGATTCCGGAGAGCCATCTCTACAAGTACTGCGCCGCGGGTCCGCAGCTGCAGGAGGTCATCAGCGGGCTGGCCGGTTCGCTGGGCCGACGGATGCCCGGCCCGGACGTCACGCCGGAGCAGCTGCGCAACCGCAGCTGGTACGACCTGCCGGACGCGTTCGTGATCGTGGACGACTACGACCTGGTGGCGACCAGCAGCGGCAACCCGCTGCAGCCGCTGCTGGAGTACCTGCCGTTCGCCCGTGACCTGGGTCTGCGCCTGATCATCGCGCGCAGCTCCTCGGGTGCCGGCCGGTCCTCGTTCGAGCCCGTGATGCAGCGCACCAAGGAACTCGGTGCGCAGGGTCTGATCCTCTCCGCCGATCCTGGCGAGGGTCCGCTGATGGGCAACATCAAGGGCCAGCAGCTGACGCCTGGACGGGCGACGTTCGTCACGCGTAAGCGCGGTGCGCAGCTGGTCCAGACGGGCTGGCTGCCGGCGAACAGCCAGTAGCCGCTCACCGTACAACGGCGGTGGGGCGTCCCTCTCAGGAGGGGCGCCCCACCGCCGTTTGTGGTGTTGCCGCGCTGGTGTGGTGCGGGTGCGGCCCGCGCCGGGGCCCGCGTCAGCCGAAGGCGCCGCTCGCCGGCGCCTCGGATGTGTAGACCTTCTTCGGCTTCTCGTCCGTGGCCTTGGCATCCGTGGCCTTGGCATCCGTGGCCTTGGCATCGGTGGCCTTGGCGTCGGCGGCCTTGGCCTCCTTGGCCGCCCGTTCCGCCGCCGCGGCCGGGTCCGTCCGCGCACCCTTGGCGATGTTCTCGCCGCCGCGCGTCCTGCCGCCGCCGTTCTGCGCGCCGAAGGGGTCGGCCCCGTGTGCCGCCGAGGAGGTCTCCCACTGGTGCGTCGCGGACGGCCCCCGCTGACCGCCGCCCCCACCGCCGCGCTTGCGGAAGGCGCCGCCGAGGCCGTTGGCGAGCTGGCCGAGCGCCATGAAGCCGTAGGCGAAGTTGGTGCCGGACTGCTGGCCGCCGGAGGAGTTGGCGGAGCCGTTCGACTGCGCCTGCCCCTGGTCCCCGCTGTGGTCCTCGCTGCCCTTGTCGGCGGACGCCAGGTCCACGTCGGGCTGCTCGGCGGCGGACTCCAGGTCAACGGCGGCCAGTTCGAAGGCCGGCAGCGAGTCGTCGACGGAGCGCTTGAGCCGGTGCCACTCCCCGGCGAACGCCTCGCCCGCCGGGCCGTGCCAGTTGTTCGCGGCGACGCTGCCGACCTGCCGGTCCAGGTCGCGTACGAGACCGTCGAGGTGTTTGCCCATATCCCGCCAGCCGGCCGCCGCTTCGTGCAGTGCCTCGGGGTTGCGCCGCTCGCTCACTTGACGCTCCGCATCATCTCGACCAGCTCTTCCTCGGCCGCCTGCGCGTTCGCGGCGGTCTCCTTGATGCCGCCGCCGACCTCGGCGAGCCGCTCCTGCAGCAGGACGAGGGCCTGCTCGGCCTGCTCGTACCGCTCGAGGTGCGCGCGGGCCTCCTCGCGGCTGCCGAAGCCGTCACGCAGCGCCTCGCCGTCCGCCCGCCGTCTGAAGGCCGCCAGCTGCCGGCTCAGCTCTTCCGCGCGTGTCTCGAAGGTCGCACCGAGCTTGTGCAACTCCTCCGAACTGAGCCGGACTTCATCGGACATCATTTCTCCCCGAATTGAATAGCAGCTAGCCGCTGTACTTCTTCTCAGGTCTAGCACACCCGCAATAGGCCAGGAGCCCTCTGGGGAGCGGCCGCCGGATGCACTGCGGAATACATACGGAGCAATACGCAGCAATAGCGACAACACCGCCTTGACGCCCTGTTCACGCCGGTCATTAGACTCGGATCGCCGGTGCAGCACACGGGGTCGCTGTGCCACCACTCCGAGGGGGACACAGATGAGCAATGAGCGTCAGATCCAGGACGAGGACCTGATGGACGTCGCCGCGGACCCGGAGCAGGCGCACCGGCTGCGCAAGGCCCTCAAGACGCTGCGGGACAACCCCAACGTGGGCGGCAAGCTCCAGGAGATGGCCCGGGAGGTGCTCTCCGGGCGGATCGGCATGAAGGAAGCCATCGAGACGCCGGGCTACATGGACGCGCTGGGCGACCGGATGAACGAGATCCGGCGGGCCGCGGAGAACCAGACGGCGGCGGAGCGGGAAGAGTCGCGCGAGAAGTTCGCCAAGTGGCAGAAGGAGCAGGAGGAGAAGGAGGCCGAGGAGCGCGCCGAGCGGGACGGCCCCTCCGGCAACATCGTCACCGCGCCGCGGCGGGGCGGCCGGGGCGGCGGCCACCGGGGCTGAGCACCGCGCGGCGGTCACCGCGGTGGCCGCCGCCCTTCCCGCAGGTGCACGGACGGTCCGCTGTCCCGTGGGCACATCATCACCGGCCGGCACCCTCGCGGAGATCCGCCGCTTGTCCGCCCCCACCGGCCCCGGCCTGCATGTTCCGGTTACGGAACAGCCTGGCCCCGGCCGCTCCGCACAGGTGCACCGGATCATAAGATCGGGCAGATAGACGCAGGAATCCACGAACGTGGAGGGCGGGATTGATGGGGGACGAGGAAGTCATGAGCGCCTCAGTCGAAGGCAACGCCACGAGGCCCGGATACGAGCCGCATCCGTTCATCGGCGGGCGTACCGCCGCGCTCCGCGCGCTCGCGGCGTGGCGCATGCGGTGGCCCGGTGCGCCCCGCGTCATCGTGCTCACCGGAAGCCAGGGCAGCGGGCGTTCGCGGCTGCTCACCGGCTTCCTGATGCTGTGTGAACCCGAGTTCCGCAAGCAGCTGCCGCTGGACGACCTGGATCCGGCAACCGTCCCGCCGGACCTCCCGCCGCCCGCCGTACCGAGCCCCACGCTGCGTACCGCCGCACAGGTGCAGTGGCTCATCGCGGACCACTTCGGTCTGCAGGCGGTCCGCGCCGAGGACATCTTCGCGGAACTCGCCGCTCTCGAAGAGCCGGTGACGATCGTGGTACCGGATGTCGATACGGCCGGTCCGGTGCGGGCCGCGAACGAACCGGCCCGCCTCGTACGGGACGTCCTGGTGCCGCTGGCCGCCACCGAAACGGTTCAGCTGCTCGCCGATGTGCCCCGTGAACTGGCCGCCGAGCTGGCCGGTTCGCTGCCGCGCGGCCAGGTGCAGATCATCGACCTCGACGAGCCCGAGTGGGCCGACCCCGAGGGGCTGCTGCTGCACGCCGAGACGGCGCTCGACCCGGACTTCGGGGCCCCCGAGCTCCCGTACACCACCGACCCGGCCGCCCGCCGGGCGCTCGCCGAGACGATGGCCCGGCGCGCGGGCGGCAGCCGGCTGACGGTGCAGCTTGCCGTGCAGTCGCTGCTGATGCAGCCCGAGGGCTTCGACCCGGCCGACGAGTCCCAGCTGCCGACCGGTGTCGGCGAGGCGCTGGACCTGCACGCCCGCCGCCTGGGTGCCGATCCGCAGACTCTGCGGCTGATACTGGCGCCGCTGGCGTTCGCCGAGGGCGAGGGGCTGCCCGTCGAGCTGTTGGGCACGCTGGCCACCGCGATCGCCGGGCGGGACATGAGCCAGGACATCGCGGACGGCATGCTGCTGGTGGCTCCGTTCATCCAGCCGGTCGAGGCGGCCGGTGAGGAAGAGGACGGGGAGACGGCGGCCGAGGGAGGCGACGGCGGCCGTACGCTGCTGCGCCTGATGCACCCCGGTATCGCCGAGGAGATCCGCGCCGGCCTGCCCGGCGTCCGCGAGGCCCAGACCGAGATCGCCATGGCGCTGCTGGAGGCGGTGCCCGAGCAGGACTGGGCCAAGGCGGACCCGTACATCCGCGACCATCTCGCGGCGCACACCCTCGAGGCCGGTCTGCTGCCCCGGCTCTTCACCGACCCGGGCCTGTTCGCGCACGCCGACCCGGTGTCGCTGCGGGCCGCCGTGGCGGCCGTACCGCTCGAGAAGCTGGAGGCGCCGGCCCGTACGTATCTGCGGACCGCTCCCCTGCTCACCCGCTCCCAGGCGCCGGCCGATATGCGGGCGGCGCTGCTGGAGACGGCGTTCGTCGAGGACGGGCTGGCGCCGTACGCGGACGCGCTGCACACCCTCGGATTCGCGCTGCCGTGGCGCACGTTGTGGAGCGTGCCGCTGGCCGGGGTGGACGCGGTGACGACCGGTTTCCTGCCGCAGGCGGAGGAATCCGACGAGGCCGGTACCCGCCAGGTGGCGGCCTTCCTCGTTCCCGAGGGCACGCCCGGATCCCGTCCCGCGCGGGGCGATGACGGCGCGGACGGCGGCCCGGCCGTGCTCCTGCACGACCTGCTGCGGCCGGGGTACGTCGATGCGGACCCGGCGCAGGTACGGCGGCCCTCGGACGAGGCCCTGGAGGCGGCGCCGTTCGGCTTCAGCCGCGGCGCCGACTATCTGCGGGTGTGGGCCCGGCAGAGCCAGGAGGTGGTGACGGCACTGATCTCCGACACCCCGTTCACCGGTGCCGATATGTCCGCGGACGGCGTCCTCGTCGTCGCCACGGAGCGCGGTGTGACCGCCCGGCAGATCATCGCGCCCGTCCCCGCGCCCGGCGACGCGGCGGCCCCCACCGTGCCGGCCCAGCGCACCGGCACCACCGACTCCGACGCATCCGCCGAACCGGATGCCTCCACCGGCCTCGAAGGAGACCACTCGTGATCACCCAGGCGCAGGCACACGCCGCCGCCGCCCGCTGGCTCAACCCCGAGGGGCATCAGGGCCCGCCGCGCGAGGTGGCCATGCAGGAGTTCGACCTCGGCTGGGTGGTGTGGGCCGTACCGCCGCCCCCGGAGGTCGACCCGCAGACCGGGCAGCGGCGTCCGCCCGCCGAGGTCGGCGCCGCATGCGGCGTCGTCGACCGCGCCTCCGGCGAGCTGACGGTCTGGCCGTCCGTACCGGTCGACGAGGTCGTCCGGATGTACCAGCAGAAGCACGGTGCCGATGGGGGTACCTCCCATGCCCTCAAGGCAAGGGGGGAGGGCGCGGCCGCGGCCACGGCCGCCCAGCAGCCGCCGGTGACCGGCCCCGGCAACACCGCCGTCGCCACCTACAACGACCCCTCCACCGGCGAGGAGACCAGCCTCGTGCGGGTCTCGGGGCCGGGTCTCCCGCCCGCCGAGTACCAGCTGTCCGCCGAACTGCAGCGGCTCGGCGTAAGCGGCGAGGACATCCGGGCGGTGCACACCGACCTGCGCCCCGCGCTGCTGCCCGGTGGCTACCCGGGCGACTTCATCTTCCGCGCCTTCCCCAACGCCCAGTTCTCCTGCACCGAGGGCTACGGCATGCGGCCCGAGGAGCGTGCCGAGGGCATCGCCGGGCTGCTGCGGCACGTCGAGATGATGCACCAGATCGCCGGGCAGCAGGCACCGCCGCGGCCGCACCGGGTGCCGGTGCCGCAGGGCGTCGAGGCGGCACCGGCGATGCGCGATGTCGCGCTGGGCAAGCACCTCGCGGAGGTCTTCGGCCCGCAGGGCGTCTTCCGCCCCGATGCCGACGACACCGCCGCCACCCAGCTCCCCGAAGCCACGAAGAACACCCTGACCTGGGCCGGCCTGCCCACCGAGGTCCCGTACTTCTTCACGGCCGACCGGACCGAGGCCCCGCCCGCCGGCGGCCTGTTCACCGACGTCGCCACCTACCTCCGGCAGACCGGGACGGAGGCCCGCGAGGAAACCCTCGAGACCCTCTCCGGCTACGTCCGGATCGGCACCGACGGCCTCTACACGATGGCCGTGCAGTGCACCGCCCCGGAGCAGAACCAGAACCTGATCGGCACCGTCTGGGCGGTCCAGCCGACGTCCGGCGGCGGCCGCTTCACCAACCGCACCCTCGCCGCCTATCTGCGCTCGCTCGCCCTCCTGGCGACCACCCGGCAGCAGATGCAGGGCATGGACCCGCGCGCGGCGGGCACGGCGGTGGCCGGCTTCCAGGAGCAGATCGCGGCGATCGACTCGTGGGCACTGGACGACGAGGGCAACTGGTGGTCGCTGATCATCGAGCAGATGTGGCACGGGTTGTTCTGAGGGGGCGGTCCTGAGGGGCGCCCTGGGGCCTTGGGGGCGCTCTGAGGGGCCGTTCCGAGGGGGTTCCGGGGCCGGGGGAAAGGGCCTGCGGGGCGGGCGGCGGCTGGTGTCCCCCGCTACCCGCGCGGGCATGCGCCGCACCCCGCCGCACCGGCCCTCGCAGGGTGCATACGGACCGCCTCGCCTCAGGGCAGCAGCAACCAGTCCGCCGCCAGCGCCGCCGCCAGGCCAATGCCCAGCATCCACGTACCCAGCCGGGTACGTCCGTTCCGGCTGAGCTCAATCACAATGCCGCAGAGCACCAGCGCGGCTCCGTACACCCCGACCACCAGCACCGAGGTACGGGACGCCAGGCGGATCACGAGCACCAGCGCCATCGCGCCCATCAGGACCGAGGCCACGACGACGCGTATTCGCCGCGCCTGACGGGGAGTCAGCCCCGCGCTGTTCTCGGAAAGCGGCTGGTCATTGCCGGTTACGTCCATGAGCGGAAATGCTACGGGACCGGTGATCGCCTGTGGGCAGGGATGCGCAGGTCTTGCCCAAGTCATGGCGCTTCGGGGTGGGTTTACCGGCTGGACGAGACCGGGCGGGGCGGTCAGGGCGGGGCGGGGCCGAGGCGCGGCTCGCCCCGACGGACGAGGTCCGGCTCCCCCACCCACCCCGCATCCACTCCCACCCCCGCTCCCCTCGGGTGACCGTCAACGTGGCGTGCTCACCCTTGCGGCCGTTTCCGTATCGCGCGTCCTTGACGTGAGGCCCTTGACCAGTCGGGGCCACCGGCGACTCAGGGCTTCCCCAGACGTTCACAAAGCCCTGCGGCCCTCGGCGCAATAACCCGAATTTGCCGGTAATCACCCGCAATTTCAACGGAGTTGAGCCGACCCCGATCGCGAACCGAGGCGCCAAACTCAACACCCATCCCCCACCCACCCCGCTTTGATGCGTCCACACCAAATCCGTCCAACATGGGACTATAAGACGCATCAGATGTGACGCAAGCCACAGAAGTGACGGGGGTAGCAATGGCCGGCAAGGCCTTTGACGTCGATCCAGATGCACTGAGGACGCAGGGAGATGCGTTCATCACCATCGGCAGCGACTTCTCCAAGGCAGCGAAGAAACTGCAGGACGACCTCAAAGCCCTCAAAGACCCGTGGGCTGAATGCGACTTCGGCGATGTCTTCGAGACGATCTACACCCCCATCTCCGAAGGCATGTTCACTTCGATGGAATCCCTCGGCGACCGCCTCGAGGGCATCGGCGAAAAGCTCCAGACCATGGCACAGACCTACGGCGCCGCCGACGAGCAGGGCATCCGCACCATTCACAGCATCGGCGCCATAGGCCGCCCACAGATCTGAAGCGCCCTATCGGGAGGCGAGTGCGCGGCAAGCCCCCCAAACCCCTCACCGCACCACCCCCTTCCCTCCTCCACTTCGCTTCCTCCACTTCCCTTCCTCCACCTCCCTTCCCTACTCCTTCCGCCTATTCCTTCCCTATTCCACTCGATAATGGATACGACTGCACGGGGGACGATCACTGTGTCACTGACGCTGCCGGGTGAGGTCAGCTGGGTTCTGGATCTCCTCGGCTTCAACTGGCCGGGCGCCGACGAGGACAAACTTTTCGAAGCAGCCTCGGTCTGGCGCAACTTCGCCTCTCAGGTAAATCGGTCACTCTCCCAGGGTTCGGCCGCGGCCAATGAAGTCGTCGCAGTCAATTCGGGCGACGCGATCGACGGCTTTTCCGAGGAGTGGGGTGCCTTCTCCGGCGGCGCCGGCAGCGGCGACAACTACCTCCGCGACGCCGCCGCTGCGGCCGAGGTGATTGCGCTGGCCTTCGACACCGCGGCGCTCGCCGTTCTCGCCGGCAAGGTCGCCGTAATCGTCCAACTCGTCCTGCTGGCTGCCGAGTTCATCGCCGCCCAGGCTTCCGCGCCCTTCACCCTCGGCCTCTCCGAACTCGGCGCGGCCGGTGCCACCCAGGCGACCAGGCTGATCGTCCGCAAAATCCTCGACACGCTCCGGCACGAGGTGATGGAGGCCGCCGCCAAGGCGATGGAGCACGCCACCATGGACGCCATCAAGAACATGGCGAAGAAGGCCGCCTCCAAGGAAGCCCGCAAGATGGCCATGGACTACGCCAAGAAAACCGTCAAGGACGAGGTCAAGCAAAAGGTCGTCGAAGACGCCAAGGGCTTCGTCAGAGAAACCGTCATTCAGGGCGCCAAGGACAAGGCCACGGAAGCCGCGTCGGAGATGGCCACGAACCTCACCGAGCAGGGCATCGAGAGCCACTTCGGCGCCCGTGATGGTATCGACTGGGGCGAGACCGCGGACATCGCCAGGAAAAAGACCGGCGAATACGCCGACAAGGTCAAAGAAGGGGCCCAGGGATACGTGGATGGCGTCACCAGCCTTGCCGACCCCAAGACCTACACGGACCGCGCCCGGAACGACCTCGAAGCCCGCCAGGAAGAACTCACCCACCGCGGCCTGGATCACGCCCAACGGCAGGCCGACCGCCACACCGGGGGCGCGGCCAGCCGCCATCAAGAGGTCGCGGACCATGTGCGGTCAGTCTTTGGCTGACCGCTGCGGCGGCATGCGAGGGTATGCGGCCGTCTCGTGATGGTCGTAAAGCCCTCGCCGACTCCTCCTCATTAACGACGAGGGCCCGCAGTCCAAGGACTGCGGGCCCATGTGCCAACCGGCAAATGACCGACCGCTTTCAGCTACTCGCCTGTCGGCGTCTCAACGGCTGCGATTCCCTACTGCCGGGGCGCCTGGTTCGGCGGGGGCGGCGGCTGGTAACCGGGCGCCGCGGGGTACTGCTGATAGGGGGAAGCCTGCTGCTGCGGCGGGAAGTAGCCACCGGGTGCGCCAGGCCCACCCGGACCACCGAAACCACCGGGGCCGTCAGACGGCGGGCCATTCTGGCGCTTCTTGCGCAGCACGATGATCAGGACGATGATCCCGACGACCACGAGAACGGCCAGAACGCCGCCGACGATGCCCAGAACCGTGTTGGTGCTGTTGCTCTTCTGCGGCTGCGTCGCATCGGAGTGGTCAGACGGCTTCATGAGCCCGCCGTCATCGCCCGCTCCAGGGGACTTGAGGGGGCCGTTCTTCGGGCCGGCGGGGATGTTGGCAGTCAGGGCCTTGTACGGGTCGATGATGCCGTAGCCGTAATGAGGGTCAGGGCTCTTGCCCGCCCCGGCGCCCGAGGGCATCTTCGCGGTCTTCGTCAGACGGTTCGCGATTTGACCTGCGGTCAGGTTCGGGAACTTGGCTCGGAGGAGGGCGGCGGCGCCGGAGACGTAGGCGGTGGCGTCGGAAGTGCCCTTTGTCCACTGGTAGGGATCGAGCACGCCTGCAGACCGGATTTGTGCACCGGGGGCGCTGAGGAGGACGTGAGGCCCATAGTTGGAGTCCTCCCATACTTTTCCGTCTCGTTTGACGGCACTTACGGCAAGAACGCCGGGTGCAGCAGCAGGGTAGTAGACAGTCGAGGAACCCCAGTTGCCGCTACCAGCAATCAGGAGTACGTCCTTCTTGGCAGCATAGGCAATGGCCTGATTCTCATCATCTGTCAGCGCACCGGCGTTAGCAAATGACATATTGACCACCTTGGCACCGTGGTCCACGGCATACCTCAGAGGCTTCGCCAGGGTGTTTGTTAGCGTTGCACCATCGGAATCCCAGTTTTTGATGGCCAGGATTTTCGCACCAGGTGCAACCCCCTTGAGCCCTGCAGAACCTCCGGCTCCATGACCATGCCCGGCGATGATGGAAGCCAAGGAGGTCCCATGCTCATTTTTCGTTTCCTGGTCCGCCGGATCGCCAGTGGAAAAGTTCTTTCCGGGAAGCACATTTCCCTTCAGGTCCGGATGGCTTCCGTTAATTCCATTGTCAATGATGGCTACCGTGACGCCCTTTCCGGTCGAAACCTTCCAGGCGTCATTCAACTTCAAGAAGCTCAGCGCCCATTGGTCATTTCTGACTTGGTCTGCCGAAGCAACCGGCGCAGTGCCGAAGAGCAGTGCTCCAGCCACTGCTGCGCCACCCACCACACGCAGCGTCCGCGTGAAGCTCATGCCGTAACACCTCTCCTTAGCAGGATGGGGCCCGCAGCCCGAAGACTGCGGGCCCCGTCTCGTCTCCGCCGATTACTTGTCCGGCTGGACCCTACTCGATGACCTTGGGCGCCACGTCACGCTCCGGCGTCCAGGTCTCTTCGTCCTCGACCAGGTAGTCGGGACGCTCCCCGTTCTCACCCTTGCTGTCCTTGGCCTTGGCGCCATGAGCACCATGCCCACCGGCCATGCCCATCGGCCGACGGCCGCCAGCGTTACCCGTCTGGGAGCCGCCACGGCTGCGGTGCAGACCGGAACCGCCTTGCGAGCCACTGCCGGACTTGCCGCCGGTCGATCCGACGACGCCGCCCTTCTGCCGAGCCAGCGCTCCGCCGCGTCCCGCACCGGCGCCCTTGGCACCCGCACCGCCGCGACCTGCTCCGGCACCGCCCATGCCGGGCATTCCGGGTCGGCCGGTGCCGCGCGATGCCGAAGTACCGCCGCTAGTGCCGCCGCGTCCGGGCATGGACCCTCCTGGTACTCCGGGCATTCCCGGAGTACCAGGTCCTGTGCTGGCACTCGGGACGTGGGTACCACCGAGGTTGGTGTTACCCCCGCCGAGACCACTGGTACCACCGAGGTTGGTGTTACCCCCGCCGAGACCACTGGTGCCACCGGGCCCATTGGGCGAGAAGCTGTCCAGGCCGGCGCCGATGCTGGGGATGTGAGCGGACTTGGTAGGCGGAGTGTTGGCGAATCCACCGGAGACACCGTCATGCCGCGGCCCCTCCAGGGCACCCGGCGAGGTGTACCCACCACCGTTGGCGCCAGGGAGCGTTGAGCTCGACCCCGACCGCTTCGGCGGGTTCATCACGGCGTCCGGCATGGGAACGAACGGGGGCGGAGCGGGAGTGTCATCCCGCGGCGGCACGTCTTTGTCGCCAATGCCGACCCCGGCCGGCGGCTTCCCGATCGCCGCCACGTTCGACCGGTAGGAAGACCCCAGGTACTCCATGATGATGGCCGTCTGGAGCTGCCGCTCCTTGCCCTCGGACAGCTCACCGGAGTTGCCGTTGAGGACGTCCTCCGTCGACTTTCCGGACTCCAATTCGCTGATGGCCTTGGAGTCGTCACGACCGCCGTGCGATCCGAGCGTGACAACCTTCAGCGTGTAGTTGCCGATGGCGTCGCGGTTGCTCTCCCCCTCGGTCGGCTTCTTCATGTCGCCGACCTTCTTCTGGTAGTCGCGCAGCGACGCCTCGACCCCGCGCATGACCTGGTGCATGTTGGAGGCATACGGTCCGGCGTTGGCGATGTTCTGGCTGATCGCCTTGGCCGTTTTGCGGAATCCCTCGGCGGCCTTGCCCTGCCAGTGCTCGAGAACCTCGTCGACCGCCTTGTCGAACTCCTGGCGGAGCCCCCCCCGGCCGTCGCTGCCGACCAGGGTGTCGTTCACCCACTTCCAGCCGTTGGCAATGTCCGAGACTGTCTTCGGGTTGGCATGCGACACCATGGACTTGAGCTGATCCATGTCGTACCGGAAGAACTGCGTGTCGTGCTTTTCGTAGAAGCAGCCCTTGTCGGTGGTCACTCCGCCTTTGTCGCCCACGACTACTTCCCTCCGGGGTTCATAGCGTTGTGGACGTCGTATTCGCGGTCGTGATACGCGTCCTTTGTCTTCTTCGTCTTCTCGCTCAGGTCATGAATGAGGTCCTGAAGAACCTTGAGGATGTGGTCCTCGATGAACCCCTTCATCTGGTCATGCGACTGCCGCAGCTCCTCTTCTTCCTTGAAGCCCGTCCCGAGCGTCCCCGGCGGAAGATAGGTGCTCTGCCCCGTCTTGCTCTTGGCCTCTTCCATGGACCTGAGCACCCCGTTGAGCTTGCGCCCCACCGTGTCCAAGGCCTCGAGATCGACGAAGTACTCGTCGCTGCTGCCCATGCTTACCCTCCCCGTGTGTTCAGTGTGTTCTTACGTCGCCAGTCGCGGAGCGCGATGGCGGAGCCGGCTACCACGCCGACGGCGAAGATTCCGCCGCCGAGGATGTAGATGGCGATGCGAGAGCGCCGGTCCTCTTGGGTTTCACCCAAGGAGACAGAGACCGGTTGAATGTTGAGGCCGGCGGCTGAGTTCTTGTCTTTGTCGGGCGTCGGCTCTTCGGTGGGCCGCTCGTTGTCGTTGAGGGCCGCTACCGGGTCGACGACGCCCCAGCCGATGAAGTTGTCACGGCCCTTTTTGACGCGCTCCGCGGTCTTTTCCAGGTGCCAGATAACTTCCTCGGGCGTCCATTTTCCCCCGGGCCGATCGTGCTTGTGCTTCGCGATGAGGAGGGCCGCGGCTCCCGCGGCGTAGGGTGCGGCGAAGCTGGTGCCCTGATCGACACAGTTACCGCCGTCGGGGACGGTGGAGACCATGCTGACGCCGGGGGCGGCGATGTCGACGAAACTTCCGGACTGGGAGAAGGGCGCGCGCTCGTTGTTGCGGTCGGATGCGGCCACGGCCAGGACGTTGCCGAACTCGGTGAAGGCAGCGGGGTAGGTCTTCTTTTCGCTGCCGTCGGCGCCGCCGTTGCCTGCCGAGGCAACAATAAGAATCTTGCTGGCTGCTGCCTTTGCGACGGCGGCCCTGAGGAGGCCCTGACTCGCCCTGGGGTCGTCGGTGCCCTGGGAGATGTTGATGACGTCGACCCTCGCGTCGACCGCCTTGCTGATGGCCTTCGCGAGGTTCTCGGCCGTGCTGCCCTTTTCCGAGTCGGTCGTCTTGAAGGGGATGATCTTCGCCCCGGGCGCGATACCGACGAAGCCGGACCCGGGTATGGCATGAGCGGCGATGATGCCCGCGACCTTGGTGCCGTGCCCCACCGTGTCCTGGGTCGGCTTGCCACCGCCGGCGACGGATTGCCCGCCGGAGCCGAGCGCGGGCCTGATCTGCTGGTTGCCGCTGTCGACGCCTGTGTCGATGACGGCGACGTTGACGCCCGCCCCCTTCGTGTCCGCCCACATCTGATTGGTCAGAAGGCGCTGAAGGGACCAGGGAGTCTCTTTGATGTTGTTGGTGTTGAACTTGCACTCACCACTGTTGAGCGGCATGTTCTCGTCCGCGACCGCCGGCGCGGCGGTGGCGCACGACAGGCCGGCGACGCAGGCCGCCGTGACCAGTGCGCCCGCCGCTCGTCGGCGGTGCCCGGCTCGGTGACCAATGGCGCGAGATCCCACGGGTTGTCTGCTCTCCATCTGTGGCGGAACGGTCGGGAACGAGGGGTGAGGGGAGGGAGAAGTGCGGAGGAATTGGGGCAGAGGCCGCACAACCCTTGCGTCAGCACAGGTGGACGGCAGAAGGGCGAGCGCACTGGTGCAGCGCGCTCGCCCTCATTGTCCACTGTGCGAGCCGTGGGGGCTGCTCAGCCGTGTGCCATCCGTTCCAGTGCTGACGTAGGGTCAGCCGCCCCAGATACCGGCGTTCTTGTGCTCGGTGCTCTGGTAGTTCTGCGCGGCCTGGTCCAGCGCCTTGGCGATGGCCTCGAGCGTCGAGTGCAGAGACGCGGCGCGCTGGTCCCACTCGCGCTGACGGGCCTGGTAGCCCTCCTGCGCGGAACCTTCCCAGCTCGCGGCGATCTTCTTCACGCCCGCCTCGAGGTCATCGAGCTGCTGGCGAATGTTGTTGGCCGTACCGCGCACGTCGGAACTGGCCTGCTGGATCGTCGCAAAATTAACGAGGATCTGGCCTGACATGGTGTCTCCTCAGGAGTTGATAATGCCTGGTCGATTCACATACCGCAGAGGGGCCGAGGGATCGGCCGACGCTACTGCGGCGAGGCCGGTGCGCCACGAAGAGCGGCGCGGCCTCATCATCCGAACGGCGAGGCCGAAGCAGAGATGTGCGAGATCGACTGGGACTGCTCCTCTTCGGAGGCGCTGTAGTTCTTCGTGGTCGAGTCGATCGCTTCCTTGATCTCAGCCAGAAGCTGGTTGAGACGCTTGGCGTCCTCGTTCACCTGCGACTGCAGCTGGTTGTACGAGGAGGCCGCAGCACCCTTCCACCCAGACGTGATGGTGTCGACGACCGTGTTCAGGCGCGTGATCTCGCCCTGGATCGACTGGTTGACCGAGGAGATCTTGCCGCTGAACGCGACCATCTCCTCTTCAGTGGTTGTGTACTGCTGACCAGCCATAGTCAACGTCCCCCATGAGACTCGTACGTCGGCCGCGCCGCGCCGGCTACGGCGTCGCGCGGTTGGCATCTCCTGTTGGTGCCTTCTGCCACATTACCCACTCCATACGCCTGTTCCCAACAGGGGGTGGGCACTTGTGACGGGATCACAACATTGTCAACTACCCGTTCTTGAAACGTTGTTCGGGGGAATGGGGCAGATAGGGCGGTATCGGACGGACGTGGCCGATCATGGCCAGAAATGGCGGGAGGCCGTGCCGGCACCTCGAAGCGGGCGCCGGCACGGCCTCCAAGGGCCTTCTCGGTGCGTCAGGAAGCCTGCGGAGTGTTGGCGAGCTTCCAGTTCAGCGCGGGGCCCTGGGAGAGCAGCGAGGACCAGGACTTCAGGATCGACGGCACACGCGCTCCGCCGTAGCCGAGGCGGGCCTGGTTCTGTCCCACCTGCTGGTCCGCCTTGCCGGCCTTCTTGCCGTCGTTGCCGTTGGGCACGGAGTAGCGCAGGCCCGTGTCGGTGACGAGGAACATGGAGCCGTCGCCGGCCTTCTGGCTACCGGTGTTCACCTCCCGGTACAGCAGGCCGCTGCCGGGGGTGACGTACGAGGTGGAACCGGCCGCGATCTTGGCCGGGTAGTCCTTGCCGACCCAGGTACCCATTTCCGGTACGCCGTTCGGGAAACCGAGCTTGGCACCCAGATTGCCCGTGTACTTCCGGGTGGTGCCGCTGTAGAAGTTGCAGGTCACGCCGTTTTTGGTGGGAGTCAGGCCACTGGTCGGGTCGGGGCGCTCGAACTCGTTCGCCATATCGACGTCTTCGCTGGGCCAGGGGTTCTCGAAGCTCTCACCGTTGTATTCGAACGAGCCCTTGAACGCCTTGGGCTGCCCGGCGTTGTCTTCGTCCTTCGTCCACTGGATGGCCCCGCTGGACAGCCGGTCCACGTTCGGCGCCTGGCCGGTGCCGGAGTTGAGCAGGAGGTTGGCGATGAAGTTCGAGACCTTCTCGACGCCGGTCTTGGTGACGACGTACTTCTGCGACGTCGACGTGTCCTCGACCACCGTGCCGACTGTGCGGTCCTTCTGCGGGACGGCGCCATCGGGGGCATTGCTCGGTCCGCCCGCTCCGTCCACCGTCGGCATGAAGATCGGGACCGGGCTCTTGAGGAGCGTGTCCATCCATTCCTGGGTGACCTGCTGCGGACCCCGGCCATGGAATACCACCCGGCGAAGGAGCTCGTCGGTCTTCTCGGCGCCACCCGGGGGCTTGATGAGCCCGCCCATGGTGGAGTCGAACTTGAACGCGACCCCGTTGCTGTCGACCAGGTAGTAGTCACCCTTGGGGTCCTGGATGTACAGCGCCTGGTGCAGATCGAGCCTGCCCTTGTCCTGGGCCTCGATCTGCTGCTTCTCCTTGCCGCCCAGGACGAAGACGGCCTGCTGCGGCTTGGCTTGCTCGCTGCCGCCGGGGCGGTTGCACACCGCCCAGGTCTTCGGCTTGTCGACGTCGTCAACGGTGGGCAGCCGGTCGGGCGCGAACGGAATGCCGATGGCCGGGCCGTGCGCGATCTTTCCGTCCAGCTGGTCCTCGTCGACCGGGACGACCTTGAACTTGTCCGGGTTGAGCAGCAGCCTGGCCGAGGCGAGGTTCAGGACAGGGTGGAGCAGCTTCTGTTCCTTGCCGTTGGCGTCCTTGCCGCCGTTGAGCACGACATAGCGCGTGGTGGATTTCGACCCGACGAGCACATTGCCGCCGACTTCGTCCCACCCCTGCGGGACAATGGGCTTGAGGATGCCGCACGCTCCGAATCCCACCAGCATCAGGACGCCCACCATGATGCTGGGCACCACCGCCTTGAACGGCTTCGGTGCGCTTTCGATCGAGCCATTGGGCAGCGGCTTCAGAAATGCCGCATTCGTGCGCTTTCGCGCAAACGAATACGCATTCAGCTCGTCCCGACGTGATGCCATTGTTGCTTTCTCTCCCCGCCTGTCGGATCCACCAACGACCGCCCCCGGCACTCACGCCGTAGCGCCCTCTACTATGCCGTGTGTCGATCGACCCGTACGGTACGGGTGCCACCTTCCAACGCACCAGTCTCAGCGGCGGCCCACACGCCTAGAGGCCACACCACCAGTAGAGGAGCAGGCCGGGGGATGTCCAGCGCCACCAGGGCTCGACGCCGCAACGGGCGGCAACAGCAGCAACAGCCTTCCGCTGCACCGCAATACGCGGGAAATGCTGGCCAAAACGGCACAGCTCGGGGCAACAGAGGAAATCGCGGCCGGGATTCGGCGCCACGTCCGTCCGGCCCGGTGTCGCCGCGTTTGCGCCAACAGGCCGGGAATATCGGCGGTGTCCGGGTACAGCAGCTGGCCATCGTCGAAATCGCCGCGGCGCTGGTATTGGTGGGCCTGTCGTTCCACCACCCGGTCGCACTGGCCGTGGCCATCGTGCTGGCGGCCGTCCTGGTCATCTTCGCGCTCGGCCGGCGCCGTAAGATTCCGCTTCCGGAGTGGATCACGGCCGTGCGCGCCATGAAGCGCCGCAGCAAGAACGGCAGTTCCGCGCTCGCCGCCACGCAGGGCGTCGACCCTGCCATCGCCCCGGTCGTGGAGTGCGAACCGGCGCTGCGGACCTACGAGTACATGGCGGACGCGGATCAGCGGGCCATCGGTTTTGTCGGGGACGGGACGTTCCTGACCGCGCTGGTGCAGGTCGACGCGCGTGATGAACCGCTGCGGCCGCAGCGTGGCAGCCACATGCTGCCGCTCGATGTGCTGCACACCGCGCTCGACGTGGAGGACATCCACCTCGAGTCGGTGCAGTTCGTGCAGTACACCCAGCCGGCGCCGGCGCCGCATCTGCCCGAACAGGCCGTCGCGGCCCGTTCGTACGCACCGCTGCAGGCGCAGTCCCAGACGCCCGCCCTGCAGTTGACGTGGATCGCGCTCAAGCTCGACCCGGAGCTGTGCGCCGAGGCCATCGAGGCCCGCGGCGGCGGGGTGGAAGGCGCCCAGCGCTCGCTGCTGCGCGCCGCCGACCAGCTCGTCAGCCGGCTCACCGCACACGGCGTACGGGCCAGGGTGCTGGCCGAGCGCGAGGTCGTGGCCGCGATCGGCACCGCGGTGTGCGTCAGCCCGCGGGCCGCCAACGGCGCGATGGGACGGGACGGCCGGGCCGCCCGCCGTACCCAGGAGACGACCCGTGCGATGCGCTGTGACGACCGCTGGCACTCCACGTACTGGATCGGCCGGTGGCCCCAACTGGGTCCCGGCGGCGCGCCGTTGGCGGCCGTCACCCAGCTGCTGACCAGCACCAGGGCGATGGCCAGCACCTTCGCGCTGACCGCCACGCACGGCGGCGGCCGCGCCCCGGCCATCTCGGGGTACGTCCGGCTGTCGACCCGTAGCGAAAACGAACTCTCCGCGGCGCAGAACGAGTTGGAGCGCCGTTCCGGTTCCGTGAAGGTCGGTCTCGTACGGCTCGACCGCGAGCAGCTGCCCGGCCTGCTGGCCACGCTTCCCCTCGGAGGTACCCGCTGATGGCCACTCCCACCTATCAGCCCCGCGTCAACGTCACCGGCAACGGCTGGCGCAACCCCCCGATCGGGGGCGCCGACAGCGGCCGCCGGCTCAACCACCAGCCCCGGCCGGAGGCCGAGGAGTCGGGACCGACCGGTCCGAAGCCCAGGCCCGGTTTCGGGCTGCGCGGCCCGCGCCGCAACCCGCATGTCCTGACGGCCGAATCCCTCGGCGCGCTGACCCTGCCGGTCGGCGACGACGGCGTGATCATCGGCATCGATCCGCAGAACCAGCCCGCCGTGCTCAGCCTGCTGCGGCCCGCGCCGATGGAGATCGCGCTGGTCGGCAGCATGTGGATGGCGCAGGTGCTGGCGCTGCGTACGGTCGCCACCGGGGCCCGGGTCGCCGTCGAGACCGCGCGGCCGCAGGCCTGGGGCCAGATGGCGCAGGCCGCGGGTGGCGGGCAGCAGTGTGTGTCGATCCATGAGGTGCGCCAGATCGCGCCACAGGGACCGTCGGTTTCCAGCCCCGTACTGGTCATCCGTGACATGGGTGCGCGTCCGCCGCGCAATCAGCTCGCGCCCAGCCCCTGGCAGTCGGTGCTGACCGTGCTGCCGTTCCTCGGGCCGCGCTCGCCGCAGATGCTGGGCCGCGCCGATCTGGTCGGTCTGCAGCGGTTGTCACCCGAAGAGGCGGAAGTTGTGACGCGAATCATGCGGCTGCCGGAGCAGGTCGGTGCGGTACTGCCGACGCTCAGCGACAACGCCATGCTCTGGTGCTCGCGCGACGGCCATCAGTTCGTGATGACCCAGCCGACGGATGCCGAAACCAACCTGCTCGGCGGGCCGCGCCGGATGGACTGACCGATTCTGTGGGCCGGTTGTGCACGCTTCGTGTGGGCAACCGGTCATGGGCACGATCTACGGGCGCATCCACGGATGCGCCCGTAGGTGTGCCGACGCGGCTTGAAGACGACATGACATCGACTGCCGTTATGGGCCGACTCTTGATTAGGCTGTGTGGTGAGCGCAGAAACACATCACGACGACGGTCCACCGCGGCAGTCCACGACGGCAGTCCATGCGGGCAGTCGATACGGGGATGGAGACAAGCAGTGTTGGCGCAGCCCCGGGTGGTGTGTTCCGACGTCCGTTACATCCGAACGATCCGCCTGTATCCGGTCCTGCCGTTCAGGTGCGTTGCAGCAGTAGACCAGGAGGCACAGTGAAGGAGCAGGAGGCTTTCCGCCCGGACGGGAACGATCCTGACGATGACCAGTCCGAGTTCGATCTGACCGGTGAGTTCAAGATCGATTTTGCGGCTCCGGCCTGGTACTCGAGCAACGACACCAGCGGAGGCGGCGCCGGCGCCGCTCCCGCCCCGTCTCCTACACCCGCGCCCGCACCTGCGCCCAACGGGGCTCCTCCTGTCGGGACGCCGGCGCCGCCGCCCACCGGGCAGCCGCTGCCGGGACCCGCGCAGGGCGCCCCGGCGCCGATGACCCCGCCCGCGGAGGCCGCGCCGCCCGGGTTCCCGATGCTGCGTCCTCACGAGACGGGCGGCGACGTACCGCCCGCGCAGGCTCCCCCGGCCGTGCCGCAGGCGCCCGCCGAGCAGGTTGCCGCGCCCGCCGTGACGCCGGAGGCCGCATCGGCCGCCGACGACGGCGAGAAGGTGCGTACGGGCAGTGGCGTCGACCCCTCGGCCTCGCTCTGGGGCGACGACGATGACGCGGAGCCGGCTGCGGAAGCCGCCCCCGTGACATCGGCGCCGCAGCCGGCGGCCGCCACGGCCAACTCCCCCGCCGAGAGCGGCACTCCGGCCCCCGAGGCGGCTGCTCCCGCGCCGCAGGCGCCCGAGCAGCCCGCGCCGGCCGCCGACCAGGCAGCGGTCCCCGCACAGGGCCAGCCGCCCGCTCAGGCCCAGCCTCAGCAGGGCGTGCCGGCGCAGGCCCAGCCGCAGCAGGACGCCGCCCAGCAGGCGGTTCCGCAGCAGGGCGTCCCGCAGCAAGGGGCACCGCAGGCCGCGCCCCAGCAGGGTGTACCGCAGCAGGGTGCTCCCTGGGGCGCCGCCCCGGACGGTCAGCAGCAGGGTGTTCCGCAGCAGGGCGGACTGCCGCCGCTGCCGCCGGAGTTCCAGCCCGCCGACCCGCGCGTGGCCCAGGCGCAGGCCGGTCAGCCGCAGCCGGCCCAGCAGCCTCAGCAGGCCCAGCCTCAGCCGCAGGCCCAGCCGCAGCCCCAGCAGGCGCAGCAGCCCCAGGCCGGTTACCCGCAGCAGGCTCAGCAGCAGCCCCAGCAGGCTTACCCGCAGCAGCAGGCCCAGCAGCCCGCCCAGGGCCAGCCCGGCCAGCAGCAGCCCGCCTACGGCTATCCCCAGCCCGCGTACGGCTACCCCCAGCAGGCCCAGCAGCAGCCGCAGCAGAATCCCCACGCGGCCGCACAGCAGCCCGCGTACGGCTATCCGCAGCAGGGCGCCCAGGGCTACCCGCAACAGGGCCAGCAGCAGCCCCAGCAGGCCGCGCCCGGTTACGACCAGCAGCAGGCCCAGGCCCAGGCCCAGCAGGCAGCACAAGCCCAGCAAGCGGCCCAGGCCCAGCAGGCACAGCAAGCTCAGCAGGCAGCCCAGGCTCAGCAGCAGCAACAACAGCCCCAGCAGGCCCAGCCGTTCTCCGGTCAGCAGGCCGCCGACCCGAACGCCGCGGCGAACTACGCGCAGTACTCGCAGCCGGGCCAGCAGCAGCCGCAGCAGCGGTCCGCTCCGGGCGCGCCGCTCGGCTACAGCGCCGCCGTCGAGCTGACCTCCGACCGCCTGCTGCGCAACCAGCCCAAGAAGCGCAAGCCGGGCGCCAACGCCCAGCCGTCGAAGTTCAAGCTGGGTGCGAAGAAGGAGGAGGCCGAGCGGCAGCAGAAGCTGGCGCTGATCCGTACTCCGGTGATGTCCTGCTACCGGATCGCGGTGATCAGCCTCAAGGGCGGCGTCGGCAAGACCACGACAACCACCGCGCTGGGCTCCACCCTCGCGTCCGAGCGGCAGGACAAGATCCTGGCGATCGACGCCAACCCCGACGCCGGCACGCTCGGCCGACGGGTCCGCCGCGAGACCGGCGCGACCATCCGTGACCTGGTGCACGCGATCCCGCATCTGCACAGCTACATGGACATCCGCCGGTTCACCTCGCAGGCCCCCTCCGGCCTGGAGATCCTCGCCAACGACGTCGACCCGGCCGTCTCGACGACCTTCAACGACGACGACTACCGGCGCGCGATCGACATCCTCGGCAAGCAGTACCCGATCATCCTCACCGACTCGGGTACGGGCCTCCTCTACAGCGCGATGCGCGGAGTCCTCGACCTCGCCGACCAGTTGATCATCATCTCCACGCCGTCCGTCGACGGTGCGAGCAGCGCCAGTACGACCCTGGACTGGCTGTCCGCGCACGGCTACGCCGACCTGGTGCAGCGCGGTATCACGGTCATCTCCGGTGTCCGCGAGACCGGCAAGATGATCAAGATCGATGACATCGTGTCGCACTTCGAGACCCGGTGCCGTGGTGTGGTCGTCGTCCCGTTCGACGAGCATCTCGCCGCCGGCGCCGAGGTCGACCTCGACATGATGCGGCCCAAGACCCGCGAGGCGTACTTCAACCTCTCCGCCCTGGTGGCCGAGGACTTCGCGCGGCAGCAGCAGGCGCACGGGATGTACCCCCAGCAGCAGCAGATGGGCGGCGATCCGTACGCCCAGCAGCAGCAGTACCCCCAGCAGTACCCGCAACAGGGCCAGCAGCAGCCGCAGCAGGGCCAGCCCGCGCAGCCGCCGGCCGGTTACCCGCCGCAGCAGGGCGGCTGGACCCAGCAGCCCCCCCAGCAGCCCGGCCAGTGGCAGCAGCAACAGCCCGCTCCGGACGCGCCGCTGCCGGACGGTGGCGGGTGGACGCAGCAGCCGCCTCCGCAGTGAGCGGGGCGTCACGCCAAAGGGGCGGGGCCCGGTACTGATGTACCGGGCCCCGCCCCTTTGGCGCCCCGTCGGCGCCCTTTGGCCGTACGGTCAGCCGGCCGCCGAGATCAGTCCTCGTGCCTGCTTCACATCGATCGCCATCCGCTCCAGCAGGGCGTCGAGGGTGTCGAACTTCTCCTGGCCGCGGATGTAGGCGAGGAAGTCCACGGCGACGTGCAGGCCGTACAGATCCAGGCCGACGCGGTCGATGGCGTATGCCTCGACCGTGCGCACCTTGCCGTCGAACTGCGGGTTGGTGCCGACCGAGATCGCCGCCGGCATCGCCTCGCCCTCGACGTGCAGCAGGCCCGCGTAGACACCGTCGGCCGGGATCGCGGTGTGCGGCAGGGTCTCCACGTTGGCCGTCGGGAAGCCCAGTTCGCGGCCGCGCTGGGCGCCGCGTACGACGACGCCCTCGACGCGGTGCGGCCGCCCCAGGACCTCCATCGCACCGGCCACATCGCCCTCGGCGACCAGCCGGCGGACGAGCGTGGAGGAGAACGGCTCGCCGCCGCCCGCCGTACCGCGCTCGAAGAGGTCGATGACCTCCACGGTGTAGTCGTAGGTGCGGCCGAGCTCGGCGAGCGTTTGGACCGTACCGCTCGCCTTGTGCCCGAAGCGGAAGTTGGGGCCCTCGACGACGACCTGCGCGTGCAGCTTGTCGACCAGCACCTTCACCACGAAGTCGGCCGGCGCCAGCTTCGAGAATTCCTTGGTGAACGGGAGGATCAGTACGGCGTCCACGCCCAGCTCGGCCATCAGCTCCGCGCGCCGGTGATGCGGCGCGAGCAGCGGCGGGTGGGTGCCGGGCCGCACGACCTCGCTCGGGTGCGGGTCGAAGGTGACGACCACCGCGGGAATGCCCAGTTCACGGGCGCGCGCGACCGCCTTCCCGATGATCAATTGGTGGCCGCGGTGCACACCGTCGTACGAGCCGATGGTGACGACGCTGCGTCCCCAGCCCTCGGGGATGTCCTCCAAGCCACGCCAGCGCTGCACTGTGCCCGCTCCTCGCCCGAACTCTTGTCCGTCCACTGCGCCAATTCGGCATGACGCAGGTCTAAGACTGCCATGCCGGGGGCGGAGCTTCGCGCGAAGGGTGCCCCGCTGGGCCCGGGAACGGGACCAAAGCGAGGGCGGCCCGGCAAAGCGACCGTGCCCGGTACGGCGATCACCGCCCCTGTCCGCCCGCCCGGCACCGGCCCGCCGCCGGCATGGCCGCCCCGCCGCAGCGCCTCCCGGCCCGCCGGGCAGAGCCCCAACTCCGGTGCTCCGCCGAGGAGATGACAGCGGTCAGCCGCCGTATACGACACACCGGAGCGCGTCCCGGCGACCGTGCCGGCCGGCCGCGCAGAGCCGTATGCGGGTGTCCATCGGGGGCCGCCCCACGGCGATCGGCAAGGGGGACGGGGTGGGCCACCCGCCGGTCCCGGTCTCCGTCCACAGGCGGGCGGTGAGCGCCTCGGCGGGGAGCCGGGCGAACGCGCCCCCTTTCGCGCTGCGAGTCACTCCGAGCGCCGCGCCGAAGGAGTGAATCATCGCAACGCATGGGACAGAGTCAGGGCGAGGGGGGCGGTGGACCGCGGGCCGACGCTCAGGTGTCCACCGAAACCGCAGGTGGCCGGCCCGGAGCGTATGTCACGCGCCGGAACCGGCCACCTGCGAACGTCGTCGGCGTCAGCCGAACACCGCCAGGCTCTTCGCCTTCCCGCCCTGGTTCTCCACCAGCGCCAGGAACGTGCCGTCCGGCCCGAACGCCGCCACCGGACCGGTGCCCTCGAACAGCGGCATCGGGATCCGCGCGCCGTTCATCAGCAGCCGCGTCTGCGGCTCGGCGACGTCCCAGCGGGTGAAGGCGGCGGCCGCCGCCTCGCCGATCGGCATGACCGGCAGCCCCGGGCCCTCGGTGTCATCCACCGCGGCCTGCAGCTGCTCGAGCGTGCGCGCCCGGTCCAGCTTGTACGGGCCCACCCGGGTGCGGCGCAGCGCCGTCAGATGCCCGCCGACGCCGAGCCCGGCGCCCAGGTCGCGGGCCAGCGCGCGGATGTACGTACCGGACGAGCACTCGACGGAGACCAGCAGATCGGTCACCGGGGTGCCGTCCTCCGCCTCCGTCTCACTGACCGAATACACCACGAACGAGGAGACGGTCACCGGCCGGGCCGGAATCTCCACGTCCTCGCCGTCCCTGACCCGCGAGTAGGACCGCTTCCCGTCGATCTTGATGGCGCTGACCTTCGACGGCACCTGCATGATCGCGCCGGACAGCCGGGCAACCCCGGCGTCGATGTCCTCGCGCGCGATGCCCTGCGCCGCCTTTGACGCGGTGATCTCGCCCTCGGCGTCGTCGGTGACCGTGGTCTGGCCGAGCCGGATCGTGCCGACGTACTCCTTCTCCGTCAGCGCGAGATGGCCGAGCAGCTTGGTCGCCCGCTCGATGCCGAGGACGAGCACGCCCGTGGCCATCGGGTCGAGCGTGCCGGCATGCCCGACCCGGCGGGTGCGGGCCATGCCGCGCATCTTCGCCACGACGTCGTGCGAAGTGAAACCGGCCGGCTTGTCGACGATGACGAGACCGCCCGGTTTGTTGCTCTCACGCTTCATTCTGCCGCTCGGCCCTCGTCGTCCTCGTCCTCGCCCGGCTTGCGGTACGGGTCCGCTTCACCGGCGTACTGGGCGCCCGAGGACGCCTCGCGCACCTTGGCGTCCGAGGCCCGTGCCTTGTCGAGCAGGTCGTCGATCGTCTTGGCGTTCTCCGGCAGGGCGTCCGCCACGAACGCCAGGGTCGGCGTGAACTTCGTGCCGGCCGCCGCGCCGACCGCGGAGCGCAGGATGCCCTTGGCGCTCTCCAGGCCGGCGGCCGCGCTGGCCCGGTCCTCGTCGTCTCCGTAGACCGTGTAGAAGACCGTCGCCTCCCGCAGGTCGCCGGTGACCCGGGTGTCCGTGATGGTCACATGCGTGCCGAGGCGCGGGTCCTTGATTCCGCGCTGCAGCTTCTGAGCGACCACCTCCCGGATGAGGTCCGCCAGCTTCTTCGCCCGCGCATTGTCGGCCACTGGTCCGTCTCCTTCTTGTCTTCCACAATTGTGCTTCCACCGGCGGCGACCTGCCCGGTCATGGGTCAGTCGTCGTCGCCGTGCAGCCGCCGGCGTACCGACAGCAGCTCCACTTCGGGCCGTGCGGCGACCAGGCGCTCGCAGCGGTCCATGACATCGGTGAGGTGCCCTGCGTCCCCGGACACCACCGCCAGGCCGATCAGGGCCCTGCGGTGCAGATCCTGGTCCCCGACCTCGGCCACGCTCACCGCGTATTTGCGGTGCAGCTCGGCGACGATCGGGCGGACGACGGAGCGCTTCTCCTTCAGCGACCGTACGTCGCCGAGAAGCAGGTCAAAGGACAGCGTCCCTACGTACATGCAAGACGGGTAAAGCCACCCGTGGGGCCTTGGGGGGCACCCCCAGCGGTAGCTGGGGAGTACGAGTCCTTGGAACCGTACACGCAACGGCCGGGGCCGATCGACGGAATTCCTCCGCCGACCGGCCCCAGTGACTGCTGCGTGATCAGCCGCGCGGCTTCTCGCGCATCTCGTACGTCGCGATGACGTCGTCGATCTTGATGTCGTTGAAGTTTCCGAGGTTGATACCGCCCTCGAAGCCTTCGCGGATCTCGGTGACGTCGTCCTTGAAGCGGCGCAGACCCTGGATGTTGAGGTCCTCCGCGACCACCTTGCCGTCGCGGATGAGGCGCGCCTTGGTGTTGCGCTTGACCTCGCCGGAGCGGATGAGCACACCCGCGATGTTGCCGAGCTTGGACGAGCGGAAGATCTCGCGGATCTCCGCGGTACCGAGCTCGACCTCCTCGTACTCCGGCTTGAGCATGCCCTTGAGGGCCGCCTCGATCTCCTCGATCGCCTGGTAGATGACCGAGTAGTACCGGACGTCGACGCCCTCGCGGTCGGCCATCTGCGTCGCACGGCCTTCGGCGCGGACGTTGAAGCCGATCACGATCGCGTCGGAGCCGGTCGCCAGGTTGATGTCCGACTCGGTGACCGCACCCACACCGCGGTGCAGGATGCGGATCTCGACCTCTTCGCCGACGTCGAGCTGGAGCAGCGAGGACTCGAGAGCCTCCACCGAACCGGACGCGTCGCCCTTGATGATGATGTTGAGGTCCTGCACCAGGCCGGCCTTGAGCACCTTGTCGAGGTCCTCGAGGGACACCCGGCGGGTGCGCTTGGCGAACGCCGCGTTGCGCTCACGAGCGGCGCGCTTCTCGGCGATCTGACGGGCCGTACGGTCCTCGTCGACAACCAGGAAGTTGTCGCCGGCACCCGGGACGTTGGTCAGACCCAGGACCAGGACGGGAGTCGAGGGACCCGCTTCCTCGACGTTGTTGCCCTTGTCGTCGAGCATCGCGCGGACTCGGCCGTAGGCGTCACCGGCGACGATCGTCTCACCGACGCGCAGCGTGCCGCGCTGGACCAGGACGGTCGCCACGGCGCCGCGGCCACGGTCGAGGTGTGCCTCGATCGCGATGCCCTGCGCGTCCTGCTCCGCGTTGGCGCGCAGGTCGAGCGAGGCGTCCGCGGTCAGGACCACGGCCTCGAGCAGCTGCTCGATGTTCAGACCCTCACGGGCGGAGATGTCGACGAACATGGTGTCGCCGCCGTACTCCTCGGCCACCAGACCGAACTCGGTGAGCTGGCCGCGCACCTTGGTCGGGTCGGCGCCCTCGACGTCGATCTTGTTGACCGCGACCACGATCGGCACATCGGCCGCCTTGGCGTGGTTCAGCGCCTCGATCGTCTGCGGCATGACACCGTCGTTGGCCGCCACCACGAGGATCGCGATGTCGGTCGACTTGGCACCACGGGCACGCATGGCGGTGAACGCCTCGTGACCCGGGGTGTCGATGAAGGTGATCCGACGCTCTTCGTCGTTGACCTCGGTCGCGACCTGGTAGGCACCGATGTGCTGGGTGATGCCGCCGGCCTCGCCCGCGACGACGTTCGTCTTGCGGATCGCGTCGAGCAGTCGGGTCTTACCGTGGTCGACGTGACCCATGACGGTCACCACCGGCGGACGGGAGACGAGCATCTCCTCGCCGCCCTCGTTCTCGCCGAACTCGATGTCGAAGGACTCGAGCAGCTCGCGGTCCTCCTCCTCCGGGCTGACGATCTCGACGACGTAGTTCATCTCGTCGGCGAGCAGCTGGAGCGTCTCGTCGGAGACCGACTGGGTCGCGGTGACCATCTCGCCGAGGTTCAGCATGACCTGGACCAGCGACGCCGGGTTGGCGTTGATCTTCTCCGCGAAGTCCGTCAGCGAGGCACCGCGCGACAGACGAACCGTCGCACCGTTGCCGCGCGGCAGCATGATGCCGCCGACCGACGGGGCCTGCATGGCCTCGTACTCCTGACGCCTCTGCCGCTTCGACTTACGGCCACGACGCGCCGGACCGCCGGGACGGCCGAACGCACCCTGTGTGCCGCCACGGCCACCGGGACCGCCGGGACGACCGGCAAAGCCCGGACGACCGCCGCCGAAGCCGCCGCCACCACCGGGACCGCCGCCACCGGGACGACCGGCGAAACCGCCGCCGCCACCCGGACGACCGGCGCCGCCACCGCCACCGGGACGACCGGCGAAGCCGCCGCCGCCACCGGGACGACCGCCGCCACCGGGACGACCGGCACCCGCGGGACCGCGACCGCCGCCGCCACCGGGGCCCGGACGCGGGCCGGCAGCGGGACGCTGCGGCATCATGCCCGGGTTCGGGCGGTTACCGCCGCCGCCGGGACGCGGAGCGCCACCAGGAGCGGCACCCTGCGGACGGGGCATACCACCGGGGGTCGGACGCGCGCCGCCCTGGCCCTGTCCCTGGGGACGGGGGCCACCCTGGCCGCCGCCCTGCGGACGCGGGCCACCGGGACCACCCTGGCCGCCGGGACGCGGGGCGCCACCGGGACGGGGAGTCTGCGGACGGGCCATGCCCGTCGAGCCACCGGAGGTGAAGGGGTTGTTGCCCGGACGGGGGCCGGAGGGACGAGCACCCGGACGGGCGCTCGGACGCTCGCCACCCGGACGCGGGGCACCGCCACGGCCCTGACCACCCTGACCACCCTGACCACCCTGACCGCCCTGACCGGACGCCGGACGGGCCGGACGCGGGCCGGGGGCGGCACCGGGACGGGGCGCCGAACGGTCGGCCGCGGGTGCGGCCGGCGCGGACGGCGGAGCCTGGAACTCGGGCTGCGCGGGGGCGGCCGGAGCGGGCTTGGGCGCCGGCGCCTTCGGGGCCGGCGTGGGCCGCGGACCCGGGGTGGGACCGGCGGCGGGAGTGCTCTTGGGTGTTTCGGGGGCCTGCGGCGCCTCGGCGGCGGCCGCGGGGGCCGGAGCCACGGGGGCCGCGGGGGCCGGAGCCGCGGGGCCCGGCTTGGGGGCACCCGGCTTCGGGGCAGCAGGACGTGCCGCCTGCGCCGGAGAGGGCGCCGACGGCTTCGCGGGGGCCGACTTGCGCGGCGCCGCGGGCTTGCCGGCGGCGCGGCCGTTGCCGCTGCCTGCCTGGAAAGCGTCGGTCAGCTTTCGAACAACCGGCGCCTCGATCGTCGAGGACGCCGAACGGACGAATTCACCAAGTTCTTGGAGCTTGGCCATGACGACCTTGCTCTCAACGCCGAACTCCTTGGCGAGTTCGTATACCCGGACCTTAGCCACTTCGCTCCTTCTAGGTCCGGGTTGTCCACCGGACCGTCGCTACTTCATGGGCGTACTCATCGCGTACTCATCGAGTGCTCATCGCAATCTCGACCTACTTCCGACTCGCGAGGTACCTGACCGCACGGTTTTCCGTGCGCTGTGCGTCTTGCTGTGCATTTACTGCTGTGCGTTATTGCCATCACGGCTGCTCAGGACGCACCCCGTTCGACGAATCGACGCAATTCCGTCGTATCGAACGGCCCTGGGCTCCGAAAAGCCCGGGAAAACGCCCGGCGGCGAACCGCCAGATCGAGACAGACCAGTGTCGGGTGCACATAAGCACCCCGGCCGGGCAGCGTACCGCGCCGATCGGGGACACACTCACCCTCGATCACCACGATGCGCAGCAAATCGCCCTTGGCCGCTCGCTCCCGGCAACCCAGACACGTGCGCTCAGGGCATGCGCGGGCATGCGTCCGGCCAGACACTGCTTAAGTCTACCTCCCCGCACCGACCTCACCCCGATGGGGTAAAGCCCGAACGCTTGGTCATCATTCCCGTCGGCCGCCGCGGCACCCCATCGAGGGAGCCACGGCAGCACCGACCCGATCAGTCCTGCGGAGCGACCTGCTCCGTATCGGGCCGGATGTCGATCCGCCACCCCGTGAGCCGGGCGGCAAGCCGGGCATTCTGCCCTTCCTTGCCGATGGCCAGCGACAGCTGGTAGTCGGGCACCGTGACCCGGGCGGACCGCGCCGCCAGGTCCACGACCTCGACCTTGCTGACGCGGGCCGGCGAGAGCGCATGGGCGACCAGGTCGGCCGGATCGTCCGACCAGTCCACGATGTCGATCTTCTCGCCGTGCAGTTCCGCCATGACGGCCCGCACCCGCCCGCCCATCGGCCCGATGCACGCACCCTTGGCGTTCAGCCCCGACCGCGTCGACCGCACCGCGATCTTCGTCCGGTGCCCGGCCTCCCGCGCGATGGCGGCGATCTCCACCGACCCGTCCGCGATCTCCGGGACCTCCATGGCGAAGAGCTTCTTCACCAGGTTGGGATGCGTACGCGACAGCGTCACGGACGGCCCGCGCACACCCTTGACCACCCGCACGACGTACGACCGCAGCCGCGTACCGTGCGTGTACTCCTCACCCGGCACCTGCTCCTGCACCGGCAGCATGGCCTCCATCCGGCCGATGTCGACCAGGACGTTCTTGGGGTCCTTGCCCTGCTGGACGACGCCGGTGATGACATCGCCCTCCCGGCCGGCGAACTCGCCGAAGGTGATCTCCTCCTCGGCGTCCCGCAGCCGCTGCAGAATGACCTGCTTGGCCGTGGTCGCCGCGATCCGCCCGAACCCGGAGGGGGTGTCGTCGAACTCGCGGGGCTCGGCGCCCTCCTCGAGATCGGCCGGGTCCTCCTTCGCCCACACCGTCACATGCCCGGTGCTGCGGTCCAGCTCCACCCGCGCCTGGCGGCGGCTGCCGTCGGTGCGGTGGTATGCGATGAGGAGGGCCGACTCGATCGCCTCGACCAGCAGGTCGAACGAGATCTCCTTCTCCCGCACCAGACCCCGCAGGGCACTCATGTCGATGTCCACGGCTACGCCTCCTCCTTGTTCTCGTCGTTCTCGTCGTTCTTCTTACGGCTGAATTCCAGCTCGACCCGCGCCTTGGCGATCTCGTCGAACGAGACCCGCCGCTCGGTTGGCTTACGTCCCTTGACGCCCGGCACCTCGAGGTCCAGCCCCGCCTCGTCCACGGACATGATCCGCGCGATGAGCTCGCCGCCCTCGTGCAGCTGGACCTTGATCAGACGGCCGGTGGCGCGGCGGTAGTGCCGCAGCTCGGTCAGCGGCCGGTCGGCGCCGGGAGAGGTCACCTCGAGGGTGTACGGGGCGCCGCCCATCACATCGGATTCGTCCAGCGCCTGCGAGGCCTCGCGGCTCACCGCGGCGCAATCGTCCAGCTGGACGCCGTCGTCGGAATCGACCACGATCCTCAGCACCCGCCGCTTGCCCGCGGGGGTCACCTCGATCTCTTCCAGATCCAGGTCTCGCGCGGCGACGAGCGGTTCAAGCAATCCGCGCAGCCTCTCGCTCTGGGTGGTGCTCATCCGGGTGACTCCTCGGCCGCGTGTGCTGTTGTGGGTAGGTCGCGTGTCGGGTCAAAGCCTATCGGTTCCGGCGGGGTACTGACGATTCGGTGGACGGTCACGGATACTCTCGCCTGCGGTGATCACTACGGAAGACCCCGGGAAGTGGAACGTGCCGAACCTGGCGCTCACGCGCAGAAGAACCCTGCTGGCCGGCGCCGCCCTCGGGGGCGCCGCCCTGCTCACGGGCTGCTCCGAAGACCCCGGTCCGGAACGGGCCGAACACTCCCTTGCCGCCGGCCTCCTGCGTCGCCGCACCGCCCAGGACAGCACCGCGCTGCTGGTCCGCTACGACGCGACCCTGGCCGCCCACCCCGCCCTGGAGCCGGCCCTGCGCCCGCTGCGCACCGAAGTCGCCCGCCACGCCGAGGCGTTGGCCTCCGTCGGCACGGGCCACTCCCCCGCCGGCACCCCGTCCCAAGGCGCATCCCGACACGCCGAAACCGGCGTGTCGGACCACTCCCCCTCCCCCGCCGGGCAGTCCGGCCCACCGGTCCCCGAGGATGAGAGGTCGGCCCGCGCGGAGCTGGCCGATGCGGAACGAAAACTGGCCGACAAGCGCACCAAGGCCCTGACCACCGCCCCGCCGGAACTGGCCCGCCTGCTCGCCTCGGTGGCCGCGGCAGGCGCGGCGCACGCGTATCTGCTGGGAGCGGCATGAGGCGCCACCAGCGGCCGGAACATGACCACGAAAGGCCGTGCGCCCGATGACGGAAACGACCCGCGACAAGAACGACGGCAACGGGGCCGAGCTGGCGGCCGTACAGGCAGCCCTGGCGGCCGAATACGCGGCCGTATACGGCTATGGCGTGGTCGGGGGCCGCATCTCTCGCGCGCGGCGCACGGAGGCGCAGCAGGCGTACGACGCGCACCGCGCCCGCCGGGACGCGCTGCGCCGCGCCGTACAGGACCTGGGCGGCAGGCCACCGGCCGCGGCGGCCGCCTACGAGCTGCCCTTCCCGGTCCCGGACGCGGCGGCCGCGGCCCGGCTCGCGGCGGAGCTGGAGGACCGTCTGGCGGCCGTCTACGCGGATCTCGTACGGGCCGCGGAGAAGACCCGGCGCATGGAGGCGGCGGCCGCGCTGCGCGAGGCGGCGGTGCGGGCGGTGCGCTGGCGCGGCAGCGGCGTAGCCTTCCCTGGGCTCGTGGAGCGGGCCACGGCCGACGCGCCCTCGAGCTCCGCGAGCGCGTCCTCGAACGCGCTCTGAACGACCGGCCGCCCCGCGGCCACCGCCCCAGGAAAGGGACAGCTCAGGCATGGCAACGGCACCCATCGAACCGCCGCAGCGGTTGGTGAGTTCGCTGAGCAGCGATCCGGAAAGCCCCGTACGCGAGTGGCTCAACGCACTCCCGACGCTGGTTCAGCAGCAGCTGGACGCCTGGGACCTGACGCTGGAAAGGGTGCACGCGCCCGGAGGCCGCAGCAGCCTGCTGGCACTCGTACGGCAAAAGGACGGCACACCCGCGGCCCTCAAGTTCCCGGTACCCGGCCGGGCGTCCGCCGACGAAGCGGCCGCGCTGGACATATGGGACGGCTGGGGGGCCGTGCGCCTACTGCGGGCGGACCACAGCAGCGGCGCCCTTCTGCTGGAACGCCTGCAGAGCGCCGTATCGCTGCGCTCCCTCCCCGAGGCCAAGGCACTTCTGGAGGCAGCGGGCACGGTGCGCCGTCTGTGGGTGCCACGGGAGACCGGCCACTCCTTCGGCACGCTGGCCGAAGGCACCGAGGAGGCCGTGGAGGCACTCCGTCGGGCCGGAGCGCTCAGCGGTGCCGCCGCCCCGCTGGTGGACGAGGCGCAGGAACTGCGCCGCACCCTGCCCACGACGACCGACGAGCGCTTTCTCCTGCACGGCGCATTCCGCCAGGGCAAGGTGCTGGCCGGCGAGCGGACACCGTGGCTGGCGATCGGCCCGTCGCCCGTGGTCGGCGAGCGCGCATACGACCTGGCGGAACTGGTACTGGACCGCTTCGAAGACATGATGGGCGGCTCCGGCGCAGCCGCCGCGGCCCGCCGCCGGGTCGCCAAACTGGCCGACTCCCTGGACGTCGACCGGGACCGCCTGCGCGCCTGGACGCTGTACCGGGCGGTGGAGGCAGGCGTACGGGAATGCGCGGCGGGCGACCGCAGGCACGGCGAACTCCTCCTGGAGTTCGCGGCCTGGCTGTAAGCACCACGAGGAGGGCCCCACGGCACGGAGCCGGTGACGGCGGATCCGCGGAACACTCCGCCAAAATCCGCCGCCCACGACAACCCGTCAGGCGCTGAGCCGGGCGACGGCCTCCTCGACCGTCAGCTCCTCGCGCTCACCGGTGAGCCGGTCCTTGACCTCGACCACGCCTTCGCCGGCCCGACGCCCCGCGACGACAATGGTCGGCACGCCCAGCAGCTCCGCGTCGGTGAACTTCACACCGGGCGACACCCCGGCCCGGTCGTCAACCAGCACCCGCAGCCCCGCGGCACCGAGCTGCTCGCCGACCGACAGCGCGAGCTCCGTCTGCTTGGCCTTGCCCGCCGCCACGACGTGCACATCGGCCGGCGCCACCTCGCGCGGCCAGCACAGCCCGGACTCGTCGTGCGTCTGCTCGGCGAGAGCGGCCACCGCACGCGAGACACCGATGCCGTACGAGCCCATGGTGACCCGGACCGGCTTGCCGTTCTGGCCGAGGACGTCGAGCTCGAAGGCGTCGGCGTACTTGCGACCGAGCTGGAAGATGTGACCGATCTCGATGGCGCGGTCGATGCGCAGCCCTGTACCGCACTTGGGGCAGGGGTCACCCGGCTCCACGACGACGACGTCGAGGTACTCGTCGACCTCGAAGTCACGGCCGGCGACGACGTTCTTGGCGTGCATGCCCGGCTTGTTGGCGCCGGTGATCCAGGCGGTGCCCTGGGCGACCCTCGGGTCGGCGATGTAGCGGAACGCCTTCCCGGCCAGTCCCTGCGGGCCGACGTAGCCGCGCACCAGGTCGGGCCGGTCGGTGAAGTCCTCGGCGGTGACCAGCTCGACGGTGGCCGGCGCCAGGTGCTCCCCGAGCTTGCCGAGGTCGACCTCGCGGTCACCCGGCACGCCGATCGCGACGATCTCGCCGTCGACCTTGACCAGGAGGTTCTTGAGCGTCGCGGAGGCCGGCACCTTCAGGTGCGCCGCGAGCAGCTCGATGGTGGGCGTCTCGGGGGTGTCCAGCTCCTCGACCGGACCATGGGCCGCGCCGTCGACGGCTTCGACCTTGACCGTCACGGCCTCCGTGTTGGCCGCGTAGTCACAGGCCGGGCAGTCGACGAAGGTGTCCTCGCCGGCCGCGGCGGGGGCGAGGAACTCCTCGGAGGCGGAGCCGCCCATCGCGCCGGAGACGGCGGAGACGATGCGGTAGTCCAGGCCGAGCCGCTCGAAGATCTTGGTGTAGGCCTCGCGGTGCAGGGCGTAGGACTGCTCCAGGCCCTCGTCGGTGGTGTCGAAGCTGTACGAGTCCTTCATCTGGAACTCGCGGCCGCGCAGCACACCGGAGCGGGGGCGGGCCTCGTCGCGGTACTTGGTCTGGATCTGGTAGAGGATCACCGGCAGGTCCTTGTAGGACGTGCACTGGTCCTTGACCGTGAGGGTGAAGATCTCTTCGTGGGTGGGGCCGAGGAGGTAGTCGGCGCCCTTGCGGTCCTTGAGGCGGAAGAGGAGATCGCCGTACTCCTCCCAGCGGCCGCTGGCCTCGTAGGGTTCCTTGGGCAGCAGGGCCGGCAGCAGGACTTCCTGGCCGCCGATGGCGTCCATCTCCTCGCGGACGATGCGGGAGACGTTCTCCAGGACCTTCTTGCCGAGCGGCAGCCACGTCCAGATGCCGGCGGAGGAGCGGCGGACGTAGCCGGCGCGGACGAGCAGCTTGTGGCTGGCGGTCTCGGCGTCGGCCGGGTCCTCGCGCAGTGTCTTGATCATCAAGCGGGACATGCGCTGAACCTGTGCGGCGTGGGCCATGGGAGTTTCTCCTGCGTAAGAAAGGTGACTCCCAGGAGGTTAGCCGCACGGGGATGTAGCACGGAAATGCGTTACCCGGCGGCGGCCGCTCAGGGCCGTATCAACGGAAGGGGTGCCCCCATCACGGCATACGGGGTCGGAGCGCTGGGGAACATCACCCGCCGTGCGATATCCCGGTATCCCAGCGACCGGTACAGCCCACGGGCCGGGCTTTCGATATCGATGGCGGACAGGATGGACCGCGGCTCCTGGGCGCCGTCCGTGATCCGGGTGATCAGCGTCCGGCCGATTCCCCGCCCCTGGTAGGCGGGGTGGACATGCAGCTCCGTGATGACGAAGGAGTCGTCGAGCCAGTGGTCGAGCTGCCCGCTGCGCAGATACGGCTCCACGACGGTCGACCACCAGTGGGCGCGGTCATTGGGCATGCCGTACACGAACCCGATGAGCCGCCCGGCGGGTGTGGTGGCCCCCAGGGCACGGGCCCCGCGGCAGCCGAGGTGGCGCAGCACGATATGCCGCCGGACGGCGATCTCGTCGTCGCCCAGCCCGAAGGCGAGCGCCTGCACCGCGAGCGCATCGTCCACGCGGGCGGCGAGATCGAGAGGGCCGACCGCGACGTCATCCATGGTCGGAGCGTACAAGGCGGCGCCCCGGAACGAGCACGACTCAGAACAGCACGCTCATGAACGCGCCGACTTCCTCGAACCCCACCCGGCGGTAGGAGGCGCGGGCGGCGGCGTTGAAGTCGTTCACATACAGGCTCACCACGGGCGCGACGTCACTGAGCGCGTACCGCAGCACGGCGGCCATCCCGGTCTCGGACAGCCCCTTGCCCCGGTAGGCCGGATCCACCCACACCCCCTGGATCTGGCAGGCGCGCGGCGTCGCGGCCCCGATCTCGGCCTTGAAGATGACCTTGCCGTCCTCGACGCGGGCGAAGGAACGACCGGATCCGACGAGTTCGGCGACCCGGGCCTGGTAGAGGAGCCCGCCGTCGCCGGCCATCGGGGAGATGCCGACCTCTTCGGTGAACATGGCCACGCACGCGGGCATGATCACGTCCATTTCGCTCTTCCGGATCCGCCGGACGTAGGGATCGGGCGCGATCTCGCCGGACGGCGCGCGGGTGACCATCAGCGGCTGGTGGGCCCGGACCTCGCGGGCCGGACCCCAGTGCGGCTCGAGCAGTGACCACAGCTCGGTGGTGGGGCCCGCGGGGCCCACGATGGAGGAGCAGCGCCGGCCCTGGCGGCGCGCGCGCTCGGCGAAGCCGTGGACGGCCTCTGAGGTGGCGCAGACCGGTACGAGGTTGGCCCCGGCGTAGCAGAGGGATTCCAGCCGGCCGCCGACGTACCAGCCCCACATCTCGCCGCCGAGCCGCCAGGGATCGAGGCCTGCGATCTGTACGCGGGCGGCGACGAAGGCGTTGGCGACCGGGTCGCGGTCCAGGACCGCGAGGGCATCATCGAGCTCTCCCGGCTCGAGGACCTTGATGGTGGTGGTCGTCAGCACGTGTCGGAAAGCCTCACCGTTGCGGGCCTGGGAGGCCAGGCAGGAGCAGGTCTTGGCACTTTACCTCCCCCCGCACGGGAGCACCCGGCCCGCTTCGGGAGGGCCGGTCCCGGGGCATGCGCGAGCCCCGCGGCCCGGGGCGGGGCGGCGGGGCTCGGCGGGGTTCGTCAGCCGGCGGCGGAGACGACCGGGGCGCCGGACTCGACGCCGTCCTTCTCCATCTGCTCGGCGATCTTCAGCGCCTCTTCGATCAGCGTCTCGACGATCTTCGATTCCGGCACGGTCTTGATGACCTCGCCCTTGACGAAGATCTGGCCCTTGCCGTTGCCGGAGGCGACCCCGAGGTCGGCCTCGCGGGCCTCGCCCGGACCGTTGACGACGCAGCCCATGACGGCGACGCGCAGCGGCACCTCCATGCCCTCCAGGCCCGCGGTGACCTCGTCGGCGAGCTTGTAGACGTCGACCTGGGCGCGGCCGCAGGACGGGCAGGAGACGATCTCGAGGCGGCGCTGGCGGAGGTTGAGGGACTCCAGGATGGAGATGCCGACCTTGACCTCTTCGGCGGGCGGCGCGGACAGCGAGACGCGGATGGTGTCGCCGATGCCCTCGCTGAGCAGCGCGCCGAAGGCGACCGCGGACTTGATGGTGCCCTGGAAGGCGGGGCCGGCCTCGGTGACGCCGAGGTGGAGGGGGTAGTCGCTCTGGGCGGCGAGCTGGCGGTAGGCGTTGACCATCACGACCGGGTCGTTGTGCTTGACCGAGATCTTGATGTCCCGGAAGCCGTGCTCCTCGAAGAGGGACGCCTCCCACAGCGCGGACTCGACCAGCGCCTCGGGGGTGGCCTTGCCGTACTTCTGGAGCAGGCGGCGGTCCAGGGAGCCGGCGTTGACGCCGATGCGGATGGGCGTCCCGGCGTCGGAGGCCGCCTTGGCGATCTCCTTGACCTTGTCGTCGAACTGCTTGATGTTGCCGGGGTTGACCCGGACGGCCGCGCAGCCGGCGTCGATGGCGGCGAAGACGTACTTCGGCTGGAAGTGGATGTCCGCGATGACCGGGATCTGGGACTTCCGGGCGATCACGGGCAGCGCGTCGGCGTCGTCCTGGGTGGGGCAGGCGACCCGGACGATCTGGCAGCCCGAGGCGGTCAGCTCGGCGATCTGCTGCAGCGTCGCGCCGATGTCGGACGTCCGCGTGGTCGTCATCGACTGCACCGAGACCGGTGCGTCTCCGCCCACGGCGACCGACCCGACCTGGATCTTGCGGCTGACCCGGCGGTCGGCGAGCTTGGTCGGTACGTCCGGCATTCCCAGCGCAATGGCAGTCATCTGGCGAGCAACCCCAAGGTATGGATCAAAGGTCCCGGCGTCGGCGGGCTCCAGCTTTCGAGATTACGTCACCGGGGTTGCCGCAAGCACATCGCTCCCCTGGGCCCCCTCGAAAGAGAACGGCCGGACACCTCCAAACGCCTCGGAGGTGCCCGGCCGCCGCCAAACGTGCTTTCAGGCCACAATCACTGCCAGGTCGAACGACGCCATCAGGTCAGCTTCACCGGATTCACCACGTCAGCCACCAGCACCAGCAGCGTGAAGCAGATGAAGATCCCGGCGACGACATAGGCGACCGGCATCAGCTTGGCGACGTCGAAGGGGCCGGGGTCGGGCCGCTTGGAGACCCGGGCGAAGGCCCGTCGGATGGCCTCCCAGACGGCGCCCGCGATGTGTCCGCCGTCCAGCGGGAGCAGCGGCAGCATGTTGAACAGGAACAGCGAGAGGTTGAAGCCGGCGACCAGGAAGAGCATGGTCGCCACCCGCTGCTCCGGCGGGATGTGCAGGGAGAAGACCTCGCCGCCGACCCGGGCCGCGCCGACCACGCCCATCGGGGAGTCCTGCTTGCGCTCGCCGCCGTTGAACGCGGCGTCCCACAGGTCCGGGATCTTGCCGGGCAGCTGGACCAGCGAGGAGACGCCCTGTTCGACCATGTTGCCCATACGGTCCACGGACTGGCCGAAAGACTGCGGGACGACGCCGCTGGCCGGGGTGAAGCCCAGGAATCCGGCGGTGACGAACCGGCCGGGGACATAGCCGCCGTGTCCGTCGGTCTTGGCGACCTTGTTCTCTATCAGGTCGGCGTGGAGCGTCGTACGGGCGCCGTGCCGCTCGACGACGATCGCGGCGGGTCCGGTGGTGTCGCGGATCTGCCCCTGGAGGGTGTCCCAGTCCGGTACCGCGTGTCCGTTGAACGAGACGATCTTGTCGCCGGCCTTGAGGCCCGCGGCCTTGGCCGGGGAGTCCTTGGCGGTCTTGGGGCACTTGTCGGTCTTGGCCGAGGCCGAGATCACACAGTCGGAGACGGACCCGACCTGCGTCGTCTGCGTATTGATGCCGAAGCCCATCAGCACGCTCATGAAGATCACGACCGCGAGGATCAGGTTCATGAACGGCCCGGCGAACATCACGATGATGCGCTTCCAGGGCTTGCGGGTGTAGAACAGCCGCTTTTCGTCGCCGGGCTGCAGCTCCTCGAAGGCCGCCGAGCGGGCGTCCTCGATCATGCCGCGGAACGGCGAGGTGGAGCGGGCCTGCAGCTTTCCGTCGTCGCCGGGCGGGAACATGCCGATCATGCGGATGTAGCCGCCGAGCGGGACGGCCTTGATGCCGTACTCGGTGTCGCCCTTCTTGCGGGAGAAGATCGTCGGCCCGAAGCCCACCATGTACTGCGGCACGCGGATACCGAACATCTTGGCCGTGGAGAGATGGCCGAGTTCGTGCCAGGCGATGGAGAACAGCAGGCCGACGACGAAGACGACTATGCCGAGGATGGTCATCCAGGTCGTCATGCGCGAGCCTCCGAAGGTGTCCGTGCCGCACGGGCGGCCAGTTCACGGGCGCGAGCGCGCGCCCAGGTTTCCGCCTGCAAGACGTCCGCCACGGTCAGGGAGGTTCCCTTGGCGGGGCTGCCGTGCTCGGCGACCACTTCGGCGACCGTATCCACAATCCCTGTGAACGGCAGCCCGCCGTTCAAGAACGCATCCACGCATTCCTCGTTCGCGGCGTTGAAGACGGCGGGCGCCGTGCCGCCGAGATCACCCACACGGCGGGCGAGCGGGACGGACGGGAAGGCCTGCTCGTCGAGCGGGAAGAACTCCCAGTTCTGGGCCTTTGTCCAGTCCACGCCCGGTGCGGCGTCCGGGACCCGCTCGGGCCAGCCCAGGCCCAGGGCGATCGGCATCCGCATGTCGGGCGGGCTGGCCTGGGCCAGGGTGGAGCCGTCGGTGAATTCCACCATCGAGTGGATGTAGGACTGCGGATGGACCACGACCTCGATGCGGTCGAAGGGGACGTCGAAGAGCAGATGCGCCTCGATGACCTCCAGGCCCTTGTTCACCAGGGTGGCGGAATTGATGGTGACGACCGGGCCCATGGACCAGGTGGGGTGGGCGAGGGCCTGTTCGGGTGTCACTCCGGCCAGGTCCCGCTTGCTGCGGCCGCGGAACGGGCCGCCGGAGGCGGTGACGACGAGCTTGCGGACCTCGGCGCGCTCGCCGCCGGCCAGCGCCTGGAAGAGCGCGGAGTGCTCGGAGTCGACGGGGATGATCTGGCCCGGCGCGGCGGCGGCCTTGACCAGCGGGCCACCGACGATCAGCGACTCCTTGTTGGCCAGGGCGAGCACCCGGCCGGCCTTGAGGGCGGCGAGGGTGGGGGCGAGGCCGATGGAGCCGGTGATGCCGTTGAGGACAGTGTGGCAGGGGGAGGCGGCGAGCTCGGTGGCGGCGTCGGGGCCCGCGAGAATCTCGGGCAGCGGCTCGCCGGCTCCGTAGCGGGCGGTGAGGGCCTCGCGCAGTGCGGGGACGACGTTCTCCCGGGCGACGGCGACCGTCCGCACCCGCAGCTGGTGCGCCTGGTCGGCGAGCAGTTCCACCCGGCCGCCGGCCGCCAGGAGCGCGGTCACCCGGAAGCGGTCGGGGTTGCGCAGCACGATGTCGATCGCCTGCGTGCCGATCGAACCGGTCGAGCCGAGGATCACGATGTCGCGCGGGCCTGCCGGGTCGGTGGCGGCCGGCTCGAAGCGCAGGTGCGGATGTGCGAGGGAGTCCGTCATGCGGTCCATTGTTGCCGGTCGGCGGCGCTCCTCGTACGGGGGACCCGGAGGCCGCCCGTACGAGGAGCAGGGTGTGTCACCTCACCGGATGGGGCGGCGCACATTGTCCTTCGTGCTGGGGCCCGGGGTGGCGTCCGCGATCCAGGGGCCGTCGCCGCTGGGGTCGATGACGCCCTCCTCCAGCCAGGTGTAGCTGCCGCCCAGGACCCCGGAGACGATCTTGCGGTCGAGGTCGTCGGTGTTGGTCCACAGCCGGGCGAACAGCTCCTCGACACGGATCCGCGACTGGCGGCAGAAGACCTCGGCGAGCTGATGGGCCTCGCGGCCGTGCTCGCCGCTCAGGCGCAGATGCTCGGCCCGTACGCAGGCCGCGCTCATCGCGAAGAGTTCGGCGCCGATGTCGACGATCCGGCCCAGGAAGCCCTGTTTGGTCTCCATCCGGCCCTGCCAGCGGGACATCGCGTAGAACGTGGAGCGGGCGAGCTTGCGGGAGGCGCGTTCGACGTAGCGCAGGTGGCCGGCCAGCTCGCCGAACTCCTGGTACGTACGCGGGAGTTGGCCCGGTCCGGCGACGAGCTTGGGCAGCCAGCGGGCGTAGAATCCGCCGGCCTTGGCCGCGGCCCGGCCCTTGTCGGCGAGGGACTTGTCGGGGTCGATGAGGTCACCGGCCACCGACAGGTGTGCGTCGACGGCCTCGCGGGCGATCAGCAGATGCATGATCTCCGTGGAGCCCTCGAAGATCCGGTTGATGCGCATATCGCGCAGCATCTGCTCGGTGGGGACGGCGCGCTCGCCGCGGGCGGCGAGCGAGTCGGCCGTCTCGAAGCCGCGGCCGCCGCGGATCTGGACCAGCTCGTCCGCCATCAGCCAGCCCATCTCGGAGCCGTAGAGCTTGGCGAGGGCGGCCTCGATGCGGATGTCGTTACGGTTCTCGTCGGCCATCTGGGAGGAGAGGTCGACGACGGCCTCGAGGGCGAAGGTGGTGGCGGCGATGAAGGACACCTTGGCGCCGACGGCCTCGTGCTCGGCGATCGGCTTGCCCCACTGCTCGCGGGCCGCGGACCACTCCCGGGAGATCTTCAGGCACCACTTGCCGACGCCGACGCACATCGCCGGCAGCGAGAGGCGGCCGGTGTTGAGCGTGGTCAGGGCGATCTTGAGGCCGGCGCCTTCGGGGCCGATGCGGTTCGCGGCGGGGACCCGTACCCGGTGGAAGCGGGTGACGCCGTTCTCCAGGCCGCGCAGGCCCATGAAGGCGTTGCGGTTCTCGACGGTGATGCCGGGCGAGCCGGCCTCGACGACGAAGGCGGTGATGCCGCCCTTGTGGCCTTCGGAGGCGGGCACCCGCGCCATCACCACCAGGAGGTCGGCCACCACGCCGTTGGTGGTCCACAGCTTCACGCCGTCCAGGACGTAGTCATCGCCCTCCGGGACGGCGGACGTCGCCAGCCGGGCCGGGTCGGAGCCGACGTCCGGTTCGGTCAGCAGGAACGCCGAGATGTCCGTGCGGGCGCACCGTGGCAGGAAGGCGTCCTTCTGCTCCTGGGTGCCGAAGATCTTCAGCGGCTGCGGCACGCCGATGGACTGGTGCGCGGAGAGCAGCGCGCCGATGGCGGGGCTGGCGGAGCCGGCCAGCGCGAGGGCCCGGTTGTAGTAGACCTGGGTGAGCCCGAGGCCGCCGTACTTCGTATCGATCTTCATGCCGAGCGCGCCGAGCTCCTTGAGCCCCTTCAGCGTCTCGTCGGGGATCTGTGCCTCACGCTCGATCCGGGCGCCGTCGACCTTGGTCTCGCAGAATTCGCGCAGCGTGGCCAGGAACTTCTCGCCGCGGCGCACATCGTCTGCCGCCGGGGTGGGGTGCGGATGGATGAGGTCGAGCCGGAAGCGCCCCAGGAACAGTTCCTTGGCGAAGCTGGGCTTGCGCCAGTTCTGCTCGCGGGCCGCCTCGGCAACCTGCCGCGCTTCGCGCTCGGAAACCTTGCGGATGGACGGAGCGGTCATCAGGAGCTCACCTCGCCGCGATCGGGAGTGCTGCGCCGGAGGGCCGGTCGGCCGCCGGACAGTGCTACTTGTGAGGGTTACCCGATCCGTAGGGGTTGCACCAGTGGTGCCGCGGGGAAGCGGCGGGCGGGCAGACGGGTATCCGCCATGGGCCATCCGGGGTGCGGCTCCGGCCGACGGGGCGGCCCGCACTATCGGCCATTCGGGGGATGTCCGGCCCCGCCGCCGGGCCGCGGCATACGCCGGACCCCGGCATACGGAGGGACGTATGCCGGGGTCCGGGAGGGAGGGACGCGGCGCGCTCCGGACGGGGGGGTGCCGGAGCGCGCCGCGGCCAGGGGCCGGCGCCGGGGGGTGCGCCGGCCGGAGCCTGGACGGCAGTACGGCCCAAGGGATGGCCGTCGCTGTCCACCGGTCCAGGCCGGTCCGGTGTGTTCCGGTGTTACAGCGCCAGGCCGGTCAGGACCAGCACCCGCTCGTAGGTGTAGTCGTCCATCGCGTAGCGCACGCCCTCGCGGCCCACGCCGGACTGCTTGGCACCGCCGTAGGGCATCTGGTCGGCGCGGTAGGACGGCACATCGCCGATGATCACGCCGCCGACCTCCAGGGCGCGGTGGGCGCGGAAGGCGGTCCGGGTGTCGTGCGTGAACACGCCGGCCTGCAGTCCGTACTTGGAGTCGTTGACGGCGGCGAACGCCTCGGCCTCGCCGTCCACCTTCTTGATGGTCAGCACCGGGCCGAAGACCTCTTCGCAGGCCAGCGTGGCACCGGCGGGCACGTCCTCCAGGACGGTCGGCGCGTAGGAGGCGCCGTCCCGCTTGCCGCCCGCGAGCAGCTTCGCGCCGCGCTGCACGGCCTCGTCCACCCAGTCCTCGACGCGCTTGGCGGCGGCCTCGTTGACCAGCGGGCCGACCTCGGTGGCGTCGTCCGACGGGTCGCCGGTGACCTGGGCGTTGACGGCCGCGACGATCTTGGGCACCAGGCGGTCGTAGACGGACGCGTCGGCGATGACCCGCTGCACGGAGATGCAGGACTGGCCGCCCTGGTAGTTGGAGAAGGTGGCGATCCGCTGCGCCGCCCAGTCCAGGTCCGCCTCGGAGGAGAAGTCGGCGAGGACGACGGCCGCGCCGTTGCCGCCGAGCTCCAGGGTGCAGTGCTTGCGCGGCACCGAGTCGAGGATGTCGTAGCCGACCTTCTCGGAGCCGGTGAAGGAGATGACGGGCAGCCGCTCGTCCTTCACCAGCGCCGGCATCGCCTCGTTGCCCACCGGAAGGATCGACCAGGAGCCGGCCGGCAGGCCGGTGCCCTCGAGCAGCTCGCCGATGATCAGCCCGGAGAGCGGGGTGGCCGGGGCGGGCTTGAGGATGATCGGGACGCCGGCCGCGATCGCCGGGGCGATCTTGTGGGCGCACAGGTTCAGCGGGAAGTTGAACGGCGCGATGCCCAGGACCGTGCCCCGGGGGAAGCGGCGGGTCAGGGCCAGGCGGCCGGCGCCGCCCGCGTCGGTGTCCAGGCGCTGGGCCTCGCCACCGTTGAAGCGGCGGGCCTCCTCGGCCGCGAAGCGGAAGACGGAGATGGCCCGGCCGACCTCGCCGCGCGCCCACTTGATGGGCTTGCCGTTCTCCGCGGAGATCAGCCGGGCGATCTCCTCCGTACGCTCCACCAGCTGACGCCCTACGTGGTCGAGGGCGGCGGCCCGCACATGGGCGGGGGTCGCGGCGAGCTCGTCCTGTACGGCGACGGAGGCGGTGATGGCCTCCTCGACCTGAGCCTCGGTGGGGACGCTCACCGTACCGACGAGACGTCCGTCCCAGGGGGAGTGGACATCGAAGGTGGTGTCGCCGGTGGTCTTACGGCCGGCGAGCCAAAAGGCGGTGGGGGCTGCAGCAGTGTTCGGCACAGTGGATCCCGGCCCTTCCGAAGTGGTGGGTGGTGCGGTGGCTCCGCGAGCGCTCGGCGAGCGGCTCCGTTGCATCCAAGGTAGGGGCGCGGTGCCGCCATGGCGTTTGTCCGAACCGGAGCAATCGGTGAGCGTGCCTCTCCGTGGTGGAGGGGGCCGGGGGCGGCGGGGCGGGCGCCGCGCTGTGCCGTCCCGGTCACTCCTCCGGGGGCGTGGACGTCGCCTTGAGCGCCAGCCACAGCTCCATCCGTACGTCCGCGTCGTCCAGCGAACGGCCGAGGATCTCCTCCACCCGCCGCATCCGGTAGCGCAGCGTATGGCGGTGTACGCCCAGGTCGGCGGCGGCCGCGTCCCACTGGCCGTGCCGGGCGAGCCAGGCGCGCAGCGACGCCACCAGATCACCGCGGCCGGTCGCATCGTGCTCACGCAGCGCCCGCAGCAGCCCGTCCGCGAAGGCCCGTACGGCGTCGTCGGCGAGCAGCGGCAGAACGGACCCGGCCGCCACGTCCTCGTGCTCGACCAGCGCCCGGCCGCGGCGGCGTGCCACGTACAGCGCCTGTTCGGCCTGGCGGTAGGCGTTCGCGGCGGCCATCGGGCCGGTCGGCGCGGACAGCCCCATGGCCAGCCCCCCGCCGCGGCCCGCCTCACCCCGCGGCGCGCGGCCGCGCGGCCGCGACTGCGCCCCGGAGCGGGCCTCGGCCAGGGCGGCGAACTCGGTGCAGGCGTCGGCGGCCGCCCCGCCGTCCGCGACCAGCACGATCAGCCGGTGGCCGTCCGGAACGGCGAGCACCGCCTCACCGGTCCGGGCGGCGGCGGAGTCCATCGCGTCGGCCAGCGCGTCGAGTACGGCCGGGGTGACGTCGCCCGACGGCGCGGCGGAGGGTTCGTCGTCGGCGGCCACCGGCTCGGCCACCACCATCCGGAACGGCGCGTCCAGCAGTCCGCCGTAGAGCCGGCCCGCCACCGCCCGCGCATGGTCCGGCTCCCCCGCGAGCAGCATCTTCAGCACCGCGGCGCCGAGCCGCTGCTCGGCATCCTGCAGGGCGCGGGACCGTTCCGTGGTGAGCGTGAGCAGCGCCACGGCGGAGTGCACGGCGTACCGCTCGGCGGTCCCCAGTGACGCCCCGGTCCCCACCGCGAGCACCCCGCGGGCACGGCGCCCCGTGCCCAGTGACTGCAGCTCGACCCGGTCGTCCCCCTCGGTGTCGCTGACGACCGAACTGGCCGGCGCGGGCCGCTCCCGCAGCCGCCCGACGTCCTCGGCCAGCCGGGCCGCCCGCCGGGCCGCCCAGTCCGGGGCGGCGGCGACCACGGCCCCCGACGCGTCGTACAGCGCGGCCCAGCCGTCCAGATGCGCGGCGAGCCGGGCCAGCAGCTCGGCCGGCCCCTCGGCGCTCAGCGCGGCCCGGGTCAGCTCCCGCTGCGCCTCGAACCCGGCCGTCACCGCGCGGTACTGGTCGGCGGCGACGGCGGCCGAGACGGCCTTGCTGATGGCGATGAACGGAGTCCTGCGCGGCACCCCGAGCATCGGCAGATTCTCCTGCCGGGCCGCCTCCACCAGGGCCTCGGGCACATCCTCGTAATTGACCCCGACCGCGAAACCCAGCCCGACGACGCCCGCCTGCGCCACTCTGCGCACATACCGGCGGCTCGCCTCCGCATCCTCCGCGTCCAGCTTGAGCGCGGTGATCAGCAGCAGCTCGCCGCCCTCCATGTACGGCACCGGGTCGATCAGCTCGCTGGCATGCGCCCAGCGCACCGGGACGTTCAGCCGGTCCTCGCCCGCGAGCACGGTCAGCTTGAGCGCGGTGTGGTTGACCAGGGAAGCGAGGGTGTGGGGCATAAGACCTTCGATGACGACGGGGAGCCGGCGGCCGCCCAGCGGACGTTTGCGCCGTCCCGTATGAGCGGCCAGTGCCGATTCTGCCTCAACGGAGGAATCCAGGGGACCTCCCGGACGGACGAATCCGGGCAGATGTCCTACGAGGGCCGCCGCTCACCCGACCGCCCCGGGGCCGCCCCGCCGAAATTCGCTGGACGGGCCCGCACCGCCCACGGTCTGATCGGCAACACCCGCCCGCGCCCCGGCGCCCGACCTCAGGTGAGGACCCCGCGATGGCCCGCTATGCAACCGCCCCCAGCCTCTTCCCGCCGCCCGGCTACTCCCACACCGCCGTCGTCGAGGCGGGCGAACGCCTGGTATTCACGGCCGGCGCGGTCCCCCTGGACGCCGACGGTAACCTCGTCGGCCCCGGCGACGTGGCCGCCCAGACCCGCCAGGTCCTGGCCAACCTCACCGCCCAGCTGACGGCTGCCGGCAGCACCCTCGAGGACGTGATCGTCAGCACGGTCCACGTCGTCGCCGACACCCCCGAAGCCCTCGACCCGGCCTGGGACGAGATCCGCGCCTCGGGCCTGTCGGCCGGTCCGCACACCTCGACGCTGCTCGGCGTCAGCGTGCTCGGCTATCCGGGACAACTGGTGGAGATCACGGCGGTGGCGGGCGTACGGGAGTGAGGGCCGGCGGCCCGGCGGTGGCGCTAGCGGCGCAGGTCGACCAGGACCGGGGGTGCCGACTCCCCCTTCACCGACGTCACCGACAGCACCGCATGCCCCGCGGGTACGGAATTGGCGAGGTCCGACGCGGACCAGCGTTCGCGCTCGACCGTGCGGACGGTGACGGCCTTGGCGGTGGCGGCCTTGCCGGTGACCAGGTGGCGGAAGATGTGGAACGCTTTCCCCGCTGCACTCTCCGCAATGATTTGACGGTCCGTCACATCCCGGGTCTCCACCCACGCCTTGCCCCACACCTCGGCGAACCGCGCCCCGTCCCAGGTCGTCACGCCCGCGAACGCCATCCGGCAGCCGACCGCACCGAGGAGCGCGCTGCGCAGCGCGTCGGGGACGTCGTCCAGCGAACGCAGCGTGAGCACCGCCCCGGCATTCGCCGAGCGCAGCCGCTGGAGGCCGCGCAGCGCCTCGGCGGTGATGGTGTGCGCCGCCTCGTCGAGCACCAGACAGGCGAAGAGTGAACGGTCGGTGCGTGCCACCGCGCACTCGGTGAACTGGGCGAGGACCAGCCGTGCCAGGATCCGCGAGGCCTCCGTGTGGCCACGCTCAGGCAGCTCGATGCGCACCCGCAAGGGGTGGTCGAGGGCGCGCAGGGAGACCTGGCGGGTGCGTCCCAGGGGGTCGAAGAACGCGGCGAAGGCGGGGCGGTCGAGCAGCGCGATGCGGTCGGCGAGCAGGACCCCTACATCACCGGCACGCTCCGACTGCCGTGCGCGGGCGTCCAGTTCGCGCAGCAGGGTCTGCTCGCGGGCGTCCTCCAGGGCGGTGCGCAGCGCACCCATCGCCTCGGGCGCGCCGTCCAGCAGCTCGCGCAGCTCGGGGACCGTGGGGAAGCGGTCGTGGGCGGCGCGGAAGGGGCCGAGCAGCTGGGCGAGCGCGGTCGCGGCACGCCGGCTGTCGCCGCCGGGCAGCTGCTCGGCGAGGTCACCCACCAGCGCCTCGGCGAGCATGCCGGCCGCTTCGTCGGGGTCGGTGGTGCCGCCGTACAGGTCGAGATCGCACTCCGGGTCGGGGCGGCCGATCTTGACCACCACGTCGAACGCGTCGTCCGCGCCGAGGTCGGAGCCGGCCGGCCCGACGGCGATCACGGCGCACTGCCCGGCCAGCGCCTGCAGACACATCGACTCCACCACCGGCTTGACCACGCGGGTGGTCTTGCCGCTCCCCGCGGGCCCGACGGCCAGGAGGGAGGTGCCGAGCACGCCCGGCTCCAGGGCGCAGCCGACGCCCCGGTGCTGATACGGGTTGCGCTCGTGATCGGCGGCGGTACCGATCCGCACCTGGTGGGCGAGCAGGTCGTGATCGGCGGTCCTGCGGGCCAGATCGCGCCGCCCCGAGGGGTGCGCGCAGGCCGCGGCGCCGTGCCGCAGCACGGTGTCGGTGAAGGAGGCGAGGGAGTTGTTGCCGGACCGTACCGATCGCCAGGCCCGGTCGATCCTGGCCGCGTCCACATCGTTCATCCGCCCGGCGCGGGCCTCGTCGGCGAGCTTGTCCGCGGCGTCGGATGCGCCGTGGGCGCGCAGCTCGGGCCATCGCGCGGGGTCGGCGGCGGGCTGGGGGGCGGCGGGGGCGGGCGCGCGGTCACGGACGCGCCGGACGAGCGGCGTGACGAGGGGCATCAGGAAGCGGCGGCCGAGTTCGCGCCAGCGGCCGAGGCGGCCGAAGACGACGACCATGAGGGCCACGAACAGGCCGTAATAGATGTAGCTGGCCCAGACATAGGCCATCGGGTTGCTGCCGTCCCGCCAGGAGTCGGGAGTCAGGAGCACCAGCGGCCACAGCCAGTAGGTGCCCAGATAGCCGTTCCACAGCAGCGACCACAGCAGCCAGCCGCACAGGAACGAGATCAGCGCACCGCTGATCAGCTGCCGTCCGGGGATCCGGTCGGGCTCCTCGGCGGGCCGGGGCCGGTGTCCGTACGTCCAGATCCCGGGCCCCGCCTCCGGCCGCGGCGTCCGGAGCCAGGCCAGCAGCGGCGGCTCCACGGCGGGCGGCGTCGTGGGCATGGCAGGCGGTGCGCTGGGCCGCGGCGGCGCATCCGGCGGTGCCGCCGGCCGCGGGACCAGTTCGGAGCGGGTGTTGCGTGCGTCCTGCGTGCCCTCGGTATCCATCCGCTGCCCTTGTCCCCCTCGCGCCCTCACCTGCTGCCGCCGTTCAATCTACTGGCCGCGCGCCGCCGCTATGTCCGGTGCGGACAACGCAACACGCGCACTTCTCCCGAACGGAACATGCCAGGGCCGGGCGAGCGGCCCTAACCTGCGAGAACAAGACCCCTGTACAACCCTGTACGTCCCCGTCCAACCCAGGAGACTGCCATGACCGAACTGTCCGGAGGGCCCGCCCTCCCCCAGGAGCGTCGAGTCGTCACCGCGATCCCCGGCCCGAAGTCGCAGGAGCTGTGGGCCCGTAAGCAGGCCACCGTGGCAGGCGGCGTCGGTGCGGTGCTGCCCGTGTTCATCAAGCGCGCCGGCGGCGGTGTCCTGGAGGACGTGGACGGCAACTCTCTGATCGACTTCGGTTCCGGTATCGCCGTGACCTCGGTCGGCAACAGCGCCGAGGCCGTGGTGCGCCGCGCCACCGCGCAGCTCAACGACTTCACCCACACCTGTGCGATGGTCACGCCCTACGAGCCGTACATCGAGGTCTGTGAGGCGCTCGCCGAGCTCACCCCGGGCGACCACGCCAAGAAGTCCGCGCTGTTCAACTCCGGCGCCGAGGCCGTGGAGAACGCCGTCAAGGTGGCCCGCGCGTACACCAAGCGCCAGGCGGTCGTCGTCTTCGACCACGGCTACCACGGCCGTACGAACCTGACGATGGCACTGACCTCGAAGAACATGCCGTACAAGAACGGCTTCGGCCCGTTCGCGCCCGAGGTCTACCGCGTTCCGGTCGCCTACCCCTACCGCTGGCTGACCGGCCCGGAGAACTGCGCCCAGGAGGCCGCGGCCCAGGCGATCGAGCAGATCAACAAGCAGATCGGCGCGGACAACGTCGCGGCGATCATCATCGAGCCGTTGCTCGGTGAGGGCGGCTTCATCGAGCCGGCCAAGGGCTTCCTCCCGGCGATCGCGAACTTCGCGAAGGAGAACGGGATCGTCTTCGTCGCGGACGAGATCCAGTCCGGCTTCTGCCGCACCGGTCAGTGGTTCGCGTGTGAGGACGAGGGCATCGTTCCCGACCTGATCACGACGGCGAAGGGCATTGCCGGCGGTCTGCCGCTGGCCGCCGTCACCGGCCGCGCCGAGATCATGGACGCCGCGCACGCGGGCGGCCTGGGCGGCACCTACGGCGGTAACCCGGTGGCCTGCGCCGCCGCGCTCGGTTCCATCGAGACCATGCGCGAGCAGGACCTCAACGCCAAGGCCAAGCACATCGAGCAGGTCATGAAGGCCCGCCTGACGGCCATGGCGGAGAAGTTCGACATCATCGGTGAGGTCCGCGGCCGCGGCGCGATGATCGCGATCGAGCTGGTCAAGTCCGGTTCGAAGGACCCGAACCCGGAGGCCACCGGCGCGCTCGCCAAGGCCTGCCACCAGGAGGGCCTGCTGGTCCTGACGACCGGTACGTACGGCAACGTGCTGCGCTTCCTGCCGCCGCTGGTGATCGGTGAGAACCTGCTCAACGAGGGTCTGGAGATCCTCGAGGCGGCGTTCGCCGCGCTGTGATGCCCGGCCCCCGATGAACCCCGGCGCGGCCCGGGGCGCGGCTCATGCCGTGCCCCGGGCCGCGCCCGTTTCCCGGCACCGCGAGGTGCGTACGCGCGTAGCTGGAGGCGCCGAGTGAAGAAGATGTGCGGGGCCGATGGCGGCCGGGTGATGTGCCTGTCGGGTGTGCGCGTGGTGCCGTACGGTTTCGGCAGATGAGAGAAACACCCCGCCCGCAGGGGACTGCGGGCGACGCCCGGTCGGCGCTTCCCCGGCTCCGATCAGGCCGTGCCCTCGCGCACACCACCGGGACCCCTCGGGGCTCCGGGAATCCTCACCGATCGGATGTCCGCCCGCCCCATACCCCCCGGGGCGCGCGGGACACCGGTCAGCGCGGCCGCCTCGGAACCACCCCCCCTGTTCCGAGGCGGCCGCCTCTTTTGCCGGGGACCTCTTTCCCGCGTTCCCTCTTCCGGCGTTCCCTTTTCCGGCGCTCCCTCTTCCCGCATGCCCTTGTTCTGCTGGTCTGTGTGGTGCTGTTTGCCGCGATCAGTTGGCAGGTGGCCGATCATGAGCCGCTGCGCACGGTGGACGAGCGGGCCGGGCGGGCCGTTGCCGCAAGTGCCCTGCCCTCCTGGCTGGCCGAGTTCTTCGCCGATCTCGGTAATACGGCCATTGCACTGCCGGTGCTGCTGGTGGTGGCGGGATGGGTGGGGCGGGCCGCGTGGCGCGGGCGTCGGCGGGGCGGGAATGCCGCCGGTGCGACGCGGTGGTGGCTGCCGCCGCTCGCCGCCGTATCGGCGCTGGCCGCGGTGCCCGCACTCGTCGTCCCGCTCAAGCTCTGGTTCGCGCGGCCGGGGCCGCCGCAGATGGGCGGCGGCGCGCACGACGGCTTCTATCCGTCGGGGCATGCGGCCACGGCGGCGGTCGCGTACGGGATGGCCGCGCTGTTGCTGATCCGGGTACGGAGGCGGACGGGCCGCCGGGCCGCGGTCGCGCTGGTGGGCGGCGCCCTGCTGCTCAATGCCGGTGTCGGCCTCGGGCTGGTGCGCCAGGGCTACCACTGGCCGCTGGATGTGCTCGGCAGCTGGTGTCTGGCCGGGGTGCTGCTGACGGTGTGGTGCGCGGTGTACGGCCGGTGGGCGGCGGCCCCCGTGGGCGCGGACACCTCTTTGGCGCCGTAGGACGCCCGCTCACCCCTCCCCCGCCAGCAGAGCCACCGCCTCGTGCAGAGCGAGCTCCAGGACGCAGGGGTCGGTGAGGGTTCCGGTGCCGTCCGGCGGCACCCGCCAGCGGAGGCCTCCGGCGGCCCGGCCCGGGTAGGGGACCGCGATCCAGGTGCCGCGCCCCGCGCCCCGTACACCAGTGCCCAGCCAGCGGGCGGTGGTGCCCGGCGGGACGAAGAAGCCGGTGCGGGAGTCGCCGAGGCCGGCCAGGACGGGGCCGGGGCGGCGGAGGAGGCGGAGGAGGACGTCGAGGGCCAGCGGGCCGAGCGTGCCGTCGGTGATCAGTACGTCCCACAGGCGGCCGGCCGGCAGGAGCGCGACACCGTGCGGGTTGCGCTCCCAGGTCCAGCGGCAGGCATCGGGGTCCGGTGCCGCCGATACCAGCCAGTCCACTGCGTTGTTCGCCCCGGCGGCGCTCATGTCGTCCCTCGCTTCCCCGGCCCGGTCGGGCCGCCGTCTCCCGGAGGAGAGGGCGAGGGGGCGGGGTCCTTACGCGGGTGACGAGGGCTATCAGGCGGGCGGCGAGGGCGTTCGCAGCACCAGGGGGGCGCGCAACTCTCTGTCGCCCGCCCCCCGTTGTGTGTCAGCTGTCGAAGCCGAGGCCCACCTTGTCCATGGCCTTCAGCCACAGATTGCGGCGCCCGCCGTGCGTATCGGCGCGGGTCATCGACCACTGGGTGATGCCGATGCCGGCCCAGCGCAGCGGCTCGGGCGGGAACGGCAGCGGCTTGCTGCGCACCATCTCCAGCTCCGTGCGTTCGGTGCGCTCGCCCGCGAGCAGATCGAGCATCACCTCGGCACCGAAGCGGGTGGCGCCGACGCCGAGGCCGGTGTAGCCCGCGGCGTAGGCGACCCGGCCCGCGTGCGCGGTGCCGAAGAAGGCGGAGAAGCGGGCGCAGGTGTCGATGGCCCCGCCCCAGGTGTGGCTGAAGCGCAGGCCCTCCAGCTGCGGGAAGCAGCGGAAGAAATGCCGGGCGAGCTTCTCGTAGGTGGCCGGGTGCTGGTCGTACTCGGCGCGTACGCCACCGCCGTAGCGGTAGACGATGTCGTAGCCGCCCCACAGGATGCGGTTGTCGGCGGTGATGCGGAAGTAGTGGAAGTGGTTGTTGCTGTCGGAGAGGCCCTGGCGGTTCTTCCAGCCGATGGCGGCGAGCTGCTCGTCGGTCAGCGGCTCGGTCATCAGGGCGTGATCGTAGACCGGGACGATGTACGGGCGTACCCGCTTGACCAGCGACGGGAAGGCATTGGTGCCGAGCGCGACATGGCGGGCGAAGACCCGGCCGTAGGGGGTGCGGACGGCCATGCCCATGCCCTCGGAGGACAGGGCGGTGCCGCGGGTGCGCTCGTAGATCCGGACGCCGAGGTCCAGGCAGGCCTTCTTCAGGCCCCAGGCGAGACGGGCCGGGTTGAGCATGGCGACGCCGTCGCGGTCCCACAGGCCGGCGCGGAAGGTCGGTGAGTCGACCTCGGCGCGCAGTTCGTCCTGGTCGAGGAAGGTGTGCCGGTCCAGGCCCAGCTTGGCGGCGTCCTCCGCGGCCTCCTTGAGCTCGGCGATCTGGTGCGGCTCGGTGGCGATGTCGATCTCACCGGTGCGCTCGAAGGCGCAGTCGATGCCGTAGCGGGCGACGGCGTCCCCGATGGCGTCGAGGTTCTGGATGCCGAGCTCTTCGAGCTTGGCGAGTTCGCCAGGCCAGCGGGCCAGGCCGTTGCCGAGGCCGTGGGTGAGGGAGGCGGCGCAGAAGCCGCCGTTGCGCCCGGAGGCTGCCCAGCCGATCTCGGCGCCCTCGATCAGGACGACATCGCGCTGGGGGTCGCGCTCCTTGGCGATCAGCGCGGTCCACAGGCCCGAGTAGCCGCCGCCGACGACCAGCAGATCGCAGGTCTCGTCGCCCACGAGGGCGGGTTCGGCCGCCGGGCGGGCGGGGTCCGCCAGCCAGAACGGCGTCGGCTCGGCATCGGCGAGCGCATGGACGGGGGACGGGGTCATGGCAGCTCGTGCCATGGTTCTCAGCTCCTCTTACGGCGTTTGCCGGCGAACTGGCCGACGACTACGCAGAGCACGGCGATCAGGAACATCGCCGTACCGATGACATTGATCTGAACGGGTGTGCCCCGCTGCGCCGATCCCCAGACGAACATGGGAAAGGTCACGGTGGAGCCGGCATTGAAGTTGGTGATGATGAAGTCGTCGAAGGAGAGGGCGAAGGAGAGCAGGGCGCCGGCGGCGATACCGGGGGCGGCGATCGGGAGCGTGACGCGCAGGAAGGTCTGCACCGGCGAGGCGTAGAGGTCCTGGGCGGCCTGTTCCAGGCGCGGGTCCATGCTCATCACGCGTGCTTTGACGGCGGTGACGACAAAGCTGAGGCAGAACATGATGTGCGCGATCAGGATCGTCCAGAAGCCGAACGGGATGCCCATGTTGAGGAACAGGGTGGCCAGTGAGGCGGCCATGACGACCTCGGGCATGGCCATCGGCAGGAAGATCAGGGTGTTGACGGAGGCGCGGGCCCGGAAGCGGTAGCGCGCCAGCGCGAAGGAGATCATCGTGCCGAGGGCGGTCGCGCCGAGGGTGGCCCAGATCGCGATCTGCAGGCTCAGCCCGAGCGATCCGCACAGGTCGGCGACGCCGCACGGATCGGTCCAGGCATCCGTGGAGAAGTGCTGCCACTGGTAGTTGAAGCGGCCGTTGGGCTTGTTGAAGGAGAACACCATCACGACGATGTTGGGCAGGATCAGGTAGCCCAGTGTGACCAGGCCCGCGATCGTGATGATGTGGCGGCGCAGCCAGCGCAGGCCCTTGCCCGCGGTGCGTGGCGCGGTGGCAGGGGTGGCCGGGGTGGCTTCCCGTACCGCTGTGTTGTCTCGTACGGCCATCAGACCAGGTCCTCCGTCCCCGACTTGCGGATGTAGATGGTGACCATGGCGAGGATGGCCGCCATGAGGATGAAGGAGAGGGCGGCGGCGGTCGGATAGTCCAGGACCCGCAGGAACTGCGACTGGATGACGTTGCCGATCATCTTCTGGTCGGTGGAGCCCAGCAGTTCGGCGTTGATGTAGTCGCCTGCGGCCGGGATGAAGGTGAGCAGGGTGCCCGCGACGACGCCCGGCATGGACAGCGGGAAGGTCACCCGGCGGAAGGTGGTGGACGGGCGGGCGTACAGGTCACCCGCCGCCTCGTGGAGCCGGGGGTCGATGCGCTCCAGAGAGGTGTAGAGCGGCAGGATCATGAACGGCAGGAAGTTGTAGGTCAGTCCGCAGACCACCGCGAGCGGGGTGGCCAGCACCCGGTGTCCTTCGGTGATGCCCAGGGCGCTGGTGACATCCAGGATGTGCAGCGAATTGAGGGCGCCGACGACCGGTCCGCCGTCCGCCAGGATCGTCTTCCAGGCCAGCGTGCGGATCAGGAAGCTGGTGAAGAACGGTGCGATGACCAGGATCATCACGACATTGCGCCAGCGTCCGGCCTTGAAGGCGATGAGATAGGCCAGCGGGTAGCCCAGCACCAGGCAGAGCACGGTGGCGACGGCGGCGTACGCCACGGAGCGCACGAACTGCGGCCAGTACTCGCCGAGTGCGTCCCAGTAGGTGGCGAAGTGCCAGGTGACCTTGAAGCCCTCTTCGAGGGAGCCGGTCTGGATGGACGTCGACGCCTGGTAGACCAGCGGCGCGGCGAAGAAGACGATCAGCCACAGGATGCCGGGCAGCAGCAGCCAGTAGGGGATCAGCCGCTTGCGGGTGGGGATCTTGCGGAGGGCGAGCGGCTCGGTGGGAGCGGCCTGCTCCGCGGGGGCCTCGGTGGTACTCATGCCGATACCTCGCTTCGCTCGGCCTCGCACCCGCTCGGCGCACACCTGTCCATGGTTCGCTCGCTGCACTCGCTCACGCGGCCTCCTCGTCGAGGTCCGCTCCGGCCGCGATGTCCTGGGTGGCGTCCAGCCCGAAGGTGTGCGCCGGGTTCCAGTGCACGACCACCTCGGCGCCCGGTATGAGCCGGCCGTCGCGCTCGATGTTCTGCTCGTAGACGGCGAGTTCGCCCAGGCCCGGTGCCTCGATGACGTACTGGGTGGAGACGCCGATGAAGCTGGCGTCCTTGATACGGCCGGAGAGGCGGTTGTGGCCGTCGGTGATGGCCCCGGCGTCGTCGGCGTGGCGCAGTGCCATCTTCTCGGGCCGTACCCCGGCCAGCACCTTCTCGCCGCTGCGGGCGGTGGTGCTACATCGGGCGGCGGGCAGCCGCAGCTTGCTGTCGGCGGCCTTGAGCAGCAGGTCGCCATGCTGACGGTCGCCGGCCTCGACGACCTCGGCCTCGATGAGGTTGGAGGTGCCCAGGAAGTTGGCGACGAAGGTGGTGGCGGGGTTCTCGTAGAGGTCGGCGGGGGCGCCGAGCTGTTCGACCCGGCCGCCGTTCATCACGGCCACGGTGTCGGCCATGGTCATGGCCTCCTCCTGGTCGTGGGTGACATGCACGAAGGTGATGCCGACCTCGGTCTGGATGCGCTTGAGCTCCAGTTGCATCTGGCGGCGCAGCTTGAGGTCGAGGGCGCCCAGCGGCTCGTCGAGGAGCAGCACCTGGGGGTGGTTGATCAGCGCGCGGGCGACGGCGACGCGCTGTTGCTGGCCGCCGGAGAGCTGTTGCGGCTTGCGGCGCGCCATCGGGCCGAGCTGGACGAGGTCGAGCATGTCCTCGACCTGCTTCTTGACGGACTTGATGCCGCGGCGGCGCAGCCCGAAGGCGACGTTCTCGTAGATGTCCAGGTGCGGGAAGAGCGCGTAGTTCTGGAAGACGGTGTTGACCTGCCGCTTGTAGGGCGGCAGGTCGGTGACGTCCTGGCCGGAGAGCTCAACGGTCCCGGTGGTGGGGTCCTCCAGCCCGGCGATCATCCGCAGGGTGGTGGTCTTGCCGCAGCCCGAGGCACCCAGCAGCGCGAAGAAGGAGCCCGCGGGAACGGTGAGGTCGAGCGGGTGGACGGCGGTGAAGGAGCCGTAGGTTTTGCTGATCCCGTGGAGGCGGACGTCACCGCCGCTGCTCTGAGGGGTCTCGGTCTTGGTCATGTCGGTCGTCCCATGTGTCGTGGGCCAAAGCGGCTCGTACGGGCCTTGCGGCGGCGGTCGCGTCAGGCGCCGGTGAGGGTGGAGAACTTCTGGGTGAAGACCTTGTTCTCCTTGCCCGTCAGGGCGCGGAAGGAGTGGGACCTGGCGGCCATCTCCTTGTCCGGCAGGATCAGCGGGTTGTCCGCCGCCTTCTTGTCGATCTTGGCGAGTTCCTCGCGTACGCCGTCGACGGGGCAGGCGTAGTTGATGTACGCCGCGAGCCGGGCGGCCGCCTTCGGCTCGTAGAAGTAGTCGATGAGCCGTTCGGCGTTCTTCTTGTGACGTGCCTTGTTGGGCACCATCAGGTTGTCGGTCGACGTCATATAGCCGGACTTGGGGATCGCATAGGCGATGTCCGGGTTGTCGCTCTGCAGCTGGACGATGTCCCCGGCCCAGGCGACGCAGGCGGCGAGGTCTCCCTTGTCCAGGTCGGTGGTGTAGTCGTTGCCGGTGAAGCGGCGTATCTGCTTGTTGTCGACGCCCTTCTGGAGCCGGGCGAGGGCGGCGTCGTAGTCGTCGGCGGTGACGTCCTCGGGCCGTTTGCCCATGTCCAGCAGGGTCAGGCCGACGCTGTCGCGCATCTCGGAGAGGAATCCGACGCGTCCCTTGAGGTCGGGGTCCTCCAGCAGCTGGCTGACCGAGTCGACCTTCTTGCCGCCGGTCGCCTTCTTGTTGTACGCGATGATCGCCGGGATGCCCTGCCAGACGTAGGAGTGTGCGCGGCCCGGGTCCCAGGCGGGGTCGCGGTACTGCGCCGAGAGGTTGGCGTAGGCGTGCGGCATGTTGGCCGTGTCCAGGGCCTGGATCCAGCCCAGGGAGATCATCCGCGCGCACATCCAGTCGGTGAGCACGATCAGATCGCGGCCGGTGTCCTGGCCGTTCGCCAGCTGCGCCTGGATCTTGCCGAAGAACTCGTCGTTGTCGTTGATGTCCTCGGTGTACTTGACGGCGATGCCGGTGCGCTTGGTGAAGGCGTCCAGGGTCGGCCGGTGCTTGCCGTCCTCGGAGACGTCCATGTACTCGGTCCAGTTGGAGAAGTTGATGCGCTTCTCCGCCGCGGAGTGGTCCGTGGAACTCCCGGCGTCGGTACGGCCCGCGGGCGGGATCCCGCAGGCCGACAAGGCGCCCATGCCGCCCGCCAAGGCGGCCATGGCGCCGCTCGCGCGCAGCAGCGAGCGGCGGGTCATGGCGAGGCGGCCGCTGGTCAGGCTGCGGCGCATGGCGGCCAGTTCGGCCGCGGAGAGGGGTTCGGGCTGCTCGTGGTGCTCCATGCGCGGTGCCCTTTCAGGGGTTGTGCCCGGCGCTCGGCCGGTGGTGACGGTGCCGCGGAGGGGGCGGGCGCCCCGCCGTACGCGGTGGGGCACCCTGGGGCCGGGACCTAGGCGCGGTCCCCGAAGACCGTGCGGTGCCAGTCCTTCCTGGCGACCGCGGTGTTGTCGTACATGACGTGCTTGACCTGCGTGTACTCCTCGAAGGAGTAGGCCGACATGTCCTTGCCGAAGCCGGACGCCTTGGCGCCGCCGTGCGGCATCTCGCTGATGATCGGGATGTGGTCGTTGACCCAGACGCAGCCCGCGTTGATCTCGCGGGTGGCCCGGCCGGTGCGGTAGACGTCCCGGCTCCAGGCGGAGGCGGCCAGCCCGTAGGGGGTGTCGTTGGCGAGCGCGATGCCCTCGTCGTCACTGTCGAAGGGCAGCACGACCAGCACCGGCCCGAAGATCTCGGACTGCACGATCTCGCTGTCCTGCGCGGCACCGGCGATCAGCGTGGGCCGGTAGTACGCGCCCTTGGCCAGCTCGCCGCCGGGGACCTCGCCGCCGGTGACCACGGTGGCGTAGCCGCGCGCCCGGTCGACGAATCCGGCCACCCGGTCGCGCTGGGCGTGCGAGATCAGCGGGCCGAGGTCGGTGGACGGGTCGAAGGGGTCGCCCAGCCGTACGGTGGCCATCAGGTCGGCGACGCCGCTGACGAAGGCGTCGTAGAGCGGGCGCTGGACGTAGGCGCGGGTGGCGGCGGTGCAGTCCTGGCCGGTGTTGATCAGCGCGCCGGCGACCGCACCGTGGACGGCGGCCTCCAGGTCCGCGTCGTCGAAGACGACGAACGGGGCCTTGCCGCCCAGCTCGAGGTGGAGCCGCTTGACCGTGCCGGTGGCGATCTCTGCGACGCGCTTGCCGACGCCGGTCGAGCCGGTGAAGGAGGTCATGGCGACCGCGGGATGGCCCACCAGGCGCTCGCCGGCGTCCCGGCCCGCGCCGGAGACGATGTTGATCACACCGTCGGGCAGCCCCGCCCGCTGCGCGGCCTGCGCGAACAGCAGCGAGGTCAGCGGGGTGATCTCGGCGGGCTTGAGGACGATGGTGTTGCCCGCGGCGATGGCCGGCAGCACCTTCCAGGCGGCCATCTGGAGCGGATAGTTCCAGGGGGCGATGGAACCGACGACTCCGATCGGTTCCCGGCGGATGACGGAGGTGTGATCGGCGCTGTATTCACCGGCCGCCTTGCCCTCCAGATGGCGGGCGGCACCCGCGAAGAACGCGGCGTTGTCGATCGACCCCGGTACATCGAACTCTTTGCTGAGCTTGATCGGTTTTCCACAGTTCAGCGATTCGGCGAAGGCGAGATCACCGGCGTCCTCGGCGAGCGCGGCGGCGAAGCGGTGCAGCGCGTCGGAACGCTCCCCCGGGGTGGCGCCGCCCCATTCGGGGAACGCCCGCTCGGCAGCCTCGACCGCGGCGTCCACATCCGCCGTACCTGCGAGTTCGTAGGAGTACACCTGTTCGCCGGTCGCCGGGTCCACCACCGCCTGGGTGCGGCCCGAGGTGCCGCTGCTCAGACTCCCCGCGATGAATTGCGCGCCCTGAGCGAATCGCTCGCTGACATCGAAACGGTGATCCATGGTGCTCTCCTCCGCCTGGCACCGGGGCCGCTCAGCGGCACAGCCAGGCGTAGCTATTTCCGGAATCGATGGCCGATCTTGACAGAGGAAAAGGCCACCAACAAGTGATTCCGTTGTTGCCTTTTGGTTACGCGACGAATTCTGCGATTTTCGTCGCCGGCCCCCCGACACGTTGTCGGTGCCCGCTGACAGAATCCCGGCATGATGCACAACATCACGGGGACCGACACGCAGGACACGATCCCTCGCGAGGCGGACGGCCCGCGCTCGGTCGAGGAGCTCCGTGCGGCGACCGCCGCCGGGAAGCGCGTCAAATACCTCCCTTTCTGGGGTCATCGACCACAGCGCGACGGCCGCATCGGGGCGAGCTGTTTCAGCCAGTGGTGGCCCTCCCGCTTCACGGTCGACGGCGTCACCTACGCCACCGCCGAACACTGGATGATGGCCGGCAAGGCCCGTCTGTTCGACGACGCGGAGGCCGAGCGGCGCGCGATAGCCGCGACCCACCCCAAGCAGGCCAAGAACGCCGGCCGCGGGGTCCGCGGCTTCGACGACGCGCTCTGGCAGCAGCACCGCTTCGGCCTGGTGGTCGAGGGCAATATGCACAAATTCGGCCAGGACGCGGCGCTGCGCGAGTTCCTGCTCGGTACGAAGTCCCGGGTACTGGTCGAGGCCAGCCCGGTGGACCGGATCTGGGGCATCGGCCTGGCCGCCGACGACGAGCGCGCCGAGCATCCGGGACGGTGGCGGGGGCTGAATCTGCTGGGGTTTGCGCTGATGGAGGTGCGGCAGAGGCTGGCTGAGGGGAGTGGGGCGAAGGGGACGGAGTAGGGGGTTTGGGTGCTGTCCGGTTCAGTGCGCCGTCGCGCCGGTTCAGTGCGCCGTCGCGATGAGGGTGGCCGTCAGGGCGCTGATCAGCAGCGCGATCCCGCCCAGGACAATCCCGGCCACGGCCGTACCGCCATTGGTCGCCTCACCCCGGCCCTGCCTGGCCCGGCCGACGGCGCCGAAGACGATCGCCAGGACGCCGAGGAGGATGCCGGGAACGATGCTGACGCCGAGCAGCGCGCCGACGATGCCGACGATCAGGGCGGCGGTGCCGAAGCCGTTGCTCGGGCGGGCCGGACGCCAGACGGCGTGGGCGAGGGGGGCGCGGGGGGTGAGGGACGCCGGGTGGCCGGGGAAGCCCGGGTGGCTCGGGGGGCCGCTGTAGGCGGGGTGGGTGAGGTAGTGGGGACGGTTCGCGGAATTGGGGGCGGGCGGGGGCGGCGGGACGGGGCGCGGGTGCTGCGCGGCGTCCAAGGGCTGCACGGCCGGAGGCTGCACGGCCGGGGGCCGCACGGCACAACGATCGCGCGTCCGCCGCCCATAACCCATCACGTGCTCCTGCCCCCCTGTCCCCTGCCCCTGCTCTCCCCGCCATGTTAGGACCTGCACCGAGCCGCCATCCCGGTCGCGCATACCATGACCAGGCCGTTCCGCACAGCCGCCACACCACTCGACCAGGAGGATCCGTTGTCCGATCTCGATGCATTCATCGCGGGCCTGCCCAAGGCGGAGCTGCACGTCCACCACGTCGGATCGGCCTCGCCGCGGATCGTCTCGGAACTGGCCGCCCGGCACCCGGACTCCGCCGTCCCCACCGACCCCGAAGCGCTCGCGGATTACTTCACCTTTCGCGACTTCGCCCACTTCATCGAGGTCTATCTCTCCGTCGTGGACCTGATCCGCGACGCCGACGACGTCCGGCTGCTGACGTACGAGGTCGCCCGCGACATGGCGCGGCAGAACATCCGCTACGCCGAGCTGACCGTCACCCCCTTCAGCTCGACCAGCCGCGGCATCCCCGACGCCGCCTTCGTCGAGGCCATCGAGGACGCCCGCAAGTCCGCGGAGTCCGAGCTGGGCGTGGTGCTGCGCTGGTGCTTCGACATCCCCGGTGAGGCGGGCCTGGCGGCGGCGGAGGAGACCGCCAGGATCGCCTGCGACCTGCAGCCCGAGGGCCTGGTCTCGTTCGGTCTCGGCGGCCCGGAGATCGGCGTGCCACGCCCGCAGTTCAAGCCGTACTTCGACCGCGCCATCGCGGCCGGCCTGCACTCCGTACCGCACGCCGGCGAGACGACGGGCCCCGGCACCATCTGGGACGCGCTCACCGACCTCCGCGCCGAGCGCATCGGCCATGGCACCAGCGCCACCCAGGACCCCGGGCTGCTGGCCCACCTCGCCGAGCACGCCATCGCGCTGGAGGTCTGCCCGACCTCCAACATCGCCACCCGCGCGGTCCGGACGCTGGACGAGCACCCGCTCAAGGAGATGGTCGACGCGGGCGTCGTGGTCACCATCAACAGCGACGACCCGCCGATGTTCGGCACCGACCTCAACACCGAATACGGCGTCGCCGCCCGCCTGTTGGGCCTGGACACGACCGGCCTCGCCCGCCTCGCCAAGAACGCCGTCACGGCCTCCTTCATGGACGCCCCCGCCAAGGCCCGTCTGGCGTCCGAGATCGACGCGTACGCGGAGTCGTGGCGCGGCTGACGACGCGAGCGGAAGGGGGTACGGGTTCCCGGCGGGCGGCTCTCGTCGGCCGCCGGGGCCCGTGCGCTCGCCTCGGTAACCCGCCTTCTCCGCCCTCTTCTCTCACTCCACCCGCCAAGGCGCCCCGAGCCCGCCGGGGAAGCCCGCGATGAACTCGCGCACCGCCCACCGCGCGGCCGCCCGGTCGACCAGCTCATGCGCGGGGAAGTACGCGCCCTGACCACCGCACACCAGCCAAATCGGCTCCTCCGGCGGGCCGTTCACGTCACCGTCCAGGCACCGGGCGCCGAGCTCCTTGGGACGCACCCGCCGCCCCGGCAGGACATCGACGCCCGCATCCCGCGTACGGCAGAGCTGAAGCAGGGCGCCGTCATCGCGCTCACCGGTCACCAGAAAGACCTCGGGCCCACCGCTGATCGTCAGAGCGCCGCCCCCCTCCTCCCACCGCTCCACCGAAAGCTCCGTGCAGACCGCACCGTCCAGCTCGGCCAGCGCCGCCTCCAGCCGCGCACCGTCCGGCTCCTGCAGCACCCGCGACCGGCAGATCCCCGCCTCCCAGCGGCTGACCGCGGCCCTCATCCCGCACCCGCCATGCGACTCATGTCCGGAGCATACGGTCGCCGAAGCAGGCCCCTGGCCTGGGGGCATGGGGCGAGGCCGGCGGGAAAGGGCCCGCTGTCAGACCCTTGCGCTTTCATGGGGGTGTGACGATTTTCGATGCGAGCAGCTCCAGCCACGAGTCACCGATCAGTCCCTACGCCGAGGACGGCATACCGCGACTCACGGCCGGCGCCTGACCTGGGGAGCCCGTCAGCCCCGGGCACTGCGCAGACCGGCCCGCAGACCGGCCCGCCGCCCGCGGCCGATCACCGTGCGCGCCACCGCATGGGAGACCACCGTGGCCGCCCCCGCCACGGCCACACCGCGCGCCATGCCCCGTACGGACACCGGCTCGAGCCGTTCGGCCCGCCGCAGACGTCCGCGTGCCCACAAGGTGAACGGAATGACGATGACGGGCGAGGTGGCGGAGCCCGGGGTGTAGCCGCGGGCGGCCGCCGCCTGGGCGAGGTGCATGACGCCGTGCAGCCCGAAGCCGTCCAGGGTGCTCCGGAAAAACGCGGAGCGGCCTCCCGTACGGTGCCCGCTTGCCGCCGCGGCGGCCACGATGACCGCCATCACGCCCACCGCGGCCCGGAACTCCCGCTCGTCGAAGCTCTCCATGAACCGCCAGACGGACTCCGGCACTTGCGGAAACCGCTTACGCAGAACCGGCACGTTCTCCCGTATCCAGCGCGGCCCGAATACCACCTCCTCCGTGTCGTGCAAGGCCCAGGCGGCAAACAGGCCAAGGGTGACGGCCGGGGAGATCTCGCGCGGCGACGACTTCGACGGGGCGGACACCGGCGGCACCGCGGCCCCGGAGAAATCCCCGGCCAGGGAGCGAGCAGAGGAAGCGGAGGAAGTGGAAGAAGTGAAGGAAGCGGAGGAAGCCGAGGAAGCGGCTGACTTGGAGGACAGGAACGTCATGAAAGGCAACTCTGGCATGGGAGTTGACGGGTGATCACAGCACTGTACGCGCCGCGCGACATCTCCGGCTCCGCTTCCTCGCCCGCCTCACAGCCCCACGATCGCGTTCCACTCCTTGGCGAATGCGGTGCGCTCCGCGGAGGTGATGTCGCGGGCGATGGCCAGCCGCTTGCGCATCGCGTCGTCGGGGAAGATCAACGGGTCCTCGGCGAGCGCGGCGCGCTCCTTGTCCTTGGAGGAGGCGAGGATGTCGCGTGCGGCCGGGACGGGGCAGACGTAGTTGACCCAGGCGGCGAGGTCGGCGGCGACCTCCGGCCGGTAGTAGTAGTCGATCAGTCGCTCGGCGTTGCGCTTGTGGTCAGCGAGGTTGGGGATCATCAGGCTCTCCGCCCACAGCTCGGCGCCCTCCTGCGGTACGACGAACTCGATGTCCGGGTTGTCCGCCTGGAGCTGGATCACATCGCCGGAGTAGGCCTGCGCGGCGAGCACGTCCCCGGAGTCGAGGTCCTTGATGTAGTCGTTGCCGGTGAAGCGCCGGATGTGGCCCTTGCCGACCAGGCCGCGTATCTGGTCCACCAGCCGGTGGAAGTCGTCGGCGGTCCAGCGGGTGATGTCGACACCGTTCCCCTGCATGAGCATGGCGAACGACTCGTCCAGGCCGGACAGCAGCGTGACCCGGCCCCGCAGGTCGTTCTTCCACAGGTCGGAGGTGTGCCGGATCTCCCGGCCGAGCTTCTTGCGGTTGTAGGCGATGCCGGTGATCCCGGACTGCCAGGGCACGGAGTGCTTGCGGCCCGGGTCGAAGTGGGGGGTGCGCAGCAGCGGATCGAGGTTCTTGGCGACATGCGGCTGGGCGGCCCGGTCCATCTCCTGGACCCACCCCAGCCGGACGAACCGGGCGCACATCCAGTCGCTGATGACGATCAGATCGCGGCCGGTGCTCTGGTGGTTCATCAGCGCGGGGCTGATCTTCCCGAAGAACTCGTCGTTGTCGTTGATCTCCTCGTTGTAGGTGACGGAGATCCCGGTGCGGCGCTGGAAGGCGTCCAGGGTGGGCCGGCGCTGTTTGTCGTGATCATCGACGTCGATGTACAGCGGCCAGTTGGCGAAGACGATCCTGCGGTCCTGCGCCGAGCGGTCGGTACTCCTGCGGTCCGCCGCTTTGACGTACGCGGGCGGCACCCCGCATCCGGTCATGGCGGCCAGCGCGCCCGTCACACCGATTCCGCCCATACCCCGGAGCAGCCCGCGCCGCGAAAGATCAGCCATGGCGAGCACTCTCACGTGCCGCGGGCGGAGGCGGCAAGAGACAGAGCGTCAACTGCCGGGCCTCCGCCCGCGACGGTGTGTCGAGCGTTCCGTGGCGCTCGACGGTGGGGATCCCCCTGATCGGCCGGTCAGGCCTGCGGTCAGGTCAGGTGAGGTCGGCCGACCGGCCGGGCTGGTCGGGTCAGCCGTCCAGCGAGGTCATCACGTGCTTGATGCGGGTGTAGTCCTCGAACCCGTAGGCCGAAAGGTCCTTGCCGTAGCCGGACTTCTTGAATCCGCCGTGCGGCATCTCGGCGACCAACGGGATGTGGGTGTTGATCCACACACAGCCGAAGTCGAGGCTCTTGGACATCCGCATGGCGCGAGCGTGGTCCTTGGTCCACACGGAGGACGCGAGCGCGTACTCGACGCCGTTGGCCCACTCCAGTGCCTCCTTCTCCTCGGAGAAGGACTGGACGGTGATGACCGGGCCGAAGACCTCCTGCTGGACGATCTCGTCGTCCTGCTTGAGGCCGGAGACGACGGTCGGGGCGAAGAAGTAGCCCTTGTCGCCGACCTGCTCGCCGCCCGCCTCGATCTTGGCGTGTGCGGGCAGCCGCTCGATGAAGCCCTTGACCTGCTTGAGCTGGTTGGCGTTGTTCAGCGGGCCGAAGAGCACGTCCTCGTCGTCGACCGCACCGGTCTTGGTCTCCGACGCGGCCTTGGCCAGCGCGGCGACGAACTCGTCGTGGATGGAGTCCTGGACGAGCACGCGGGTCGCGGCCGTACAGTCCTGGCCGGCGTTGAAGTAACCGGCCACCGCGATGTCCTCGACGGCCTTGGCGATGTCGGTGTCCTCGAAGACGACGACCGGCGCCTTGCCGCCCAGCTCCAGGTGGACCCGCTTGAGGTCCTTGGCGGCGGACTCGGCGACCTGCATACCGGCGCGCACCGAGCCGGTGATGGAGGCCATCGCCGGGACCTTGTGCTCGACCATCAGGCGGCCGGTCTCGCGGTCACCGCAGATGACGTTGAAGACGCCGCGGGAGTGGCCCAGCTCGTCCAGCACGCTGCCGATGATGTCGGCGATCAGCACCGTCGAGGCGGGGGTGGTGTCGGACGGCTTGATCACGACGGTGTTGCCCGCGGCCAGCGCCGGGGCGAACTTCCACACGGCCATCATCATCGGGTAGTTCCACGGCGCGACCTGCGCGCAGACGCCGACCGGCTCGCGCCGGATGATGGACGTGAAGCCCTCCATGTACTCGCCGGCCGAGCGGCCCTCCAGCATCCGGGCGGCACCCGCGAAGAAGCGGATCTGGTCCACCATCGGCGGGATTTCCTCGGAGCGTACGAGGGCGATCGGCTTGCCGCAGTTCTCGGACTCGGCGGCGATCAGCTCCTCCGCCCGCTCCTCGAAACGGTCGGCGATCTTGAGCAGTACCTTCTGGCGCTCGGCCGGGATCAGGTCGCGCCAGGCGGGGAAGGCGGCCTCGGCGGCGGCCATGGCCGCGTCCACGTCGGCGGCGGCCGAAAGAGGGGCGGTGGCGTACGCCTCACCCGTCGCCGGGTTGACCACCTCGGTGGTCCGCCCGTCGGCGGCGTCCCGGAACTCCCCGTCGATGTAGTTGCGCAGACGACGCAGTGCGGTGGTCACTGGTGCGCCCCCTTCAGTCAGATGTCAGGTTGGTTTGGGTCCACCCTAGCCATGGAACCGACGTTTTCAACACACCCGACACCCGTGAACAACGAAATCAGTGAAATTTAGATCACTCCACAACTGATTTCATCGGTTTGGGGTTGCAAGACTGTCGAGGCTGGTGCACAGTGAGGGACGTGGCCACTCGTGACAGAAACGGCACTCCGTCGATCGACTCCGTCTCCCTGGCGATCATCGAGCAGCTCCAGGAGGACGGGCGCCGTCCGTACGCCGCGATCGGCAAGGCCGTCGGCCTGTCCGAGGCGGCTGTGCGCCAGCGCGTACAGAAACTGCTCGACCAAGGCGTGATGCAGATCGTCGCGGTCACCGACCCCCTCACGGTCGGTTTCCGTCGGCAGGCAATGGTCGGCATCAACGTCGAAGGTGACCTCGACCCCGTGGCCGACGCTCTGACGACCATGGAAGAGGTCGAGTACGTCGTCATGACCGCGGGCTCCTTCGATCTCATCATCGAGATCGTCTGCGAGGACGACGATCACCTTCTGGAAATGATCAACAAGCGGATCCGCACGCTTCCCGGCGTCCGGACCACCGAGAGCTTCGTCTACCTCAAGCTCCGGAAGCAGACCTACACCTGGGGAACGAGATAGCAATGAGCCGCGACCTCTCCAAGACGGCATACGACCACCTGTGGATGCACTTCACCCGCATGTCGTCGTACGAGAATGCCCCCGTGCCCACGATTGTGCGCGGTGAAGGCACCAACATCTACGACGACAAGGGCAAGCGCTACATCGACGGCCTCGCCGGCCTCTTTGTGGTCAACGCCGGCCACGGCCGGGTCGAGCTCGCCGAGACCGCCTACAAGCAGGCGCAGGAGCTCGCCTTCTTCCCCCTGTGGTCCTACGCCCACCCCAAGGGCGTGGAGCTGGCCGAGCGCCTGGCCAACGAGGCCCCCGGCGACCTGAACAAGGTCTTCTTCACCACCGGTGGTGGCGAGGCCGTCGAGACCGCCTGGAAGCTGGCCAAGCAGTACTTCAAGCTCACCGGCAAGCCGATGAAGCACAAGGTGATTTCCCGCGCGGTGGCCTACCACGGCACCCCGCAGGGCGCCCTGTCCATCACCGGCCTGCCGGCCCTGAAGGCCCCCTTCGAGCCGCTGGTCCCCGGCGCGCACAAGGTGCCGAACACCAACATCTACCGCGCCCCGATCCACGGCGACGACCCCGAGGCCTTCGGCCGCTGGGCCGCCGACCAGATCGAGCAGCAGATCCTCTTCGAGGGCCCCGAGACCGTCGCCGCGGTCTTCCTCGAGCCGGTGCAGAACGCCGGTGGCTGCTTCCCGCCGCCGCCCGGCTACTTCCAGCGGGTCCGCGAGATCTGTGACCAGTACGACGTGCTGCTCGTCTCCGACGAGGTCATCTGCGCCTTCGGCCGCCTGGGCACGACGTTCGCCTGTGACAAGTTCGGCTACATCCCGGACATGATCACCTGCGCCAAGGGCATGACCTCGGGCTACTCCCCGATAGGCGCCTGCATCATCTCCGACCGCCTGGCCGAGCCGTTCTACAAGGGTGACAACACCTTCCTGCACGGCTACACCTTCGGTGGCCACCCGGTCTCCGCGGCCGTCGGTGTCGCCAACCTCGACATCTTCGAGCGCGAGGGCCTCAACAAGCACGTCCTCGACAACGAAGGCGCCTTCAAGAGCACCCTGGAGAAGCTGCACGACCTGCCGATCGTCGGCGACGTCCGCGGCAACGGCTTCTTCTACGGCATCGAGCTCGTCAAGGACAAGGCCACCAAGGAGTCCTTCAACGACGAGGAGACCGAGCGCGTCCTGTACGGCTTCCTCTCCAAGGCGCTGTACGACGCCGGCCTCTACTGCCGCGCCGACGACCGTGGCGACCCGGTCATCCAGCTCGCCCCGCCGCTGATCGCCGACCAGACGGTCTTCGACGAGATCGAGCAGATCCTGCGCGGCGTCCTCACCGAGGCGTGGACCAAGCTCTGATCATCACTCTGACCGTCGCGTCACTCTGATGCGGTAGTGCCCAACTGAATATCCAACGGCTCAGATTCACTCATTTTCAGCTATACGAGTGAATCTGGGCCGTTGTCCGTGCCGAGCGCCGAATACCAGGGGTCAGCAGTACTTACCGTGCCAGTGACCGATATCCTCCAAGGTCGTTCACCCGGTCGGGGGAACGAACGGACGCGAACAAGCAAGAGGTGCGCAGATGGTGGCCCCGCCTGACAACGACGTTCTCTGGGCCCGCGGCCTGCACCACACGCACGGCAGCACCTCGGCCCTCACCGGCGTCTCCCTCGGCGTCCGCGAGGGCGAGATCCTCGCCGTCACCGGCCCGCGCGGCAGCGGCAAGACCACTCTCCTCAAATGCCTTTCCGGCCAACTCGCCCCGACCGAGGGCGAAGTCTGGTTCAACAGCGCCCCCGTACACACCCTCTCCTCCCCCAGCCGCGAACGGCTGCGTCTGGACCGGTTCGGCTGGATCGACACCGAACCCCACCTCGTCCCCGAACTGACCGCCTGGGAGAACGCCGCCCTCCCGCTCCTGCTGCGCGGCTCCGGCCACCGCTCCGCCAAGAGCACCGCCATGGAGTGGCTCGACCGCCTCGACGTCGGCATGTGCGCCCGCCGCCGCCCCGGCCGGCTCGACCAGTCACAGCGCCAGCGCATCGCCATCGCCCGCGCCCTCGCCGCCGGGCCCCAGGTCCTGTTCGCCGACGAGCCGACCGCCACTCTGCACCGCGCGGACGGCACCCAGGTGCTGCGCACCCTCACCACCGCGGCCCGCTCGCACCAGATCACCGTGGTCCTGGCGACCCACGACCCCGACATTGCCACCGTCGCCGACCGGGCCATCACCCTCCTCGACGGCCGCCGCACGGGCGCCCCGGCCGCCACCGACGAATCCTCCGACGATGCGGAAAGCAGGGCAGCGTGCTCGCTCTCCGTCTAGCCCGCGGCTCTCACCCCCTCGTTCTGCTGCGCCGCCTCTTCGTCGCCACCGCGGCGGCCGGCACCGGCTTCCTGCTGCTCTCCAGCCTCGGCCATGCCGCCGGCCATCCGGCCACGGCCGATGATTCGCTGGTTCGCCTGATGTGGTGCGCGGCCCCACTCGCGGCCACCGCCCAGTTCGCGGCATCGGTCGCCCGTACGGACCCCGCAGCCCGCCTCCACCGCGGCATGGCCGCCGCCGGCCTCGGCCCCCTCCGGCTGACCCTGCTCGCCGCGGCCTCCACCGCGCTGACCTGTCTCTTCGGCGCCCTCCTCGCCCTGCTCGTCTTCTTCCGCCTGCGCGGCGACCTCGGCGGCTCCCCGCCCACCGCCGTCGACGCCATCGGCATCGACTCCGACCTGCTGGGCACAGGCCACCCGGTCCCGCTCGTCGGCGCCCTGATGCTGCTGTCGGTCGTCCCGCTGAGCGCCGCCGCCGTGACCGCCCTTTCCTTGCGCCCCCGCAGCGACAACATCGCCGCGGAGCCCGACACCGAGGCCCCCGCCAAGGCGGGCAACCCCTCCGGTCTCCCCTGGGGCATGGCCCTGACGGCGGCGGGCCTGGCCATCGAGGCCTACGCCAGCCGCAGCGCAGCCCCCTCCGGCGCGCCGCTGCCGTTCCCCGGCCGGCTGGTCGGCAGCCCCCCGGGTGTGCTGGGCGGCTGGGCTCTGTCCGTCCTCGGTCTCGTCCTGGCCGGCCCCGGCCTGGTGCATCTGTGCGGCCGCCTCCTGTGCGCCGGACGCCCCGGTGCACTGCGTCTGCTCTCCGGCCGCGTGCTCCAGGGGGAGTCACGCCGCCTCGGACGCCCGCTCGGCGTGCTGTGTGCGGTCGCCTCCGGCACCTACGCGGCGGTAAAGGTGTACGAAGCCTCTTCCTCCCGTCCTTTCGGACCGCTCACCGCGATCGGCGCGGCCGTCGTCCTCGTCTGCGTCACCGCCAGCGCGCTCACCGCCGCAGTGGAATCCCGCTCGGCCCGCGCGCACGGCACGGCCGCCCTGCGCCGCTTCGGCGCGCCCGCCTCCGTCCTGCGTCGCGCCGCCGCTCTGCGCGCCATGGCTCTTGTGATCGTGCTGGGGCCATTGACCTGGTCCGTGGCGCAAATGGCCACGCTTCCCTTGATGCCTTGAGGAGTGGGTGCCCCCGCAGGATCCTCGGGGGGCAACGACTCCGCCCCGAGCGGCAGCCGCCTCTCAGCGGGCCAGGGCGGTGGCTTCCACCTCTATTCGCCAGTCCGGCTGGGCCAGTGACGACACTTCCAGCAGCGTGTCGGCCGGATAGGGCTCGGACAGGAACTCGCCCCGCAAGGTGATGACGTGCTCAAGATCGGCAGCCATATCCGTGACAAAAATGCCTACCTTCACCACATCGGCGAATGACGCACCCGCTTCGGCAAGGACCCTTGCGACGTTCGCGAACGCCTGCCGCCCCTGAGTGAGGAAGTCGTCCGAGACGGTCCGCCCGTTGTCATCGATTCCCGCTTGCCCCGAGACGTGAATCAGGCCGCCCGCCTTGATCGCCTGCGAGATCCTGTACGGCTCGTACCAGTCCGGCGTGGTGGCGATCCGCTGGATCTCCCGCGCTCCGTGAACCCCTGCAACGCCGCTCATCAACACAACTCCCCCAAACTTCCATGTGCGCACATCACTTGCATGCACATACATAAGTTTCAGGCGCATGTACGCTGATGTCAAGAGCCCAGCGGGAAAAGGCGGAAGAAAGCAGAAGACGATGGACGCGGAGCACTGGGACCGGTTCGGCGCACTGCACACGCGCGTGGAACAGGAGCTGGCCAAGGCACTCCAGCAGCACCACAGCATCGGACTTTCCGAGTACCGCGCGCTGGCCCGGCTCGCCGAGGCGGAAGACGGCGAGCTGCGCATGCAGGAGCTCGCCGACCTCATCGGCCTCAACCAGAGCTCCGTGAGCCGGCTGGCCTCCCGCCTCGAGTCCTCCGGCCTGACCCGCCGCGACCTGTGCCCGAAAGACCGGCGCGGCGTCTACAGCGTGATCACCGACGAGGGTCGGGACGTACAGAGCAAGGCACGCCCGACGTACGACGACGCCTTGCGCGCCGCACTCGACGCGGCGGCCGAAGACGGGCACCTCGGGCCGATGGTGGAAGTACTGCGGACCTAACATGGCGGGCGTGCAGCCGAATTCAGAGCCCCCAGCATCCCGCCGCGCCCTCGTCAGCGACTATGAGATCGAGTCCCTCGCGGAGTTCGACCGGGTCGTCTCATCGGGCAGCCTCGCCGGACATCGCATCCAGTCGGTCGATCTGACGGACCGTACGTTCGCGCTGCTCAGCACCGATACCACCGAGTCCGTTTTCCTCGGCTGCGTCATGGAGCCGGACGCCGCCGCCAAAGTGCGGGCCGGCGGCGCCCTGGTCTTCCCGCCCATACCCAACCTGCCGTTCGATCCGTACCGCGGCAGCCTGTACGGACCGGACGAGCTCTACACGGGGCTGGCCGACGCCGGATACGAAGCGACCCCCGACGCCCGCACGTACCACTGGTACCAACAGACCAGGACGGACGGCGATGTCTTCGCCTCGATGCTGCGCAGCATCCACGATGACGCCGTCTCCGACGCTCTGGACGAACATCTCGCCGGTGCGCGGGTGGTCGGCATCATGGGCGGACACGCGATGGAGCGCGGGTCCGCTGCCTATGCGGGCGCGGCCCGGCTCGGCCGCCGGCTCGCCCGCGACGGCCTGACCGTCGCAACAGGTGGTGGTCCCGGCGCGATGGAGGCCGGAAACCTCGGGGCGTACGCCGCGCCCTTCGAGGACACCATGCTCGACTCGGCGCTGGAACTCCTGGCCAAGGCGCCGCACTTCACCCCCTCCCTCACGGACTGGGCGCGGGCCGCTTTCGACGTGCGCCGGAACTGGCCCGGCGGCAATTCCTCCGTCGGCATCCCCACCTGGTTCTACGGGCACGAGCCTCCGAACGCCTTCGCCTCCCATATCGCGAAGTACTTCGTCAACGCGGTGCGCGAGGACGGCTTGCTTGCGCGCTCCAACGCGGGCGTGGTGTATCTTCCGGGCGCCGCCGGGACGGTGCAGGAGATCTTCGACAACGCGACCCCGAACTACTACGGGTCGCGGGGTGAGCCAACCCCGATGGTGCTGGTGAACCGCGAGCACTGGACCGAGAAGCTGCCCACCTGGCCGCTGCTCCAGGCGCTCGCGGCGGACCGTGCCATGGCGGCGCGGATCGCGCTGGTCGATTCGGTGGACGAGGTCCCCGACGCACTGGCCCGCCTTACGGCCGAGCCGGCTTACTGACCGGACCGGCTCCACCCCGGCGAGCCGGACCGGTCCAGTGCACTGTCACCGTAATCCGCCGACCGATCCCGAGATCTGGTTGACCAACGGAGGCAACTGCCGACCCGAAATGCGCGTCTGCCAAGCCAGGCAATGAACAGGTAATGCAGGCAGTGCGCGAACGGAGCTCTTGGTGATCATCGGCCTTCTGACGGCCGTAGCGGCGTCGGCTTGCTACGGCACGGGTTCGGTCCTGCAGGCGGTGGGCTCGCGCAAGTCCGCCCGCCGGGAGGCTGCTGCCGCATCCACCACCGGTGTCACCCAGCACGGCGGCCCCAGCCTGTCCTCCACCGCCAAAGCCGCCGTGACCTGGGAATTCATGGTCGGCACGGTGCTGGACTTCATAGGGTTCGGACTCGGCGCACTGGCCGCCCGGCTGTTGCCGCTGTTCCTCTCCCAGACGGTGATCAGCGCCAACCTCGTGATCACGGCCGTGCTGAGCATCAAGCTCCTCGGTATCCGGCTCACCCGCCCGGAGTGGGCCTCCATCGCCGTGGTCTGTTCGGCACTGGTACTGCTCGCCACGGCGGCCGGGCCTGAAGGCGGCGGCGACACACCGATCGCCGGCCACTGGTGGCTGCTGGCCGTGTCCGTCGCGATCGTCGGCGGCGGCACCCTGATCGTGCGCCTGCTGGGCGGGCGGGCCGCGATCCTCGCCGGGCTGCTCTCCGGCCTGGGCTTCGGTGCGCTCGGCGTCGGCGTACGAGTGCTGAACGGTGTCGATCCCTTCCATCTCACGTCGCTCCTCAGTGACCCTGCGCTGTACGCGATTCTCGTCGCGGGCATCGGCGGGATGTATCTGCACACCGTTGCCCTGCAGATCGGCTCGGTGAACGGCGCCACGGCGGCCCTGGTGGTGGGCGAGACCGTGGTACCGGGCATCCTCGGCGTGCTGTGGCTGGGGGACTCCTCCCGGCCGGGTTTCGCGTGGGTCGCGGTCCTGGGGTTTGTGGTGGCTGTGGCCGGGGCCGTCGCGGTCGCCTGGTTCGGGGAGCCGGACCCGGAGACCGTACCGACGACGGCAAGCGATACGCACTCACCGGACGGAGCTTTGAGCGACGACAGCTCCGCAGCGGGCGGCGGCTTGCCTCAGCCCACGGTTCCCGAAGGCATGGTCGCGCCCGGCGAACAGCCCGCTCCTTCCTTGGCCGGCGAGCACGCCGGCTCCTGAGCAACGATCCGAGCCGATCGGCTTCCGCACGCGGGACTGCGCCCTCACCCTTCTCCTCAACTTGCTCTGGTGCAAGGCTTGTTGATTGCTCATGACGCCCCTCTCCATGCGTTGATCACGAGGCTATGAGCGGCGGCATCGCACGGCGTCAACCGAGGAACCGAACCTCGGTGTCAACCCGTGGCATGACACCCGTCCGATGGATCAACCCGTGCGGCGACGCGGCGGCTGCCGCGAAACCGAAAAATGAACGGCATGAGCAAATCACTCCAGCAGCGGCTGCGCGCGTGGGGCGCGTCACCCTCATATCCCTGGGTTTCCGGCGGGGCGCTGACCGCGTTCGCGGCGGTGGAGCCGGCGGTCGCGCCGCGGCATTCACTGGTGATCGCGCTCGCAGTGCTGGTGTCCGCGGCAGCACTGCTGTGGCGCCGCTCGTATCCGGCCACCGCCTCCCTTTCGGCCACGGCGGCGCTGGTGAGTTTCGCAGCCGGGACGGACCTTTGTATTGCGGCGGCCGTGAGCGGGCTCATCGGCTGCTACACCCTCGGACGCCGCAGAGTGCTGCATCCCGCTGCGCTCGTCGTCGCCGGGTCCTTCCTCTCCCTCGTCGTGAATCTGCGGCACCTCGCGACGGGGGACAGGCACCTCTCCTCACCGGACCGGCTCGCCGAGTGGTTCGTACTGACCCTGGCAATCGCGGCGGCGGTGTCGACGGGAGATGCCGTTCGGGCCCGCGAGGAGGCTCGGTGCGAGCAGGCGGATGCCCAGGCGCGTCTGATCGCGATGGAGCAACGGCAGGCCGCGGAAACCGAGCGGACGGCGATCGCACGGGAGTTGCATGACGTCGTGTCGCACTCCGTTTTGGTGATTGCGGTGCAGGCGGAGAGCGCCACATACACCACACAGGAACTCTCACCTCAGGCCCGCGAGAGCTTTCAACAGCTCGCCGCCTCCGCCCGCTCGTCGATGGCGGAGCTGCGCCGACTGCGGGAGGTACTGCGGACCGGCCCTGATGACAAAGCCGGGACCGCTCCCCAGCCGACCCTTGACACGCTGGACGATCTCATAACGCAGCACCGCTCGGTGGGCGGGGAGGTCGAACTACGTGTCAGCGGTAACCGCGTGGCGCTGCCGACCTCCTGGGAGCTGTCCGCATACCGCATCGTGCAGGAGGGGCTGACCAACGCACGTCGGCACGCCCCAGGCGCTCATACGGTGGTGGAGATCGGCTACCGGCCCGACCGGCTGGCGGTGCGGATCACAGACGACGGACCGGGCCCGATGGGCACGATCCACTCCGGCCATGGCCTGGCCGGAATGCAGGAGCGGGCGGCGCTGCTCGGCGGCAAGCTCAGCGCCGGCCCCGGGCCCGACGGCGGCTTTCTCTTAGAAGCGGAAATCCCATGGTGATCAAAGCAATTGTCGCCGACGACCAGGCGGTCGTCCGCACCGCATTCGTCAACCTCCTGGGCACCCAGGACGACATCGAGGTGGTGGGTGAGGCGGAGGACGGCGTCCAGGCGGTCCGCGTCGCTGCGGAGCGGCGCCCCGACCTGGCATTACTCGATATCCGTATGCCGCACAAGAACGGCATCGAAGCAGCCCGTGAGATCACCAGAGCGTCCAACGGTGCAACCAAGGCACTGATGCTGACGACGTTCGGCCTGGATGAGTACGTATATGACGCGCTGTCCGCCGGGGCCAGCGGGTTTCTCCTCAAGGACGCGACCTTTCCCGAACTCCTGCATGCGGTACGGGTCGTGGCCGAGGGCAATGCCCTGCTCGCACCGGAGCTGACCAAGCGGCTGATCGCGGCCTTCGTCAAGGAACGGTCGGCGCCGGTGCCGGTCCGTACGGTCGAGGAGCTGACAGGCCGCGAGGTGGAGGTGCTCGTCCAGATCGCTCAGGGCTTGTCCAACGCGGAGATCGCCGCACGTCTGACGATCACCGACCACACCGTCAAGACACATATCAACCGGCTCTTCACGAAGATGGGCCTCCGCGACCGCGCCCAGGCAGTGATCCTCGCCTACGAGCTCGGCCTGGTCGTCCCACAAGGAAAACGACCCGAACCCCTTTCCCGCCCATAGGAGCGACCCACACTTCAGGAGCATCACATGGCACGGCAGCGAAGCCTCACCTGGTTACCCCGTCGCAGCGTCCAGGACCACGACGTCCTGCGCGGCGAAGACAATGCCCACACGTTCTCCGGTTTCCGGCGCGTCCTGCAGCGCGCACGCCGCCTCCACCTGCGGCCCCAAGGCCGGCTGAAGCAGCAGCGCTACATGGGTTCCGCGGAACGTCCGGGACGCGACCGTGCAGGGCAAACCCTCCTGGGCAGATGTCAGGCGCACTCCGGCGGGCCGTACGAGCAGGCGGCACGCCCCGTCCGTAGTGCCGCCCGGGACCGGCACCTTGCCCCACGGGGTGACGGCGACCGCACCCTGCACCGTCGCCTCGACCACATTGTCGAAACCGAGGAAACGCGCGACGAATTCGGTGGCGGGCCGCTGCCAGACCTCCAGCGGGGTGCCGGTCTGCGCGATCCGTCCGTCCTGCATCACCACGACCCGGTCGGCCAGTGCGAACGCCTCACCCTGGTCGTGCGTGACGGCGAGCACGGTCGTACCCAACTCCCGGAACAGCCGACGGAGTTCGACAACAAGGCGTTCACGCAGCCCGCGGTCGAGCTGGCCGAGCGGCTCGTCCAGCATCAGCAGCCGGGGCTGCGGGGCGAGCGCGCGGGCCAGAGCGACCCGCTGCTGCTCGCCACCGGACAGCGAGGCGACAGCGCGCCGCTGCGCGCCCGGCAACCCGACGAGGTCCAGCAGCTCGGTGACGGTACGTTCCTGGTCGGCACGGGAAATGCGCCGCATCCGCAGCCCGAAGGCGACATTCCCCGCGACGTCGCGCTGCGGGAAGAGCTGGTGATCCTGGAACATCAGTCCGACGCCCCGCCGGTGCGTCGGCACCCCCGCCTGGTTCCGGCCCTCCAGCAACACCTCTCCGGCATGGGTCTGTTGAAGACCGGCCACGACCCGGAGCAGCGTGGATTTGCCGCTTCCGCTCGGCCCCAGCACACACACGATTTCGTGCGCGGTGACGTCCAGATCCACCGCGTCGAGCGCGGGACGCCCGCCAGACTTGCCGAAGCGGACGGTCACCCCGCCCAGCCGCAACAGCTGTCGCGCCGTGGCCTTGGCGTCTGCCGTCATCTAGAACTCCCCGGACTGGTCGGTGCGGATGCGCTCCAGGGCCAACAGGGCGCCGGCACACACCACCATCAAGATGGTCGACAGGGCCATCGCCTGCCCGTAGTTGAGCTCCCCGGCGCGCCCCAGCAGCCGTGCCACGGCCACCGGCAGGGTGGGGTGGTCCGGCCGCGCGATGAAGACTGTCGCACCGAATTCGCCGAGCGATACGGCGAAGGCGAAGCCCGCCGCGATCAGCAGCGCCCGCCGCACCATCGGCAGATCCACCTCGCGCCACACCCGCCACGGAGAGGCACCGAGCACGGCGGCTGCCTCCCGCAGCCGTCCGTCCACCGCCCGCAGGACGGGCAGCATCGTCCGGACCACGAACGGCACCCCCACCAGGGCCTGGGCGAGGGGCACCAGCCACCACGAGGAGCGCAGGTCCAGTGGTGGTTTGTCGAGGGTGATCAGAAAGCCGAAGCCGACGGTCACCGCGGACACCCCGAGCGGCAGCATCAAGAGGGCGTCGAAGCCACGAACGAGCCGGCCGCCCCGGCGCGTCAGGGCGGCTGCCGCCAGCCCGCCCACCGTCAGCGCGATCACCGTCGCGGCGGCTCCGTAGGCGAGGGAGTTCCCCAGGGCATCGAGGGGTGCGACGGCGAAGGTGCTGTCGGCTGTCGCGGCGGAGCTCAGCGATTCGTAGAAGACCCCTCCGTAACCGTCCGGGCCGGCGAAGGACCGCTCCACGAGCACCAGAAGAGGTACGACGAGCAGGACGGCGATGACGGCCAGCGTCCCCCACAACAGCGCCCACTGGCCGCAGCCGTGCGGCCGCCGAGCGGTCGTCGATGCGTCCACGAGCCGCAGGGTGGATTCGCGTCGGCGCACGGTCCAGGCGTGCAGCACCAACAACCCCAGCACCGCCACGAATTGGAGCAGCGTGAGGACGGCGGCCGTCGGCAGATCAAGGAAGTCCGCGGTCTGCCGGTAGATCTCGACCTCCAGAGTCGAGAAGGTGGGCCCGCCCAGAATCTGCACGATCCCGAAGGAGGTGAACGTGAACAGGAAGACCATCAGCGCGGCGGCGGCGACGGCCGGACCGAGCGCGGGCAGCGTCACTTTCCGCCAGGCGGCGAATCGTCCGGCTCCCAGCATCCGCGCCGCCTCTTCCTGACGCGGATCGAGCTGGCCCCAGAGGCCGCCGACGGTGCGTACGACCACCGCGTAGTTGAAGAAGACATGTGCCAGCAGAATCGCCCACACCGACGTGTCCAGGCGGACGCCCCACAGGTCGTCAAGCAGCCCGCCACGTCCCACCAGCGCCAGGAAGGCCGAGCCGACGACGACGGTCGGCAGCACGAACGGCACCATCACGACCGCCCGCAGCAGCTGTTTGCCGGGAAAGTCGAAACGCGCGAAGACGTACGCCCCCGGCAGGGCGATCAGCAGCGTCAGCGCGGTCGAGGCCGCCGCCTGCCAGACCGTGAACCACAGCACATGCAGGACATCGGGATCGCCCAGCACCGCACCGATCCGGCCGAGCTGCCACTGCGCGCCGTCCTTCAGCCCCCGTCCGACGATCGCGACGACCGGATAGGCGAAGAAGAGCGCGAAGAAGGCGAGCGGCAGGGCCATCAGGCCGAGCCGCACCGCCGTCCCCCGCGAGGGCCTCCTGCGCAGCGCGCGGGTTACTTCAGAACGAGCGACGACCACTGCTTGATCCACTGTTCGCGGTTCTTGGTGATCGTCTCCGGGGGCACCGTCGCCGGCTTGTCGATCGTCGCGCCGTACTTGGTGAACAGTGCCGGCTCCTTGGCGTCCTTGCGAGCCGGGTTGACAAACATCTGCAGCGGCATGTCCTCCTGGAACTTCTTGCTCAACAGGAAGTCCAGCAGCGCCTTGCCACCCTTCTCGTTCTTCGCGCCCTTGAGCAGACCGCCGAATTCGATCTGACGGAAGCAGGTGCCGGTCGCCACACCGGTCGGTGCCTGCCGGGGCTCCGGCTTCTTGCCCAGGACCTCGGCGGGCGGGCTGGAGGCGTAGGAGACCACCAGCGGCTTGTCGCCCTTGGCCTTGCCGGCCGCGGAGCCCGAGAACCGCTCGTCGTACGCCTGCTCCCAGCCGTCGACGACCTCGACGCCGTTGGCCTTGAGCTTCTTCCAGTAGCCCTGCCAGCCGGCCGCACCGTACTTCGCGATGGTGCCGAGCTGGAAAGCGAGTCCCGGAGAGGAGGTCGCGGAATTCTCCGTGACGAGCAGCCCCTTGTACTCAGGCTTGATCAGATCGTCGAAGGTCTTCGGCGGCGCGATCTTGTGCTTGGCGAAGTACGCGCGGTCGTAGTTGACGCAGATGTCGCCGTAGTCGAGGGGTGTGACGCGGTGCTCGCCCTTGTCGAGCTGCAGGTCGGCGGGCACGGCGTCAAGCCCCTTGGCCTTGTACGGGGTGAAGAGGCCTTCCTTCAGGCCCCGCGAGAGGAGGGTGTTGTCGATGCCGAAGAAGACATCGCCCTGCGGATTGCCCTTGGACAGGATCGCCTGGTTGACGGCCTTTCCTGCATCCCCGCCCGGAAGCACCTTGACCTTGTAGCCGGTCTCCTTCTCGAAGGCGGCCAGCACCGACTTGGACGCGGCGAAGGAGTCATGGCTGACGAGCGTGACGGTCTTGGCGTCCGCGCTCCCGCCGCCCGTGCTGCCGCACGCGGAGAGTGCGGTCATGCCGACCGCGGCGGCGAGCGCTGTCGCGGCGATCCTGCTGGTGGTGCTCACTGATTTCCTCCTGGCTGGCCAGGAAGAGACGCGGCCCCGCCCGGTGTCCGCGGCTCTGGACGTCAGGCGACGTACGGCGCGCGGCCCCGGGCAGGGCGCAACAGCATGAGTGACGACCGAACTTCCTACCCGGAATGACCCGGGCGAGGTTCAAGGGTCTGCGGGCACCGTAGGTCTACGACGCTTCCGCACTCTCAGCGCTGTGGCGCTCCCCTGTCGGAATGTGCATTTGTTCGATCACACGGTACCAGCGAGCGGTCAGCGTTCCGAAGCCGCGAGCTGTCCGCACGCGCCGTCGATCTCCTGGCCACGAGTGTCCCGGACGGTCACCGGCACGCCGTGCGCCTCGATGGCCTGTACGAACGCCAGCTCGTCCTCGGGCCGCGAGGCGGTCCACTTCGACCCGGGTGTCGGATTCAACGGAATGAGGTTCACATGGACCCGCTTGCCCTTCAGCAACCGTCCCAGCAGGTCACCGCGCCAGGCCTGGTCGTTGATGTCGCGGATCAGGGCGTACTCGATGGAGATACGCCGGCCGGACTTCTCGGCGTACTCCCACGCCGCGTCCAGCACCTCGCGCACCTTCCAGCGGGTGTTGACGGGAACCAGCGTGTCGCGCAGCTCGTCGTCCGGCGCATGCAGCGACACCGCGAGCCGGCATTTGAAGCCCTCGTCCGCGAACCGCAGCATCGCCGGCACGAGACCGACCGTGGAGACGGTGATGCCGCGCTGGGACAGCCCCAGGCCGTCGGGCTCGGGGTCGGTCAGCCGCCGGATGGCGCCGACCACCCGCTTGTAGTTGGCGAGCGGCTCGCCCATCCCCATGAAAACGATGTTGGACAGCCGCGCCGGGCCACCGGGAACCTCGCCGTCACGCAGCGCCCGCATCCCATCGACGATCTGGTGCACGATCTCGGCGGTGGAGAGGTTACGGTCCAGGCCGGCCTGGCCGGTGGCGCAGAACGGGCAGTTCATACCGCAGCCGGCCTGCGAGGAGATGCACATGGTGACCCGGTCCGGGTAGCGCATCAGCACGGACTCCACGAGCGTGCCGTCGTGCAGCTTCCACAGGGTCTTGCGGGTGGTGTCGTCGTCACACGAGATGTGCCGTACGACGTTCATCAGGTCCGGCAGCAGCTCCGTCGCCAGCTTTTCGCGCGCCGCAGCCGGGATGTCGGTCCACTGCGCCGGATCGTGCGCGTAACGGGCGAAATAGTGCTGCGAAAGCTGCTTGGCGCGAAACGGCTTCTCGCCGATTGCGGCCACCGCTTCGCGGCGCTCGACAGGACTGAGATCGGCAAGGTGTCGCGGGGGCTTCTTGGCTCCGCGCGGCGCGACGAAAGTGAGTTCTCCGGGTGCAGGCATGGTTCCTCCAGTGTCGCAGACGCGCGAAGAGGGGCCCGCCACGTACTGCGGCAGGCCCCTCTGATCCCCGAAACCCCCGCGTACGCAGGGATGACGCGAGGAAACCAGGCGAGGATCACACAACCGGAGCCCGTACCGCCCTGCGCGCGGCGGGCGCGCGGAGCGGCCGGGTCGGCGGACAGCGGTTCAGCCGGAGCCGACGAAGACCACGAACAGCAGCCAGACGACCGGCGCGGTCGGCAGCAGGGAATCGAGGCGGTCCATGATGCCACCGTGGCCGGGCAGCAGGGTGCCCATGTCCTTGATGCCGAGATCTCGTTTGATCATGGATTCGCCCAGGTCACCGAGGGTGGCGCTGACCGCGACCGCGAGGCCGAGCAGCAGGCCCTGCCACCAGACGCCGCCCTTGATCAGGAACTGCATGCACAGGGCGCCGGCGACCATCGCAAAGAGCAGCGCACCGAGGAGGCCCTCGCGGGTCTTACCGGGGCTGATGCGCGGCGCGAGTTTGTGCTTGCCGAAGCGCCAGCCGACCGCGTACGCCCCGGTGTCGCTGACGACCGTCAGCAGCAGGAAGGTCAGCACCCGCTGCGGCCCGTCGTCCTCAGCGGCGAGCATCAGGGCCACGAAGGTCGCGAGGAACGGCACGTAGAACGCCGCGAAGATACCCGCGGTGACGTCCCGCAGATAGTTCTCGGGCGCCTCGGTCATCCGCCAGACCAGGACGGCCAGCGCGGTGAGCGCCATCGCCACCCACGCGCCTTCGGCGCCCCGTACATACCCGGCGACCACCATGGCCGTGCCGCCGACCGCGAGCGGCACCAGGGGGACCCGGATGTCCTTGCGCTCCGACAGCCGCGAGGTCAGTTCCCACATGCCCACCACGACGGCGACCGCGATGACGCCGACGAAGACCGGCTTGTAGACGAAGAGCGACGCGATGATGATCACGCCGAGACCGACGCCGACCCCTATCGCGGCACGCAGATTGCGCCCGGCGCTCTTCTTCTTCGGCTTCTCTGGGCCGCGCGAGCTCTCGGGCTCGGGGGAACCGGGGAAAGCAGTGGGCATGGGCTCCTGCGGCTCTTCGTCACGGAACAGGGGGCCGCTCACTCGAGCAGCCCCCCGGTCGTCCCGGTCGTCCCGGTGGTCGTCCTGGTGTCCGCCCGGCTCGGGCACGATGGGCATGGGCCGAGTCTGCGCCGCGTCGCCCCCGTCGTGCACGGGACCCGCCGGGGCGGGGGGCGCCGCCCCGCGCAGCACGGGGGCCGTTCCCTGGTCGGGTGGCCCCCAGTGAGCGGCGCCGCGCGGGGTCCCCCAGGATGACTCGTTCATCAGACCTCGAGGAGCTCGGATTCCTTGTGCTTGAGCAGCTCGTCCACCTGCGCGACGTACTTCGCGGTGGTGTCGTCGAGCTCCTTCTCGGCGCGGCGCACCTCGTCCTCGCCGGACTCCTTGTCCTTGACGAGCTTGTCGAGGGTTTCCTTGGCCTTGCGGCGCACGCTGCGGATCGAGATCTTCGCGTCCTCGCCCTTGGCCTTGGCGACCTTGATGTACTCCTTGCGGCGCTCCTCGGTCAGCTCCGGGAACGTCACACGGATGATGTTTCCGTCGTTGCTCGGATTGACGCCGAGGTCGGAGTCACGGATGGCCTGCTCGATGTTGCGCAGCGCGCTCTTGTCGAACGGGGTCACCACGGCCATCCGCGGTTCAGGCACCGAGAACGACGCCAGCTGGTTGATCGGCGTCATGGCGCCGTAATAGTCCGCCACGATCTTGTTGAACATCGCCGGGTGCGCACGCCCGGTGCGGATCGCGGCGAAGTCCTCCTTGGCGACCACGACGGCCTTCTCCATCTTCTCCTCGGCCTCGAGGAGGATCTCTTCGATCACCACTTGCTCCTGGTCTTATCGGTAAGAAGCAGAGCCTCGCCCCTGCCGCGCGTCTTCTCCTGCACGGTGTCCGACCGGCAGGCTGTTGTCCATCCCCGTACCGAGGTCTTCCCACGGCCGGGAGTTGCCGCCCCCGCAGGCCGAAGCCCGTACGGAGTCTCGGCAGTTGGGGCCGTCAGGCCCGGGTGCCCTGATCGCTGACGAGCGTGCCGATCTTCTCACCCTTCACCGCACGCGCGATATTGCCCTCGGCGAGCAGTTCGAAGACGAGGATCGGGAGCTTGTTGTCGCGGCACAGGGTGATGGCGGTGGCATCGGCGACCTTCAGCTCGCGCGTGATGACCTCGCCGTATTCGAGGGCATCGAACTTGACCGCGTCGGGGTTCTTCTTGGGGTCGGAGTCATAGACGCCGTCCACCCCGTTCTTACCCATCAGCATGGCCTCGGCGTCGATCTCCAGGGCCCGCTGGGCGGCGGTGGTGTCGGTGGAGAAGTACGGCATGCCCATGCCGGCGCCGAAGATGACGACCCGGCCCTTCTCCAAGTGGCGCACCGCGCGCAGCGGAATGTACGGCTCCGCGACCTGGCCCATGGTGATGGCGGTCTGGACGCGGGAGTCGATGCCCTCCTTCTCCAGGAAGTCCTGGAGGGCCAGGCAGTTCATGACCGTGCCGAGCATGCCCATGTAGTCGGAGCGGGCCCGGTCCATGCCGCGCTGCTGGAGTTCGGCGCCGCGGAAGAAGTTGCCACCGCCGATCACGATGGCGATCTCATAGCCGTCGCGCACCACGGCGGCGATCTCGCGGGCCATGGCGTGCACCACATCGGGGTCGACGCCCAGTCCGCCGCCACCGGCGAACGCCTCGCCTGACAGCTTCAGCAAAAACCGTTGCCTGCCGCCGTGGTCGGCCTTGTCTGTGTCCGCGCCGTCGGCACCGTGATTCATTGAGCTCTCCTCGTGCACATACGAAGAAGGCCATTGCCGTGGGTCTGGTCCAGATCCCTGTGCGGCAATGGCCTCCTCGTCACATCTGCGGCCGGCCGTTGAGCGGCCGACTGCGTACGACCCTAGCGGGGTCGCAGGTCATTCGCTGCCTTGCGGCAGGCTCAGATGCCGACCTTGATGCGCGAGAAGCGCTTCAGGGTGACACCGGCTTCCTGGAGGACCTTCTCGACGGACTTCTTGTTGTCGAGCGCGTACGGCTGGCCGAGCAGCGTCGCGTCCTTGAAGAAGCCGTTGAGGCGACCCTCGACGATCTTCGGCAGGGCAGCCTCGGGCTTGCCCTCCGCGCGCGTGGTCTCCTCGGCGACGCGGCGCTCGGCCTCGACGACCTCGGCCGGGACGTCGTCCTTGGCGAGGTACTTCGGGGCGAAGGCGGCGATGTGCTGCGCGACGCCCTTGGCGACCTCGGCGTTCTCCTTGTCGAGCTCGACAAGGACACCGATCTGCGGAGGCAGGTCAGGCATGGTGCGGTGCATGTACGCCGACACATAGCCGCCGGAGAACTGCGCGAAGCGGTCCAGGACGATCTTCTCGCCCAGGGTGGCGTTGGCCTCGTCGACGAACGCCTGGACGGTCTTGCCGGCCTCGATCTCGGAGGCGAGCAGGGCCTCGAGGTCGGCCGGAGAGGTCTTCGCGACGTGCGCGGCGATCTCGTTGGCGACGGCCTGGAACTTCTCGCCCTTGGCGACGAAGTCCGTCTCGCACTTCAGCTCGACAATGACACCGGAGGTGTTGTCGTCCGCGATCAGGGAGACCACGGCGCCGTTCTCGGCGGAGCGGCCCTCGCGCTTGGCGACGCCCTTCTGGCCCTTGATACGCAGCGCCTCGACGGCCTTGTCGACGTTGCCCTCGGCCTCGTCCAGGGCCTTCTTGCAGTCCATCATGCCGGCGCCGGTGAGCTCGCGGAGCTTCTTGACGTCCGCGGCGGTGTAGTTCGCCATGGTCTGTGAATCTCTTCTCGAAATCTCGAAGTCGAAAGATCTACGGGTGGACGGCGGGGGCGGCGCCTGTGGCACCCGCCCCCGCCGTCATCAACCGGATGCTGCGGGTCAGGCCTGCTCGGCGTCCGCGGCCGGCTTCTCGGCCTCGACGGCCGGAGCCTCGGCAACCGGGGCCTCGGCGGCCGGGGCCTCGGCAACCGGAGCCTCGGCGGGCTTCTCGGCGGCGTCCTCGGAGTCCGTCTTCTTCTCGCCCTCGAGCAGGTCACGCTCCCACTCGGCCAGCGGCTCGGCGGCAGCCTTGTCGCCGGGCTTCTGGTCGCCGGTGGCGGCGCCGGAGCGGGCGATGAGGCCCTCGGCGACGGCGTCGGCGATCACGCGGGTGAGCAGGGTGACGGAGCGGATCGCGTCGTCGTTGCCCGGGATCTTGTAGTCGACCTCGTCCGGGTCGCAGTTGGTGTCGAGGATCGCGACGACCGGGATGTTGAGCTTGCGCGCCTCACCGACGGCGATGTGCTCCTTCTTGGTGTCCACGATCCAGACGGCGCTGGGCACCTTCTGCATCTCGCGGATACCGCCAAGGGTCTTCTCCAGCTTGGCCTTCTCGCGGGAGAGAACCAGGAGCTCCTTCTTGGTGAGGCCGGACGCGGCCACATCCTCGAAGTCGATCTGCTCGAGCTCCTTCAGGCGCTGCAGGCGCTTGTAGACGGTCGAGAAGTTGGTCAGCATGCCGCCGAGCCAGCGCTGGTTCACGTAGGGCATGCCCACGCGGGTCGCCTGCTCGGCAATGGCCTCCTGGGCCTGCTTCTTCGTGCCGACGAACATGACCGAGCCGCCGTGGGCGACGGTCTCCTTGACGAACTCGTAGGCGCGGTCGATGTACGACAGCGACTGGAGCAGGTCGATGATGTAGATGCCGTTGCGCTCGGTGAAGATGAAACGCTTCATCTTCGGGTTCCAGCGGCGGGTCTGGTGCCCGAAGTGGACGCCGCTCTCCAGCAGCTCCCGCATCGTGACGACGGCCATGGCCGTACTCCTTGTTGCTCTCGGTTCCACTGCGGCCGGTCGGCCGCGGTGCCTGACGCCCCGACGCGCCTGCCTGAGAAGGAACCTTGCGGAACCTTCCGAGGACCGAGGAGCGCGGCCATCGTGCTGCCCGAAAGGGACTGCTGCACTGATGGCGGGGCGTGCGAAGTCGACCCGGTGACCCGGATCGCCACAAGAAGTGTACGGGACGGCCGATGTACTGGGCGACACGCACCTTTTCGTGCCCCTCGCGAGTGACACCGTTGTCCACAACCGGCGGGTTACCCACAGATTCAGACCAAGATCCCCAAGCCTCGACGGACTGCGTCACGGTCGGGACATGAAACGAAATTCCAGCTCGGCTGCGAGCTTCCGGGGAATGCGCGGCCTGCGGCCGTCGGGCATGCGGCGGCTGAAGAAGGCGCCCGAGAGCCGTGGGCGGGGCTGCTTCTTTCCGGTGCGCCTGGTGACCGGGTTCCTTGCCGTCACGACGGCTGCGGCCATTTCCGTGACGACGCTGATGGCGGCATACGGAGTGCTGAGCACGGCGCCGGAAAGGGCGACAGCTGCACCAACGGCGCTTGTGGCGGCGGATTCCGCGGGTGGCGGTACGGCTCGGATGGAGAGCGGGGCGCGGGGATCAGGCCGAGCTCGGGCACCAACTTCGGCTCCGGCACCAACTTCGGCTCCGGCTCCGGCTCCGGCTCCGGCTTCGGCTTCGGCTTCGGCTTCGGCTTCGGCTTCGGCTTCGGCTTCGGCTTCGGCTTCGGCTTCGGCTTCGGCTTCGGCTTCGGCTTCGGCTTCGGCGGATCGTGCGTGGCCGGTGGAGGGGGCGGCGGGCATACGGCCTGCGGTGTTACGTGGCTGGGATCCGCCGCCCACGCCTTGGGCAGCGGGGCACCGCGGTGTGGACCTGGCAGCCTCGGCCGGTACGACGGTGCGCGCGGCGGCGCCCGGCCGGGTGGCGTTCACCGGAACCGTCGCCGGCCGCGGAGTCCTCACCATCGAACTGTCCCGCTCGGGCCATCCGCCTTTACGCACCACCTACGAACCGGTCCGAGCCACGATCCGAAAAGGAGAGCACGTCCTGGCGGGCCAGCCCGTCGCCGTACTGCAACAGGGCCCGTTCCACTGCCGCGCACCCTGCCTCCACTGGGGCCTGCGCCGCGGAAAGACCTACCTGGACCCGCTCACGCTCCTGCCTCCAGCCATGCTCCGCGGCGGCCCGTCGCGCCTGCTCCCGGTGATCGGCATCCCCGTACCACCGGACCGTACGGGCCCCGAGCGGGCGGGCCGCCCCACCGCTCACGAGACGGCCGGCGCGCCTACGGGAACCGCACTCGCGGGGGCGGTCGTACTCGCCGCCGCCACGCTCTGGGCCCTCGGCCGCCTCTCGCCGGCCTGGTCGGCGAGCCGAGGCGAGGGCCGCCGGGAGCGCCGATCTCGCGGGTGGGCACGGGGCTGCCGAAGGCGGGTGAGCTCAGGCAGATGAGGTGAAGAGAGCACGCGGACCGTAGGTGCAGACGCGCGGGGTCACGCACCGCGGCCTCGGTGGCAGCCTGCGCACAGAGCACGGCTGCGGGCTGCGGGCTGCGGGCTGCGGGCTGCGGGCTGCGGGCTGCGGGCTGCGGGCTGCGGGCTGCGGGCTGCGGGCTGCGGGCTGCGGGCTGCGGGCTGCG
>NZ_JBVHTY010000011.1:118192-200102 GCF_055565615.1 Streptomyces sp. NPDC028368 | reverse complement strand
CTGCGGGCCAACGAGCGGTGTGGGGGTGGAGGGGGTGGGGCGGGGGGGAGGCCCCCAGGTCAGCCGCTCACGCCGCGCAGGACCATCCCCACAGCCGCCTCCGTGATCTCGTCCGGGTTTTCCGCGGCGCCGAGTTCGATGCGGCGGACCGCGGCGTCTACGACGCCCTGGAGGAGCATGGCGGCGAGCCGGGGCTGTTCATGGCCGAGCGCGCCCAGGGCTTCGACGATCATGGCGATGAGTCCGCCGTGCGCGGCGCGGATCTTTTCGCGTGCGCCGGCATCCAGTTCGCCGGCCGAGATGGCGACGACGGCCCGGTGGCGCCGGTCGCCGACCAAGGCCAGCTGTCGGCGCACGTAAGCCTCGATCTTCTCCTCCGGCGTACCGACGCGCTCCATCGCCGCCTCGACCTCCGCGGCCCAGACCGGGAAGTCCACGGCGCACAGCTCTTCGACGACGGCCGCGCGAGAGCGGAAGTACTCGTACACGGAGGAGCGCGCGAGCCCCGTGCGCTCGGCGAGGGCGGGGAAGGTCAGCGCTTCCGTTCCGCCTTCGGACAGCAGGGTGCGGGCAGCGTCCAAGAGGGCGCCGCGCTGCATCGTCCGGTGCTCGGCCACAGAGGCCGCTCGAATCCTTGGCACATGCCCACTGTACGGATGGCTCGCGCGTCGCGGCACTGGGCCCGGCACCCCGGCACGGGGAGTTTCAACGTCCGACGTCGGCCAGTTTCGCCCGGAGCTGCAGTACGGACTTGGTGTGGATCTGGCTCACGCGGCTCTCGGTGACGCCGAGGACGTTGCCGATCTCGGCGAGCGTGAGCCCCTCGTAGTAGTAGAGGGTGACCACGGTCTTCTCGCGGTCGGGCAGGGTGTTGATGGCGCGGGCGAGCAGTCGTCGCAGCTCGCGGTCCTCGGCGATTTCGACGGGGTTCTCGGCGGCGGTGTCCTCCAGCGTGTCCATGAGGCTGAGCCGCTCACCGCCCTCGCCGCCGACGTGCAGGAGCTCTTCGAGCGCGACCACGTTGGCCAGGGACAGCTGGCTGAACACGCCGTGGAGTTCCTCCAGCGCGATGCCCATCTCGTCGGCGACCTCCGCCTCGGACGGGGTACGGCGCAGTTGCGCTTCGAGGGTGGCGTACGCCCGTTCCACGGCTCGGGCTTTCTGCCGTACGGACCGTGGAATCCAGTCCAGCGCGCGCAGCTCGTCGATCATGGCGCCGCGGATGCGGGTGATCGCGTAGGTCTCGAACTTGATGGAACGTTCGGGTTCGAACTTTTCGATGGCGTCGATCAGGCCGAACACTCCGGAGGAGACGAAATCGGCCTGTTCGACGTTGGGGGGCAGCCCGACGCTGACGCGGCCGGCGACGTACTTGACCAGCGGGGAGTAGTGCAGGATCAGCTGCTCCCGCAACCGCCCGTCGCCCGACGCCTTGTAGGCGTGCCACAGCTCGTCGAGCGAGGAGGGCGCGGCGGGGCGCACGCTGCCGCGCGCGGCGGGTGGTACAGCCGCGCGGTCAGACCCGGAGGTGTGCTGGGGCATTCGTCGCCTTGAGCCGTTCTGCCGAGACGCTGGATGGGTGGACGGTTGAGGGGTGAAGTGCCTGTGAGCGTAGCGTGACCGCGGCGTCGCGGTGCGCGAGGAAGTGGGGATCGGGCGTGCGCAGATACGTTCCGCTGCCCGCACCTCAGGGTTACCTCGTACGGCGTGGCAGCACCGCGACACGGCACCGGGCGCACATTCCCGAGGGGCCGGGCGGCGGGGCGCCATGGCGCGGCGGGCGGGATCCCGTGCGTCCGTTGCATCGCATCGCCGTCGCCCAACGGGCCGGCGCCGCACGTCGAAGCAAGGCAAACCTGGATTCTGCGGTCATTCCCCTCACCCTTTCACCCGTTCGCCCCAGGTCAAGGACCGCCTCGCCGGGAACCTTCGGGCGACTCGGCGCGTCTCACCAACTCCCAGTGGCCACCGCACTTTTGAACGAATCCGAGCGACTGCAGCTCGATGAGCTTGCTCTGCGCGACGTCGCGGGCGGTGCCCGATTCCCTGGCAAGTTGGTCGGCGCCCGCCCCGCCACGGGCAGGCAGGGCATCCAGTACGCGGGCCGCGACGGGGTCCAGGAGGTCGCGGGCGAGGGTCGGCCCGTGCCGTTGGGGGCCGAGGTCGCCGATACTACCGACGAGCTCGATGACCTCGTCTGCGTCGGTGACCAGCATCGCCTCGCCGCGCAGGAGTTGGTGTACGCCTGCGGACAGGCTGCTGGTAACGGGGCCGGGCATGCCCATGATGAACCGTCCCAGGGCCAGCGCTCGCCGAGCGGTGACCAGTGAGCCGCTGCGGAGTTCGGCTTCCACGACGACGGTGCCCCGGGTGAGCGCGGCGATGACGCGGTTGCGCTGGATGAATCGGCTGCGGGTGGGGTGGTCACCGGGCGGTAACTCTGCGACGAGCAGGCCCTGTTCAGCGATACGGCCGAGCAATTCCGTGTGTCCGCGCGGGTAGGCGTAGTCGACGCCGGACGCGAGTACGGCGAGGGTCGGGCCGTCGGCGGCCAGCGCGCCGCGGTGGGCTGCGGCATCGACGCCGTACGCGGCTCCGGAGGCGACGGTCCAGCCGCGTTCGGCGAGACCGGCGCCCAGGGTGGCGCCGAGGCGGGCGCCGTATTCGGTGCAGGCTCGGGCGCCGACGATGGCGACCGAGCGCAGCGCCCAGAACCGGAGGTTCGCCGCACCGCGCACCCACAGGCCGATGGGGCGGTGATCACCGAGGTCGTCCAGCTGGCCGGGCCATTCCTCGTCGCCGGGGATGAGGAACCGGCCGCCGAGCGCGGCGACGGCGGCCAGGTCCGCTGCGGGATCGGTACGCGCCGCGCGCAGCCTCAGACCCGCGATCTTGTCCGGCCGGGCGCCTTCGGGCGGATCGGCGTCGCCGGACAGCGCGCGCCACAGGGCCTGCGGGCCCATCTCGCGCAGCCAGCGACCGGCGGTCCCGTCACCCGGCTCGAGGATGCGGGTGAGCGCCGCGCGCGCCGTGCGGTGTTGCTCGTGCGGCTTGTCGTGAGCCGTCGGCTCGTCGGAGGCTGGGTCCTGTGTCGTGTCGGCTGCGCCGTGGGTGGCAAAGCCCCATGCGTCCGTACCGTTCATTACGCCCCCTGCTCGTCTGGAGGCCGCGTCGTCGCGCGGCCCTGGTTGTGATCCGAAATGGCCGCTCCTGCGGGCCGGGCGGGTGCGGACCGCGGGACCGCCGGCTTTCGTACGGGCGGGCGCGCCGCGCCGGCCACTCCCCCGGGGCCCCCGCCCCCGCCCCCCACCACCCCACGCCACCCCCGTATTCACCGCGGCTCGCCCATCAGCACCGTGGCGGCGGGTCCACGCGCACGTGACACCCATCCGGCCATGGCGTTCTCCATCCGCTCACGGCACATCACCAGGCCGCGTCACCACACCCATTCACGGCCGCATCACCAGGCCACGTCACCCCGCCTACTCACGTCGGCATCACCCGCTCACGGCATCCCGCCCCGCACTCGTGCCACCGCGCCCGCTCATCCCCCACTCATGCATCGCACCCGCTCACGCCGCTTCGCCGCCCGCCGCCGCACCCGCCCATCCGGCTTCACCGGTCACAGCCACCTGCTCATGCTGCGCCCCACCTCACCCCCACCCGCCACCGCCACCGCCACCGGCATCAGCACCAGCACCAGCACCAGCACCAGCACCAGCACCAGCACCAGCACCGACAACGTGGCGCGGGTGGGGGTGGGGGGCGGATGGCGGATGGCGGATGACGGGCTGGTTCAGGACATCGTCGATGCCGACTTCGACGCCGGTGCCGTTACCGGCATCGCGTTGCCGCGCCGTACACCGGTGCGCAGTTCCAGGGCCCAGTTGACGTCCTCCCTGGTGGGACGGTCGCGGCCGGAGAGGTCGGCGGACGTCCAGGCGACGCGCAGGACGCGGTCCAGGCCGCGGACCGTCAGAAGTCCGCATTCCAGGTCGCGTTCGGCCTGGGCGAGGGCTCCGGGGTCCACCTGCCAGCGGGTTCTCAGCTCGTGTCCGGGCACCTCGCTGTTGGTGTTCCAGGGGGTGCCGGCGAAGCGGGCGGCGGCGCGTTCGCGGGCGGCCCGGACGCGTTCGGCCACTTGCGCGCTGGATTCGGCGCCGCGGCCGAGTGCGACCAGCTCGTGGCGGGCGACCGGTTCCACGGCGATCCGCAGGTCCACGCGGTCCATCAGGGGCCCGGACAGCCTCGCTCGGTAGCGGCGGATCGAGGACGGGCGGCATTCGCAGCCGCCTGCGATGGTTCCGTGTCTGCCGCAGGGGCAAGGGTTTGCCGCGAGGGCCAGAAGGAAGCGGGCCGGCATGCGCATCATGCCGGCGGCTCGGGCGACCACCACATGGCCCGATTCCAAGGGCTGACGCAGCGCGTCCAGGACACGGGCATCGCACTCGGCCGCCTCGTCGACAAACAGCACGCCGTTGTGCGCGAGGGATACGGCCCCGGGGCGAGGCAGCCCGCTGCCGCCGCCGACGAGGGATGCCATGGTCGCGGAGTGGTGCGGGGCGCAGTAGGGCGGCCGGTCGACAAGTGGTTGTCCCGGTGGGAGGGTGCCGGCCACCGAGTGGACGGCGGTGACCTCCAGGGATTCCTTGGGGGACAGCGGCGGCAGCAGGCCGGGGAGGCGTTCGGCGAGCATGGTTTTGCCTGCTCCGGGCGGGCCTTTGAAGAAGATGTGGTGGCGTCCGGCGGCGGCTACTTCGAGGGCGCGCCGGGCGCTGTGCTGGCCTGCGACGTCCGAAAGGTCGAGTGGGCGGTCTCCGGGTGGCAGGCCGGCGCAGACTCCGGTGCCGGGTACGGCCAGGCCGGACAGGAAGGGGTCGGGGCGGCCTTCGGTGGGGGTGTCCTCGTCCTCGTCGGGCACCGGTTCGTCGGTGAGGACGGCGATGAGCTGGCGCAGGCTGCGGACGCCGAGGACGGAGATGCCGGGGACGAGCGAGGCCTCGGCGACGGTCCGTTCCGGTACGACGACCTGGCGGTATCCGGCGTCTGCGGCGGCCAGGACGGCGGGCAGTACGCCGCGCACGGGGCGGACGCGGCCGTCGAGTCCCAGTTCGCCGATCATCATCAGGTCGGTGAGTGCGCGGGGGTCGAGCCGCTCGGCGGCGCCGAGGACGGCGCAGGCGACGGCCAGGTCGAAGCCGCTGCCGCTCTTGGGGACGGATGCCGGGCTGAGGCCGACGGTGAGCTTCTTCTGTGGCCATTCGGCGCCGGAATTGACTACCGCCGCGCGCACCCGGTCCTTGGACTCGACCAGGCTTTTGTCGGGCAGTCCGACCAGGGTGAAGGCCGCGACGCCGGGTTCCAGGTCGGCCTGGACCTCGACGACGACGCCTTCGACGCCGACCAGGGCGACGGAGCAGGTACGGGCGAATCCCATCACGCCACCCCCCGTACGTGTTCGACCACCGGGGCACCGCGGGCCGGCAGCAGCACGCCGATGACGTCGATGCGTACGCCGCCGGGTGGCGGGCCGCCGTGCCGCTCCAGCCAGCGCTCGGCCAGCCGGCGCAGCCGCTCGGTCTTCCCGGTCCGTACGGCCGCCATGGGGTGTTCGTACGAGGCCGCGCGGCGGGTTTTGACCTCGCAGATGACCAGTGCGTCGCCGTCGGCCGCCACGATGTCGATCTCGCCGTCCCGGCAGCGCCAGTTGCGGTCCAGGATCCGCATCCCGGCTTCGATGAGCCGTCGGGCGGCCAGGTCTTCGCCGTAGCGTCCGAGCGCCCGCCGCGGGTCCGTCTTGGCGGTGGTGGCAGCCGTGGCGGCCACGGTGACCGTGGTGGCTGTCGGCGCCGCCGGGGTGGCCGATGTCGTCGCAGGGGTGGCTGTGCGGCGTCTTGCTGCCGTCCCGCTGCCCGGCCTTCGGCGCCGACTGCGCTTCGTGCCCTCGTCGGTCCGTGCTGTGTTCCCGGCCTCCCGGCCGGCCTGCGTGGCGTTCATTCGGCACCACCTCCGGCACCGACTGTGACGCCTCCGCACAGACCTATTGGATCTTGGTGGACAACGGGCCGGTTGTGGATATCCCCGTCACCCGCAGGGGTCCCGGCCCCCGTCGTCAGCCGTCCTCAGCTGCCCTCAGCTGCCCTCAGCTGCCCTCAGCTGCCGGGAAGATCCAGATCGCTCTTGTTGAGCTCCTCGATATTCACGTCCTTGAACGTGAGCACCCTCACCTGCTTGACGAAGCGGGCCGGGCGGTACATGTCCCAGACCCAGGCATCGGCCATCGAGACCTCGAAGAAGACCTCGCCCTGAACCGAGTGCACCTGCATTTCGTAGTCATTCGTGAGGTAGAAACGACGCTCGGTCTCGATCACATATTTGAACAGTCCGACGACGTCGCGGTACTCCCGGTAGAGCTTCAGCTCCATCTCGGTCTCGTACTTCTCGAGGTCCTCGGCGCTCATGGCAGATCCCCTTCAGCCGTGCGTCCCCCTATTGTGCGTCAGACCCTCTCGGTCTCCAGGAGCACCGGCGCACTCGGGGGCCCTTCGTCGAGCAGCGTGCGCAGCAGCTCGGCGAGTCTGGTCGGATACACCGTCTCATGCGACGCGGACAGTTCCTCCGCAGTCCACCACCTCACTTCCGAGACGCTGCGTCGCTCCAGGTCGGTCTGCCCGCCCATGTCGGTGGCAGTCCGGTCCGTACGTCCCAGGTAATACCACTCGTCCTGGTCCCAGCGCCGCCCGTCGAAGGGAAAGGAGCAGCGGCGTTTCCACAGGACGGGGCCGAGGGCGGCCTCGGTGATGCCGGTCTCCTCGGCGAGTTCGCGGCGGGCCGCCTCTTCGCGGGTCTCGGTGCCCTCCAGGCCGCCTCCGGGGGTGAACCACCAGGTCTCGTGGTGGTTGTCCGGTTCGAAGCCGTGCAGCAGCAGGATCCGGTCGTCGGGGTCGAGCAGTACGACGCGGGAGACCTTGCGCACCGTGGCGGGGGCGTCGGCGGCCGCTGCCGGGAGCTCAGTCATGGCTGCGGGCCTTGCGGGCCGAGCGCCGGGCGATGGGGCCGTAGGCACCGCCGCCGAGGATGAGGACGGCGCCGGCGATGACGGCGAGGGCGATGGGCCGGACCGGGCCGGGCTGTGAGGTGCCGCCGGGGAGCTCGGCGAAGGCGGTGGGGCGCTGCATCACGCCGATGCTGCCCAGCGGCCAGGCACGGGCGTCCACGCGGGCCTGGACGGCGCCGCGCGGTACGGAGCCGTGGTCGCCGTCCGTGAGGTGGACGCGGGAGTCGAGGGAGTCGTTGCGGTGGTCGCCGAGGAGGAAGAGCTGGCCGGCGGGAACCTTGGCCTTGAAGCCGATGGGTGAGGCGGGTCCGTTGCCGTGCAGATACGGTTCGTCGACGGGCTTTCCGTTGATGGTGAGCTTGCCCTTGGTGCAGCAGGTGACCTTGTCGCCGCCGACGCCGACGACGCGCTTGACCATCGGCAGCTCGCCCCAGGCCGCGTCCTTGAAGACGACGATGTCGCCGCGGCGTATCTCGGAGCCGTCGACCTTCTCGGCCACGACCCGGGCCCCGACGGCGATCGTCGGCGACATCGAATCGGTCGGCACCGTATAGGGGCGGTAGATCAGTGCCGCCCATACGAAGCCGCCCAGGAACAGCACACAGCCGACGGCCACGGCCAGACCGGACAGCACACTGCCCGTGGTCCGGCCGCGGCCGTCGGTCCTGCGTTCCGTACTGCTGCTCATCCCAGTGCTCCCACCCTGCGGGCGGGCGCCCGCGTTCGAAGATCTGGGACGGCACCCTACCTGGGGTAACGCACCCCGGTCAGCACCTGGGGGCACGCTCCTGGGTCAGCCTCCGGCGGCGCCACAGCACGAGCGGTACGGCGCCGGCGAGGCCCAGCGTGGCCGGGGCCGCCGCCATCGCCTTGTTGATCCCGGGCTGGTCGAAGGTGTCGGGGATCGGCAGCGTCGCCCAGCGGTTGATGGGCCAGGCGATGGTGAAGGCGCGGCCGACGACCTCGTCGACCGAGACCGTGCCGTTGCCCTTGAGGTTCTGGTGGTAGCGGGAGTCGAGGGAGTCGTCGCGGTGGTCGCCCATGACCCAGATGCGGTCCTTGGGGACCTTGATCGGGCCGAATGCCCGGTCACCGCAGGGGGTGGCGCCCGGGAAGACGTACGAGTCCTCCTGGAGCGCCTTGCCGTTGACCTTCACCGGGCCGGTGCCGTGGCACTCGACGGTGTCGCCGCCGACCGCGATGACCCGCTTGATCAGGTCTTTTTCCTCGGCGGACGGCATCAGGCCGATGAAGCTGAGGACCTTTTGTACGGGGTTGGGCTCGGGGGTGGGCGCTTCGTTGAGCCAGCCGCCCGGGTCGTGGAAGACGACGACCTCGCCGCGCTGCGGCTTCGACCCGAACCACGGTGTCAGCTTGTCGACCAGCACCCGGTCCCCGCGCTGCAGGGTGTCCTGCATGGAGTCGGAAGGGATGGAGAACGCCTGCACCAGGAATGTTTTGATCAGCAGCGCGAGGAGCAGTGCGATGCCGATGAGGATCGGCAGCTCCTTCCAGAAGGCGCGCGGCTTCTTCGTCTGCTTCACGCTGCCGCCCTCCTCCTCGTCCGCCGGCTGGTCCGACGAGCCGGACCGGCCGGCGGGACCGGACGGGCCGGACCGTACTGACCGCTGTGACTGTGACTGTGACTGATGCACGGAACTCGTCGCCTGGTGCGGGGACTCACCGTGCCCCGCCGGCTCTTCGGGCTCTTCGGTTCCGGACCGCGCGCCGACCGCCAAGTCCCCCACATCTGCTCCTTACTCCACGCACTCGCCCGCCCGTCAACCGGTGCAGGCCCACCACTCCCATAACGAGCGGGAGTTCCGCAGGGGTCGGGAGTACGGCCAAACTCTCGGAGGACAGCCTATGCGGCGGATCCGCGGCCGCCGCCTTCGCGCCCGGCGCGTCGTGCACCGTAGTGAAGGTGTCGGGCTCCTGAAGGCGCCGCCAGTGGCTGAACGGCCAGGCAATCACCACGGCCTGGCCCACGACGTTGTCCTCCGAGACCGTGCCACGGTACGGCTCGTTGAGATGGAAGCGCGAATCCGCGGAGTCGGAACGGTGGTCGCCCATCACGAAGATCCGTCCGGTGGGGACGTTGACCGTGAATTTCAGCTCGGAGGGCGGGTTGCCGGGGTGGACGTACGGTTCGGTCAGCGGGGTGCCGTTGACGGTGATGCGGCCTTGTTTGTCGCAGCAGCGGACGGTGTCGCCGCCGACCGCGATCACCCGTTTGATCAGGTCCTGTTCGTCGGCGGAAGGCAGCAGTCCGATGAAGGTCATGAAGTCCTTGAACTGCTTGACACCGACCGGCGGGTCGCCGCCGAGCCGGCTCTTCTCGTCCGGGGGCAGCCACTTTCCCGGGTCCTTGAAGACGACGACGTCGCCGCGCTCCGGCTTGGCGCCGAACCAGGGGGTGAGCTTGTCGACCAGCACCCGGTCGCCGATCTTGATCGTCTGTTCCATGGAGCCCGACGGGATCACGAACGCCTGGACCAGGAAGGTCTTCAGTACGAGGGCGATGGCCAGCGCCACGCCGATGAGGATCGGGATTTCCTTGAGGTAGGAGCGCTGCCTGCGGCGTTTGATGCGCTTGGCCTGGCGGCGCCGTTCGGCCCGTCCGCCGGTGGCGCGGCGGGTGCCGACCGCTGCCGTGTCGCCGCCGGGCTCGTCGGCCGGCGCGGTGTATTCGTCGGCCGTCTGGCCGTCCGGCTCTTTGGCCTGGTGCCCGTGGCGGGGCTTGCCGCGGTTACCCATGGGGGCCTGCCGGGGCGGGTATGCCGTCGAACGAACGCGGGGTGCTGATGGTGGTCCAGCGGCCGATGGGCCAGCTGATCCAGTCGGCCCGGCCGATCACCTTGTCGACCGGTACGGTGCCGCCGCCGGCCTCACCGAGGTGGTCGCGGGAATCGCTGGATCTCGCGCGGTGGTCCCCCATCACCCACAGCTTCCCTTCCGGTACCACGATGTCGAAGTCCACCGAGGACGGTGCATCCCCCGGGTGGAGATAGCCCTCGCTGACGGGCTTGCCGTTCACCTTGATCCGCCCCCGTTTGTCACAGCAGGTCACGTGGTCGCCGCCGACTCCGATGACCCGCTTGACGTAGTCGGTGTCCGCGGACCGGGTCAGGCCCAGCGCCGCGCCGGCGCCGCGCAGCAGTGCCGTGACGGGATTGTCCCCCGAGTTGCTGTGAACGAAAGACCCCGTGCCGTCGAATACCACGACATCGCCCCGTTCCGGCTCGCTGCCGAAACGGTACGCCAGCTTGTTGACCAGCACGCGGTCCCCGATCCGCAGGGTGTTCTCCATGGAGGAGCTGGGGATCAGAAAGGGTTGGACGACGAACGTGCTGAGGAGGAAGAGGAACGCCAGACAGCAGGCGAGGAGGGTGGCCGGGCGGTGGCGCAGGCGGGCCGTCCGGGCGAGAAAACGCGCGGAGCGCGACCGCTGCTCCGGCCCCTGGTCGGGGGCGGGAGAGGGGTCGCGCTCCGAGAGCTGTGCGTCGGTGTCCATCGGGCCCTGAGCCTATCCGGCCGGGTCCGGACGCCGTACGTGAGCTTGGCTTTACGTTGCTCCGGCGCAAAAAATCGCGCTCCGGTGCGGCCGAGCTCAGTTGTCGCGCTTCTCCTTGATCTTCGCGGCCTTGCCGCGGAGCTCGCGCAGGAAGTACAGCTTGGCGCGACGGACGTCACCGCGGGTCACGACCTCGATCTTCTCGACGATCGGGGTGTGCACCGGGAAGGTGCGCTCGACGCCGACGGAGAAGCTGACCTTGCGGACCGTGAAGGTCTCGCGGACGCCGGAGCCCTGACGGCGGATGACAACGCCCTTGAACTGCTGCACACGGGAGCGGTTGCCCTCGATGACGCGGACGTGGACGTTGACGGTGTCACCCGGGCGGAAGGCCGGGATGTCGCTGCGCTTCGACGCGGCGTCGACGGAGTCGAGAAGGTGCATGACCTACTGCTTTCTTCGCTGATGCCACAGGTCATCAACGGGATATGAGGAAGAGGATGTTTCGGTTGCCGTCCGTCGGGCGGGCGTCGTTCCCCCTGTGGCAGGGGCGCGCGCCGGACGCACACAGCAGCGGCCTATTCTTCCACGGCTTGGCTCGTGCGCCCAAATCGGCCGTCCGTCCCCGGTGACCAGCCCAGCGCGGCGAGGATTTCGCGGTCCTTCTTGGCGAAGGCGGCGGGGTCGGTGCGCTCGATCAGGTCGGGCCGGTTCAGGTCGGTGCGGCGGAAGGCCTCGTCGCGGCGCCAGCGGGCGATCTTGCCGTGGTGGCCGCTGAGGAGGACGTCGGGGATGGTGCGGCCGCGCCACTCGGGGGGCTTGGTGTAGACGGGGCCCTCCAGGAGGTCGGCCATCGCGCCGGGGGCGAAGGAGTCGTCCTGGTGGGAGGCGGCGTTGCCGAGGACACCGGGCAGCAGCCGGGCGATGGCCTCGACCATGACGAGTACGGGGGCCTCGCCGCCCGCCAGGACGTAGTCGCCGATGGAGACCTCGCGGACGTCGAGGCGGTCGCCGTACTCCTCGATGACGCGGCGGTCGATGCCTTCGTAGCGGGCGGGGGTGAACACCAGCCAGGGCGCTTCGGAGAGTTCGACGGCGAGCTGCTGCGTGAAGGGCGCGCCGCTCGGGGTGGGGACGACGATGACGGGTTCACCGTCGCCCGACGCCAGGATCTCGTCCAGCGCCTCGCCCCACGGTTCGGGCTTCATGACCATGCCGGGGCCGCCGCCGTAGGGGGTGTCGTCGACGGTGTTGTGCTTGTCGTGCGCATGGTCACGCAGGTCGTGGATGCGCACGTCGAGCTGTCCGCGGGCGCGGGCCTTGCCGACGAGGGAGACGTTCAGCGGTTCGAGGTACTCGGGAAAGATCGTGACGACGTCGAGCCGCATCAGCTGTCCTCGCGGCCGGAGGCGATCTCGGCCTGGCTGTCGTCGAGGAGGCCGGGCGGCGGGTCGATCACGACGCGCTGCTCCTCCAGATCGATCTCCGGGACGATTTCGGCGACGAACGGGATCAGGACTTCACCGCCGTCGGGCCGCTTGACGACCAGCAGGTCCTGGTAGGGCAGGTGGGAAACCTCGGCGATACGCCCGACGGTGGCGCCGTCGCGGGTGACGACATCGAGGTCGATCAGCTGGTGGTCGTAGAACTCCTCGGGGTCCTCGGGGACCTCCTCGGGGTCGACCTCGGCGATCAGCAGGGTGTTGCGCAGGGCCTCGGCGGCCGTGCGGTCCCCGACGCCCTCGAAGCGCAGCAGCAGCCGGCCGCTGTGCACCCGCCCGGTGGCGATGGTCAGCGGTCCGGTGGAGGACGGGTCGGTGGCGAGGACGGCCCCCGGGGCGAGCCGGAGTTCGGGCTCGTCGGTGCGCACCTCCACGGTGACCTCGCCCTTGATTCCGTGGGCGCGGCCGATCCGTGCGACTACCAGCTGCACGCTGTTTTCTCCCCTTTTTGCGGCTGAACCGCCGCCGCTCTCGCGGAGGTGGCTGAGGACTGTCGTGGTGTCTCAATCGATGGTGGCGATCGTGGATCCACGATCGCAAACGAACTCAGGCCGGGGACGGCTCGAAAGCCCTCCCCGGCCCGAGCCGGTGTTCAACTTGTCAGCGGACGTCGTCCACGTCGACGAGGTCGACGCGGATGCCTCGGCCGCCGATGGCGCCCACGACGGTCCGCAGCGCGCGGGCGGTACGGCCGTTACGGCCGATCACCTTGCCGAGGTCGTCGGGGTGGACCCGGACCTCGAGTACCCGCCCGCGGCGCAGGGTGCGCGAAGCTACCTGCACGTCGTCGGGGTTGTCGACGATGCCCTTGACGAGGTGCTCGAGGGCTTCCTCGAGCATGCTCAGGCCTCGGTCGACTCGGAGGCGGACTTGGCCTCGGCGGCCTCGTCAGCCTTCTTGTCGGCCTTCTTCGCCTTCGGGGTGATGGCCTCACCCTTGGGCTCGTTGCCGGAGTCCTTGGCGGCGGCCTCGAAGAGGGCGCGCTTGTCGACCTTGGGCTCGGCGACCTTCATCGGCGCCGGGGCCGGCAGACCCTTGAACTTCTGCCAGTCGCCGGTGACCTTGAGGATGGCCATGACGGGCTCGGTCGGCTGCGCGCCGACACCCAGCCAGTACTGCGCACGCTCCGAGTCGACCTCGATGCGCGAGGGGTTCTGCACCGGGTGGTACAGGCCGATCTCCTCGATGGCCCGGCCGTCACGGCGGGTACGGGAGTCGGCGACGACGATGCGGTAGTGAGGCGAACGGATCTTGCCCAGACGCTTCAGCTTGATCTTGACTGCCACGGGAGTGGTGTCTCCTGGTCTTGACGTGGGTGGGCACAACGAGATGCCACGTGGGGTTGCGGTACTCGGATGCCCGATGGACGCGTCAGCCGGAGGAGAGAGGGGTCCTGTGCGGCTGTCGAGTACAGCTGGCCATTGTGCCACACGCCGTGCGGTCAGCCGACCGCGGCCACCTCGGGGATACGGAACGGCTTGCCGCAGCCGCCGCAGACGATCGGCGCCTGGGCCAGCACGGACGGCACGACGCGGACGTTGCGCCCGCAGTCGCAGACGGCTTTGACGCGGACGCCGCCTCCGGAGGAGCCGTGCCGGGCGGCCGGGCCGCGGAAACTGCGCGCGGTGTCGGTGGCGGTGGCGACGGTGTGGGCCTTGAGGGCCCTGGCGAGGCGCTCGATGGTGGGGCGGTAACGCCTTCTGGCTTCGGGGTTGAGCGTGACCAGGGAGAAGCCGCTGCTGGGATGCGGTTCGTCGACATGGTCCAGACCCAGCTCCTCGGCGATCGCCAGGAACCGGCGGTTGTGGTAGCGGCCTGCGCGGGAGGTGTCGCGGACGCCGCGGGCGGCGGCGATGCCGTGGACTGCCTCATGAAGCAGCCGTTCGAAGGAGAGTTCGGCGCCACAGGCGGACGAGGACTCTCCGATCAGGGACTCGGGCGCGGCCAGGTCCGGCAGCTCGGGGTGGTGCCGTTGAATATCGGCCCACGCGAGCGCCAGCTCGGCGGCGAGAACAGGCGGTGTCGTGCTCACGTCGTGACAACGAGCCGGGGTCGCCCAGTGTTCCGATTCCGGGGCATCCCAAATAATTTGCACGTACCAGTCAGTTTCTGGTCATGGGCCGTGCCCGGGGGCGGGGTGCGTCGATCCCGCCGATCCCCGCTGATCTCCACCGATCTCCGCGGAAGCCGCCCATCGGGCCTCAAGCCGGGGTGTACCCCCGCGCACCCCCGCGTACGCCGCACGGCGTAATGCGCGCGGCCGCCGGGCGGTGAGCACGGCGGCGATGTTACGGCCCACCGTAGGGGCACGGGGCGCCGGCCGCCGCATCGGGAGGGCGGGCGCCGGCGGGCGCCGGCGTGGCGGATCGGCGTGTGCCGGGGCAGGCTGGAACGGCGCTCAAGGCGCCGGGACCGGCGCATACGGGGGCGCGCGGGAGACAAACCCGGCGCACCCTCTGGACGCCCGGACGGATGCGCAGTTGTCTGGATTGCGGGGGCGCACAACGCTCGGACACGGGGGCGATCGGCACTGAACAGCTTCGGTTCTCGGCGAATAGGGGCGCTTTCGATGTCACCCACGCTCGTGCGGCACCAGCTTCCGGACTCCGCTTCCCCGCCAGGCGACACCCTGCCCGGCGCAGACCTGCCCGGCGACCGCCTGCCCGATCCGGCCGGCTCGCGGGCGCGGGCCCGTGACTGGGCCGAGATCCAGGAGCGGATGCTGGTGCCGCTGTACGAGGCGGCGTACGACCGGCTGGGGGTCGGCGCCGGCACCCGGCTGCTGGGGCTGGGCTGCGGTTCGGGGCTGGCGCTGCTGCTCGCGGCGGGGCGGGGTGCGCAGGTCAGCGGGGTGGAGGGCGATGCCTCGCGGCTGGAGCTGGCGCGGGAGCGGCTGTCGCCGGAGGGTGGGCCCCAGGCGGCCCGCCTGGTCAGCGGGGGGCCGGAGGCGGCGGCGTGCGGGGAGGCTCCGTTCAATGTGATCACGGCGTTCCATCCGTCGGGCTGTGTGCGCACCGTCGAGGGGCTGACGGCGTCGCTGACCGCAGCGGCCTCGGTGGCGGAGCGCGGCAGCGCGGTGGTGCTGGGCGGCTGGGGCCCGGTGGAGCGGTGTGCCACCGCCGGGGTGCTGCGGGTGGCGCAGCGGCTGGCCGATCCCCTGCGTACGGGCGGCGGGTGGCGGCCCAGCGGGCGGGACGATCTGGAGGACCTGGCGGACCGGGCGGGGCTGCGGCCGGACGGTTCGGGGCGGGTGGCCTGCCCGTTCGGGTACGCGGATCTGGCGAGCGCGGTGCGCGGGCTGCTGTCGACGGGGGTGTTCGACGCGGCGCTGGAGGTGACCGAGCGGCGGCAGGTGGAGAAGGAGCTCGGCGAGGCGCTGCATCCGCATCAGCGGGCGGACGGGACGGTCTGGATGCCGAATGTGTTCCGGTATGTGATTGCGCGGACGCGGTAGGCGGGTGCGGAAGAAGGGGCGGCCCCCATGGAGGCCAGGCTCGCGCACCGTATCCGGCTGTTTCGTGACAGCGGTCAGGTCCGCCCTGAGGTCGCCGCGTTCGTGACGGCCGAGCTGGCGGCGCTGGCGGGCGAGGGGCGGCGGGTCACCGAGGACAGCGCGGGGATGCTCACCAGTCATCTGCTGATGGCGCTGACGCGGTTGCTGGACGGCGGTCCCCCGGCGGAGTGCGATGCGGCGGTGGCGGCGGAGCTGGCGGACCATCCCGAGGCGGTGGCGCGGGCCCGCGCCGTGGCCGTACGGGCGGGCCGCGAGCTGGGTGCCCGGCTGCCCGATGCGGAGATTCTTTTCCTGGCCCTGCACCTCGCCGTGCTGCGCGGGGACCCCTCGCTGCGAAGGGAAGCATCATGACGAAGATCCTCACCGGTGGCGTCGGCAAGGCGGAGGTGGCGAGCGCGGTGACCGGGCTGGGGCTGCCGGGCGTCGAGGTCGTCGTCAGCAATGACATGGACGCGGCGGCGGCGCTGCGGGCCGGGCAGGCCGACTACTTCCTGGGGACCTGCCACACCGGGGCGGGCGCCTCCCTGGGGGTGCTGGTGGCTCTGCTGGGTGCGGCCGCCTGCCACACCTTCGGCCGGTCCGTGCCCACTGCGGAGCAGATCGAGGCGCTGCTGGGCGAGGGGAAGCAGGTGTTCGGGTTCGCCCTCGACCGGATCGAGGCGGTGGTGCCGGCGCTGGCCCACGCCATCGCGGTCCGTACGGCGTGACCGGTGGGCCCCGGCCTCGCCCGTCCTGACGTCGCCCAGGCGGTCGGACTGGACTTCTCCCCGGTGCAGCAGCTGACCGTCATCGGGCTGTGTGCGCTGACCGCGTTCGTCGCGCATCTGGCGCTGGCGGTCTTCAACGACGGCGTGCGGCCGTTCATGCTGGACTTCGTCCAGGGGCGGACCACGCGCGGCGCGACGGCGGCGGTCTCCTTCGGGCTCTCGGCGGGGTTCATCTTCGGGCTGGGTGCGCCGATGGCGCTGGCGTCCGGGGTGCTCAATCCCTGGCTGGTGTTTTTGCCTACCGACGTTCTGGGCATCCTGGCGCCCCGGAAGTGGCTGGCGCCGCTGCTGGGCGGTGCGTGGGGCGCGCTGGTCGTCTTCGGCCTCAAGGGTGCTGACGAGGCGGTGCACCGGCTGCCGGTGGACTTTCTGACGGCCATGCAGCAGATGTCCACGCCGATCCTGTTCCTGTTCACGCTGTTCCCGGTGCTGGCGATCAGCAAGCAGTTCGGGCGGCTGCGGGGCGCGGTGGCGGGTGTGGTGGAACTGGCCCTTGTGGTGCTGACGATGAAGCTGTGGCCGCAGGTGTTCGCGGGGGCACTGGCGATGGCGGCCGGGGTGCTGCTGCTGATCGGCTTCGCGGTGGCCAGGGATGTCCGGGAGCGGCGCCGGGAGCCGGGCGTGGCGGCGCATGAGGGGGCCGACGACCCCATGGCGTCGCTGTTCAGCGCGAGCGCGGCCCGGTTGCGCCGCTGTCTGCCGCTGTTCATGGCACTGGGCGCCGGCGTGTGCGTACTGGCCCAGATGCATATCTTCGGCGGCGGTGAGGCGACGAGCTTTCTGATCGCCAGGGGGAAGTACCCGGAGGCGGCGCAGGTCGACCTCTACCGGGTGCTCGGCTTCCTGCCGCTGATCGCCACCACGGCGCTCGCCTCCGGTGCGTACGGCATCGCGGGCTTCACCCTCGTCTATCCGATCGGCTATCTGCTGCCGAATCCGTGGCTGGCGCTGATCTGCGGTGCGCTGGTCTTCGCCGCCGAGGTGCTGGCGCTGAGCGGTATCGGCAGGCTGCTGGGCAGGCTGCCGTCGGTACGCGACTCCTCCGAGCGGCTGCGCGGCGCGATCGGCGACACCCTTCAACTGGCCGTACTCTTCGGCTCGTTGATGGCCGCGAACGCGATGGGCGGCGGGCTGGGCATCCTGATCGTCGGCGGACTGTATCTGCTGAACGAGGCGATGGGGCGGGTCGTGGTGCGGATGGCCGCGGGCCCCGCCGCCGTCATCGCCGCCGGCATCGCCCTCAACGTCCTGTACGGGCTGGACCTGTTCACCCCGGTCGCCGTCTCATGACCGCGGGCACCGCCGCCGAGGTGGCCGCCGGGCAGGTACGGGGCAGCGGCCTGCTGCACACCGTCACCGGCCCGCTGCCCTCGTCCGCCGTGCGCGGCCCGGTGCTCGCCCATGAGCATCTGGCCCTCGATCTCACCCGCGGCGCCGACCGGGAGGCGGCCCTGACGCCGCGCCACCGGGCCGCGGTCGCCGAGGAACTGAGCGCACTGCGCCGGGAGTTCGGCCTGTCGCTGGTCGTCGAGCTGACCTGCCGGGGCATGGGGCGGGACATGGCGGGGCTGGCGCGGATCGCCGCGGCGTCGGGCGTCGCGGTGGTTGCGGCCACCGGCTGGTACTACGAGCCGTTCCACCCGCCCGAAGTGGGCGGCGCCGCCCCCGAGCGGCTGGCCCGGACGCTGATCGAGGAGATCGAGGGCGGCTGTGCCGGCATCCGCCCCGGGGTGATCGGCGAGATCGGCAGTCACGGGGACGTGCCGAGCGAGCCCGAGGCGCGGGCGCTGACCGCCGCCGCGCTGGCCGCCGTCGCGACCGGCCGCTCGGTCGCCACCCACGCCCGGCTGGGCCGTGGCGGCCGCGCCCAGCTGGAGCTGCTGACCGCGGCCGGACTGCCGCCGCACCGCATCGGCATCGGCCATCAGGACCTGCTGGATGATCCGGCCGCCCACCGGGAGCTGGCGGCGGCGGGCGCGTACGTCTGCTTCGACACCGTCGGCAAGGAGCACTACCGGAGCGACACGGTACGGCTGCGCCTGCTGCTGGCGCTCCTGGAGGCCGGGCACGCGGACCGGGTGCTGCTCAGCTGCGATGTCTCCCGGCACAGCTATCTGGTGAGCGAGGGCGGCGGCGGGTACGGGCATCTCTTCCGGTCCTTCGTTCCCCGGCTGCGGGCGGCCGGGGCGGACGAGGAGCTGATCGACGGGCTGACGCGGCGCAATCCGCTGCGGTTCCTGACGGGGCGGGATGTCCCGTACGGCACGGGCGGAGGCGGGAGGCGATGAGCGTGCGCCTGCCCCGGACCAGTCCCCTGCCCACCGTCACCGTGGCCGACGCCACCGACCGGCAGTTCCGTCTTCTGCGGTGCACCGCCCGCCACTTCGAGGGGCAGCAGCTCTTCGAGGCGGATGCCGGGGTCGTGCCGGGGCCGGGCCGTCCGCGCACCACCGCCCGGGTCGAGGCGGTGCTCGCCGATTTCTTCGGGGCCCAGGCGGCGGCCCTGGTGCAGGGCGCGGGCACCGGCGCCATCAGGGCCGCGCTCGCCGCCGTACTGGAGCCGGGCGATCCGCTGCTGATCCACCGGGCGCCGGTCTACCGCACCACGGCCGTCACCCTGCGCGGCCTGGGCGTACGGGTGGTGGAAGCCGATTTCAACGACCCGCGGGAGCTGCGGCGGGCGCTGGCCGCGGGCCGGCTGCGCTGGGCGTATGTGCAGCACACCCGGCAGCGGCTCGCGGACTCCTACGATCCGGGCGAGGTGCTGGCGGCGTGCCGTGCCGCGGGCCTGCGGACCGTCGTGGACGACAACTACGCGGCGTTGCGGGTTCCGGCGTGCGGGGTGGAGCTGGGCGCCGACGCCTCGTGTTTCTCGCTGTTCAAGCTGCACGGCCCGGAGGGGGTGGGCGTGGTCATCGGCGCCGCGGACCTGGTGGCGCGGGTGCGCGACGACAACTACTCCGGTGGCGGCCAGGTGCAGGGTCACCAGGCGCTGGACGCGCTGCGGGCGCTGACCCATGTGCCGGTGATGTGGGCGGTGCAGTCGGCGGTGGGAGCGGAGGCCGCCGCGCACCTGGCGGCCGGCGCGGTGCCAGGAGTCGCCGAGGCCGCGCTGGCCAACGCCCAGGACCGCTGTCTGCTCGTCCGCCTGGACCGCCCGCTCGCCCGCGCGCTCCCGGCCGCCGCCGCACGGCACGGCGCCGCCCCCTACCCCGTCGGCGCCAACTCCCGCTACGAGATCGCCCCGCTCTTCTACCGCCTGTCCGGCTCCGTGCTGGCCGACGCCCCCGAACTCGCCGACTGGGCCGTACGGATCAACCCGATGCGGGCCGGGGCGGACCTGGTCCTGGACATTCTCGGGCGGGCCCTGGCCGACCTCGGCGACGGCGGCCGACGCCCCCGCGCTGCCGGGGACTGACCCGCCGTGTTCCTCGACACCGTCCTCGCCCGCAATCCGCGGCTGGTCGCCTGCGCGGCCGAGCTGCACCGCAGCGGCGCCATCCCGCCGGACACGTATGTGATGGACCTGGACGCCGTACGGGCCAACGCCGCGCTGCTGGCCGCGGAGGCCGGCCGGCTGGGCCTGGCCCTGTGGTTCGTCGTCAAGCAGCTGGGCCGTAATCCGGAGCTCATCGGGGCCATCGCCCGTCATATCCCGCGCTTCGCCGCGATCGATCCGCCCGAGGCCCGGGTGCTGCACTCGGCGGGCGCGCGGCCCGGCAACCTCGGCCACCTGGTGCAGATCCCCCGGCGCGCGCTGCCCGAGATGCTCGCCCGGCGGCCGGAGGCGGTCACCGTCTACGACCTGGCCAACGCCCGCGCGGTCTCGGACGCGGCCGGCCGGCTCGGCCTGGTCCAGGACATCCTGGTGCGGGCGGAGGGCGCCCCGGGCGCGGTCCATCCGGGCCAGGAGGGCGGGGTGCCGCTCACCGGGCTGGCGGACTTCGCCGCTGCGGCCGAACGGCTGCCGGGCGTACGTATCGCGGGCGTGACGGCGTTCCCCTGCCTGGAGTGCGATCCGGTCACGGGCCTGCCCACACCCACCCCGAACCTCGAACTGGCCTTCAGATCACGGGAGTTGCTCGCCGACCGGGCCGGTATCGCCCCGTCCCGGCTGATCCTGAGCGCCCCCGGTGTCACGTCCATGGCGAGCCTGCCGCTGCTGGCCCGGCTCGGTGCGACGCACGGCGAGCCCGGCCACGCGCTGACCGGCACCACGCCCCTGCACGCCGTCGATCCCCGGCAGCCGGAGCGGTCCGCCTACGTCTATGTCACCGAGGTCGCGCACACCCTCGCCGACGGCAGCCCGGCCCTGTTCGGAGGCGGCTTCTACGCCCGGGGCGCCGTCCGGTCCGCGCTGATCCCGCGTACCGGCGCGCGGCTTGCCGTACGGGGCGCGCCCGCCGGGAACATCGACTACTACCGGCTGCTGGAGCCGGGCGATGCGCGGGTGGGCGATACGGCCGTACTCGCCTTCCGTACGCAGGTGTTCGTCACCCGCAGCACGGTCGCGGTGGTCGCCGGTCTGTCGGACGGCGCGCCGGAGCTGACCGGCTGCTACGACCCGTGGGGCCGCCCCCTGGACGTACCGCATGCGTGAGCCCCCGGCCGCCATCCGGCGATCGGGGGCTCATCTCGCTGCCCGGCCCGTGAACTGCTCCGGGCCGCTCAGCCCATGAACTTCTTGAACTCCTCCGGGAGTTCGAAGTCCTGCGGCTGCTGGCCGCCCTGCGGCAGGCCGAGCGGGTTGCCCGCCTGGCCGGCCTCGCGGCGGGCGGCCGCGGCCTGCTCATCGGCCTTGCGCTTCATCGGGTTGCCGCTCTTGCGCTTGCCCTTGGCCTGCTTGACCTGCTTCTTCTTCCGGGCGGCGCCGCCACCCATGCCCGGCATGCCCGGCATCCCCGGCATGCCGCCGCCCTGGGCCATCTTCGACATCATCTTGCGGGCGTCGAAGAACCGCTCGACAAGGCCCTTGACCATGCTGACGTCGACACCGGAGCCCTTGGCGATACGGGCGCGGCGCGAGCCGTTGATGATCGTCGGGTCCTGGCGCTCGGCCGGCGTCATCGACTTGATGACGGCGGCCGTGCGGTCCACCTCGCGCTCGTCGAGGTTGTTGATCTGCTCCTTCATCTGGCCCATGCCGGGCAGCATGCCGAGCAGCTTGGAGATGGAGCCCATCTTGCGGACCTGCTCCATCTGGGCCAGGAAGTCGTCGAGGGTGAACTCCTTGGGGCCCTTCGCCAGCTTGGCCGCCATCTTCTCGGCCTCGGCCTGGCTGAAGGTCTGCTCGGCCTTCTCGATCAGCGAGAGCATGTCGCCCATGCCGAGGATGCGGGACGCCATGCGGTCCGGGTGGAACGCGTCGAAGTCGTCCAGCTTCTCGCCGTTGGAGGCGAACATGATCTGCTTGCCGGTGACGTGCGCGACGGAGAGCGCGGCACCGCCCCGGGCGTCGCCGTCCAGCTTGGACAGGACCACGCCGTCGAAGCCGACGCCGTCGCGGAAGGCCTCGGCGGTGTTGACCGCGTCCTGACCGATCATGGCGTCGACGACGAAGAGGACCTCGTCGGGGCTGACCGCGTCGCGGATGTCCGCGGCCTGCTGCATCATCTCCTGGTCGATGCCCAGGCGGCCGGCGGTGTCGACGATGACGACGTCGTGCTGCTTGGTCCGGGCGTAGTCGATCGAGTCCTTGGCGACCTGGACCGGGTCGCCGACGCCGTTGCCCGGCTCGGGACCGTAGAAGGCCACGCCGGCGCGCTCGGAGACGACCTGCAGCTGGTTGACGGCGTTGGGGCGCTGGAGGTCACAGGCGACCAGCAGCGGGGCGTGGCCCTGGCTCTTGAGCCAGCTGCCGAGCTTGCCGGCGAGGGTGGTCTTACCGGCGCCCTGGAGGCCGGCCAGCATGATCACGGTCGGGGAGGTCTTGGCGAAGCGCAGCCGGCGGGTCTCGCCGCCCAGGATCGTGATCAGCTCGTCGTTGACGATCTTGATGACCTGCTGGGCGGGGTTCAGCGCCTGGGAGACCTCGCTGCCGGTGGCGCGCTCCTTGACCTGCTTGATGAAGGCGCGGACCACGGGGAGGGCGACGTCGGCCTCGAGCAGGGCGATACGGATCTCGCGCGCGGTGGCGTCGATGTCCGCCTCGCTCAGGCGGCCCTTGCCCCGGAGGTTTTTGAAAGTACTCGCCAAGCGGTCGGAAAGCGTATCGAACACGGCGGTCGTCGATCCTCGGGGTCGGGGGCGGGGTCCAGTCGGGTTCTAGGGTATCCGCCCCTGCAAGCTCAGCGGGCCGGGCCTGTGCCGCGGGGCTCTGCGGGCGGGCGGCGCGAGTACGGCGGACGTCCGGGGAAGTCCGGCGGAACCCGCTACAGCAGCGCGTTCTGCACCGTCGCGGCGAGGGCCTGTGCCGCCGCCTCCGGCAGCGGCCGCCCGTCCTGCCGCGTCACGTAGAAGGCGTCCACGGCGTTCGCTCCCAGCGTGCTGATGTGGGCGCTGCGGACGCAGACCCCGGCGCTCTCCAGGGCGCGGCCGATGCGGTGCAGCAGCCCGTGGGCGTCCTGGGCGCGGACCTCGATGACGGTCGCGGTGCGGGAGCTGCCAGGGGCGACGGTCACCCGGGGCGGCGGGGCGAGGGTGGCGCGGGCGCGGCGTGCGTAGGCGCGTTCGCGTTCGGCGAGGCGGGCGGGGATGTCGAGGGTGCCCTCCAGGGTGCGGACCAGGTCCACGCGCAGCCGGTCGGCGTCCGGCAGCGAGCCGTATTCGGCGGCCACCCGCCAGCTGAGGAGGAGGACCGGGCCATCCCCTATGGGGTCGAGGGTGCGCAGGTCGGCGGCGCGGACGGTGAGGCGGTGCAGGGCGAGGACGCCGGCCGCGGCGGGCAGGACACCGGGCTGGTCGGGGACGGCGATGTGGAGCTCCACGCCGACGGGTTCGGGGGCGGGGGGCTGCGCGGACGGTTCGGCGGGGGGTTCGGCTCGGGCGTGCAGGGCCAGGACCGGGCCGCCGGTGCGCCCGGCCTCGACGGCCAGCCGCTCCTGCTCCGCGGTGGGCTCGTCGGCGGCGCCGGCGTCCGGTTCGGCTTCCCCCGCGAGCCGGGCGGCGACCCGTTTGACCAGGTCGCAGACGAGTCCGCCGCGCCAGGCGCTCCAGGCGGCGGGCCCGGTGGCGAGCGCGTCGGCCTCGGTGAGGGCGTGCAGCAGCTCCAGGGTCCCGGCGCTGCCGACCGCCTCCGCGACCGCGCCGACGGTGGCCGGGTCGTCCAGGTCCCGCCGGGTGGCGGTCTCGATGAGCAGGAGGTGGTGGCGTACGAGGGAGCCGATCACCGCCGTGTCGCGGGCGTCACATCCGAGGCGGGCGGCGATGTCCCGGGCGATGGTCTCGCCGGCCACCGAGTGGTCGCCGGGCCGGCCCTTGCCGATGTCGTGCAGCAGGGCGGCGATCAGCAGCAGGTCGGGGCGGTGGACCCGGCGGGTGAGGGCGGAGGCCCGGACGGCGGTCTCGACCAGGTGGCGGTCCACGGTCCAGGTGTGGACGGGGTTGCGCTGGGGGCGGCAGCGGACCCGCTCCCATTCGGGCAGCAGCCGCGTCACGATGCCCTCGGCCTCCAGGGACTCCCATACGGGCACGGTGGGCGCGCCCGCGCCCAGGAGGGTCACCAGTTGTTCGAGGGCCTCCGGTGGCCAGGGCACGGGCAGCGGCCGGGTTGCCGAGGCGGTGGCGCAGCGGCGGATCGCGTGGGTGGCCAGCGGCAGCCCGGCCTGGGCGGCGGCGGCCGCGGCGCGCAGCACCAGCACGGGGTCGCGCTCGGGGCGGGCGGTTCGGGCCAGCACCGCCTCGCCGTCGAGTTCGACGACGCCTTCGGCCAGCGGCGAGCGTTCTCCCTTGCCTGCCGTACGGCCGGACAGCAGACCGCGCAGCATGGGCCGCACGGACCGGGCGCGCAGGACCCGGCCGACCTCGCGCCAGGTGACGTCGGCGGCGTAGGAGATGGTGCGGGCGGCTTCGTAGGTACGGCGGAGCAGGACGTCGGCGTCCGGTGCGCCGAGGGTGGTGGCGACCTGGCCCTGTTCCTGGAGGGAGAGCCGGTCGGTGGCGCGGCCGGTGACCAGGTGGAGCGCGTCGCGGGTGTCGAGGAGGCGGGTGCGGGCGGCTTCCAGGCCGCCGCGGGGTGCGTCGGCGAGCCAGGAGGCGGCGACGGCCCGCAGGGCGGTGGCGTCCCGCAGGCCGCCTCTTGCCTCCTTGAGGTCCGGTTCGAGGAGGAACTGCAGCTCGCCCTGGCGCTCGGCGCGCTCCTGGCACAGGTCGTGGAGTTCCGGCAGCCGTTTGGGGGCGCTCTCGCGCCAGTCGGCGTACGCGGTGGTGCGCAGCGCCGCGGTCAGCTCGGGGTCACCGGCCAGGTGGCGGGCGTCCAGCAGGCCCAGCTGCACCTTCAGGTCCTCGCGGGCGGCCTTGCGGGCCTCGGCGGGGGTGCGTACGGAGTGGTCGAGGTCGAGGCCGAGGTCCCAGACGGGGTACCAGAGGTGGTCGGCGAGCTTGGCGACGGCGCCGGTGTCGGCGGTGCCGTCGTGCAGCAGGAGGAGGTCGAGGTCGCTGCGGGGGGAGAGTTCGCCGCGGCCGTATCCGCCGACCGCGACAAGGGCGACGCCTCGGACGGTGGCGGCGGTGGCGGCGCGGGCCAGGAGGCCGGCGAGCCAGTCGTCGGTCAGCCGCGCGAGGGTGGCCCGGCGGTCGGGTCCGGTGGCCGTGTCGTCCTGGAGGAGCCGCAGGCGGGCGGCGGGATAGCCGCCGGTTGTCTCGTCCGTCACCAGATACTCCCAGGCCGCGTCGTTGGCGGTGGGCCGGCACTCTCCGGCCGGCCCACCGCAACCATCAATTGAGCAACCCCCGCGGCGGGCAACTCCCGCCGCGGGAGCGCGCCGGCTCAGGCGCGAAAGGCGCGCTCGTCAGAGCGCGTCGGGGCCGCGCTCGCCCGTCCGTACCCGTACCGCGTCGTCAACGGGAACGCTCCACACCTTCCCGTCCCCGATCTTGCCGGTACGGGCCGCCTTGACGATGACATCGAGCAGTTCCTGCGCGTCGGCGTCCTCCGCCAGGACCTCGATGCGGATCTTGGGCACCAGGTCGACGGTGTACTCGGCGCCGCGGTACACCTCCGTGTGCCCGCGCTGCCGGCCGTATCCGCTGGCTTCGGTGACGGTCAGGCCGTGCACGCCGAAGGCCTGCAGGGCGTCCTTCACCTCGTCCAGCCGGTGCGGCTTGATTACTGCCGTGATGAGCTTCACGCGTCCACCTTCTTTGTCAGGGCCTCGCCGAGTGCCGGTCCCTTGCGGGCCACGGTGCCGCCGCCCGCACCGGTGAAGTCGTACGCGGTCTCCGCGTGCGCGGCCTGGTCGATACCGGAGATCTCTTCGTCCTCACCGATCCGGAAGCCCATCACCAGGTCGATGACCTTGGCAAGGACGTAGCTGACGACCAGCGAGTACAGCAGGACGCAGACCACTCCGACGGCCTGCCTGCCGAGCTGGTCCCAGCCGCCGCCGTAGAAGAGGCCCTTGGCCTTGCTCTGCACCCCGCCGGTGGCGAACAGTCCGATCAGCAGCGATCCGGCGACTCCGCCGACCAGGTGGACGCCGATGACATCGAGGGAGTCGTCGTAGCCGAACTTGTACTTCAGGCCGACGGCCATTGCGCAGAGCACACCGGCGATCGCGCCGACCGCGATGGCGCCCAGCGGGCTGACCGCGCCGCAGGCAGGGGTGATCGCGACGAGTCCGGCGACCGCGCCGGAGGCGGCGCCCAGCGTGGTGAACGAGCCGTGCCGGAGCTTTTCGTACGCCAGCCAGCCGAGCATCGCGGCGGCGGTGGCGACCTGGGTGTTGACGAAGGCGACCGCGCCGACGCCGTCGTCGTTGCCGAGCCAGGAGCCGGCGTTGAAGCCGAACCAGCCGAACCACAGCAGTCCGCAGCCGAGCATCACCAGCGGCAGGCTGTGCGGGCGCATCGGGTCCTTCTTGAAGCCGATGCGCTTGCCGACGACCAGGATCACGCCGAGCGCGGCGGCACCGGCGTTGATGTGGACGGCCGTGCCGCCGGCGAAGTCGATGACCTGCAGCTTGAAGAGCCAGCCGCCGTCGCCCCACACCCAGTGGGCGACGGGGAAGTAGACGAGGGTGACCCACAGGGCGATGAACAGCGCCCAGGCGGTGAACTTCACCCGGTCCGCGAGGGCACCGCTGATCAGCGCGGGCGTGATGATCGCGAACATCAGCTGGAATACGGCGAAGACATAGACCGGGATGGTGGTGGAGCCCCACAGCTCGGTCAGGCCGATGCCGCTGAACCCGGCGAAGTGGCCGTCCCAGCCGATGAAGCCGCCCTTGTCGGACCCGAACGCGAGCCCGAAGCCGTACAGGACCCACAGAATGGTGACGATGCCCAGGCTGATGAAGCTCATCATCAGCATGTTGAGCACGCTTTTGACCCGGACCATGCCCCCGTAGAAGAAGGCGAGGCCGGGGGTCATGACCATCACCAGTGCGGAGCAGATCAGCATGAACCCGGTGTTTGCCGGGCTGAGTGTGGCTTTGTCTGCTGCCAACGTCAGGATGCCTGGGGGCATCGGCGTCTCCTCGTCGTCGATGCGGCCCGTGCGGGCGTGGTTCTGGTGGGCCGACTTCGCGATGAGGTTGTCGCAGGGGGGTTTCGGCCAAACCTTGCCGGTGTTTCACGGCAGTGACGAAGACGCCATACGTGTTACGCCGAAGTGAACTCCGCCCGGCCTCCACAGGCAAAAAGCCCGGCCGCGGCCGCGCACCCGTATGACCTGGCGTGGGGAAGCCGAGTCGGGCTGTACGGGGCGGCGGCCGCAGCCGGGGGCCGAGGGGCTGTGGGGTCAGACGGCCTTCGCCGCGTGTTCCGGCAGCTGGCGGGAGAGCTCGTCACTGAGCCGGACCACCTCGGCGACGCCGGAGAACTCGCGGACCGCGGTGTCCACCGTCTTGCGCAGCCGGGTGTTGACCCGCTCGGAGCGGACCTGCCGGGCGAACGGGATCGCCCGCTGCGCCATCGCCGCGCAGGCCTCGGGCTCCTTCTGCAGCAGCCGCACGGTGGCCATCCCGATCAGGTTGAGCGCATACGAACGCTGATGCTCGGGGTCCTGGCCGAACAGTTCCACGGCGCGCTCCATCACGGGCTCGGCGAGCGAGGCGTAGGTGGGGCTGCGGCCCGCGACATAGGCGAGGTCGCGGTAGGAGTGGGCGTTCTCGGCGTTCAGCTCGGCCTCGGAGAAGAAGCGGATCCAGTCCGGTTCGGGCTCGCCGGGCATGACGTCGGAGAAGGTGTCCTCGGCCATCCGGACCGCCCGCTTGACCTTGCTGGGCTGGCCCATCCCGGCGTAGGCGCGGGCCTCCATCGCATACAACATCGCCTGGGTGCGGGGGGTCGCCGTCTCCCGGCTGCCGTACTGGGCGAGGTGGATCAGCTCCAGTGCGTCGTCCGGCCGGCCCAGATGGATCATCTGGCGGCTCATGCTGGAGAGGATGTACGAGCCCAGGGGGCGGTCGCCGGCTTCCTTGGAGGCGTGCAGCGCCAGGACGAAGTATTTCTGGGCGGTGGGCTGCAGCCCGATGTCGTAGCTCATCCAGCCGGCCAGCTCGGCGAGCTCGGCGGCGACCTTGAACAGCCGCTTGGCGACCGCTTCGGGCTGGGGCTCCTGGAGGAGGTCGGTGACTTCGTGGAGCTGGCCGACGACCGCTTTGCGCCGCAGCCCCCCGCCGCACTGGGCGTCCCACTGGCGGAACATCGCGGTGGTGGATTCGAGGAGTTCGAGCTCGGGCTGGGAGAGCCGGGCGGGGCGCCGGGCGCGGTCCGGCTGTGTGTCGGTGGCGCCCTGGCCGGCGGGCACCGGCACCAGCCAGCGCTGCATCGGCTCGATCAGGGTGGGGCCCGCGGCGAGCGCCAGGGAGGTGCCCAGGAAACCGCGGCGGGCCAGCATCAGGTCGCTGCGGGAGAACTCGCTGATGAGATTGACCGTCTGGGGGCCGGCCCAGGGCAGGTCGACACCGGAGACGGACGGGGACTGGTGGGCGGTGCGCAGTCCCAGTTCCTCGATGCCGACGACGCAGCCGAAGCGTTCCGAGAACAGCTCGGACAGGATCCGCGGGATGGGCTCGCGCGGCTGCTCGCCGTCGAGCCAGCGGCGGACCCGCGAGGTGTCGGTGCTGATGTGGTGGGCGCCCATGTTGCGCGCCCGGCGGTTGACCTGTCTCGCCAGCTCGCCCTTGGACCAGCCGCTGCGCATGAACCACGAACCCAGTTGTGCGTTGGGTCGTTTGACGGCGTCGGTGCCGCCCGTGCCGCCGTTGCCGGCCACTTGGTAGCCCCCATCCCGATCGTTGCTCTCGGTGCTCGGTGCGAACCCTTCACAGGACGCCGCCCGTTGCGACGCCTGTCCGTGGTACATCTACCCGATCACGCCTTCCGGCCACACCTTTTGGCCTGTGCCCGACCGGTGGGTTGCCACCGGCATACCCGTGCGAATGATGCCTCTCCGGGGTTCGCGCACCGAAAGTAATCCTACGATCACGCCCCCCGCGAGGGCGATTGCGGAAACGCCACCATTCGCCACCCCTTCGAATGAACTGCCCGGCGGGCTCTCGCGATTGACTTGACACAAGCCGATCGGGGCCGGGCGGAACGGAGCGCACAAGGGCGTGCGGACCGCACCGCACCACCCGGCGCGCCGCACCACACCGCGCCGCACCACCGGCACAACGGCCTCGACGGTGCGGCACAGCACGGCAGTTGGGGTCCGCCGGGTGGCTCACCGGCTCGTAACCACAGGCACGCAGTACCCGTTGGAGGGGGCATGGGCTTCACGATCGGCGGCATCCGGGAGATTCGGTCCGGCTCGCGGCGCCGCGCCCGCTCGTCCGAGATCACGGCGGTGGCGGAGTGCACCGGGCTGTGGGGGTGGGACGTGGTTCCCGGCGCCCGCGCGGTCCGGTCCGGCAGCGGCCGTGCGGACTGCTCGTGCGGCGCCGCCGACTGCCCCTCCCCCGGCGCCCATCCGCTGGACTTCGGCAAGGAGCTGGCGGCCGGCGCGACGCTGGAGGAGGCCGCGGCGGCCTGGGGCCGGACCCCGGGTGCGGCCGTGCTCCTCCCGGTGGGCCGGTCGTTCGACATCCTCGACGTCCCGCAGGCCGCCGGCCGCGGCGCGCTGGCCCGGCTGGAGCGGATGGGTCTGCCGCTCGGGCCGGTGGCCGCCACCCCGACGGGCCGCGCCCTGTTCTTCGTCGCCCCGGGCGCGGCCGCCGATCTGCCGGGGCTCCTGTACCGGACGGGCTGGGACGACGCCGACCTCGATCTGCGTCCGCTGGGCGAGGGCGACCACATCACCGCGCCCCCGTCCGACCTGGGCGGCCACGGCCCGATGAGCTGGCTGCGTCCCCCGACCCTGCACACCGCGGGCCGGCCGCCGCAGGCGCGGCTGGTGGTGGGCACCCTGGCGTATCTGTGCGCCCGCGTCTGCGTCTGACCCTCCGCCGCTTCCGCGGGATGCGCTCGCCATCGGGGTGAGCGGCCGGGCGCGCGGTGGCGGGCCGCGGAAAACGTCCGGAGAAAGACGTCGGCCCCCGGTGCCCGCGGAGTGCGGGTCCAGGGGCCGATGACGGCCGGGGCGTGGGCGCCACGGTGGGCCGCCCGTGCGCGGCGTCAGTCGATCAGGGCGTCGACGAAGGCCTCGGGCTCGAACGGCGCGAGGTCGTCCGCGCCCTCGCCCAGGCCGACCAGCTTGACCGGTACGCCCAGTTCGCGCTGGACGGCGACGATGATGCCGCCCTTGGCGGTGCCGTCGAGCTTGGTGAGCACCACGCCGGTGATGTCCACGACCTCGGCGAACACCCGCGCCTGCACGAGGCCGTTCTGGCCGGTGGTGGCGTCCAGGACGAGCAGCACCTCGCCGACCGGGCCGTGCTTCTCGACGACCCGCTTGACCTTGCCGAGCTCGTCCATCAGGCCGGTCTTGGTGTGCAGCCGGCCGGCGGTGTCGATCAGGACGACATCGGCGGACTCGGCGATACCTTCCTTCACCGCGTCGAAGGCGATCGAGGCGGGGTCGCCGCCCTCGGGCCCGCGGACCGTACGGGCACCGACCCGCTCGCCCCAGGTCTGGAGCTGGTCGGCGGCGGCGGCGCGGAAGGTGTCGGCGGCGCCGAGGACCACGGACTTGCCGTCGGCGACCAGGACGCGGGCAAGCTTGCCGGTGGTGGTGGTCTTGCCGGTGCCGTTGACGCCGACGACCAGGACGACGCCGGGGATCTCCTCGCCGCCGTTGCCGATGCCGTTGTGGGTGTGCACGGTGCGGTCGGCGTCCGTGCCGATGAGGGTGAGGAGTTCCTCGCGCAGCAGGTTGCGCAGGTCCTCCGGGGTGCGGGTGCCAAGGACCTTGACCCGCTCGCGCAGCCGGTCGACGAGCTCCTGGGTGGGGGTGACGCCGACGTCGGCGGTCAGCAGGGTGTCCTCGATCTCCTCCCAGGTCTCCTCGTCGAGGTGTTCGCGGGAGAGCAGGGTCAGCAGGCCCTTGCCCAGGGTGTTCTGGGAGCGGGAGAGCCGGGCGCGCAGCCGGACCAGCCGGCCGGCGGTGGGCTCGGGGACCTCGACCGGCGGCGCGGCGGGCGCCTCGGGCTCGGCCGCCGGCGCCTCGGGTTCGGCGGCGGGTGCCTCGGCCTCGGCCGGGGGCAGTCCGACTTCTTCGATGGTGCGACGTTCTTCGTCGCGGGGGGTTTCCGCCTCCTCGCCGACGTGGGGTTCGGCGGGGGGCGCGGTGACGGTGGGGGCGGACGGGCCGGCCGGCGGGGACGGCGGCAGCTGCTTCTTCTTGCGGCCGCTGACGACGAGCCCGCTGATCGCGCCTAGCACGATCACGGCGATGACTACGGCAAGGATGACGGTTTCCATAACCCCTCCAGTATCAGCCACGCCCCGGCCGTGGGGACTGCACGCGCCGAACCCGGATGTGCGGCCTCCGGGCCCGATTCCAGACGTCCGGCATCCAGGATTGAATCTGGATGTGTAGTATCCTGATTCACTCCCCGGGACCCGCCCGTGGAGTACCGGAAAGGGAATCTGGATGTTTGATGTCCTGGTTTTGGGAGGCGGTTTCGCCGGACTGTGGAGCGCCGCCGCGGCCACCCGCCTGCTGCGCATCCACGAGGCCGGGGACACCGGAGCCGCCCGCCGGTCGGTCGCGCTGCTCACCCCGCTCCCCGACCTGACCATCCGCCCGCGCCTCTACCAGGCCGACCCGGCCGGCTTCCGCGTCCCGCTCGACCGGGTGCTCGGCCCGGTCGGCGTGCACCGGATCGCCGCCACCGCGACCGCCCTCGACACCGGGCGCCGCCGGGTCACCGCGACCGCGGCCGACGGCTCCCGCAGCGAGGTGGGCTACCGGCGGCTGGTGCTGGCCACCGGGAGCGCGGTGGTCCGGCCCCAGCTGCCCGGTGCCGCGCTGCTGCACGACATCGACACGCTGGCCGCCGCGGTGAAGCTGGAGGACCATCTGCGGGCGCTGCCCGGCACGCCGGACGGGCCGGGGCGCTGGACCGCGGTGGTGGTCGGCGCCGGGTTCACCGGGCTGGAGATCGCCACCGAGCTGGTCGGCCGGCTGCGCGCCAAGGCGGCCCCGTACGGCGCCGAGGACGAGGTGCGGGTGATCCTCGTGGAGCGCGCGGCCGTCATCGGGGAAGGGCTGGGCGAGGCGGCCCGCCCGGTGATCACCCGGGCGCTGGACGAGCTGGGCGTCGAGCGCCGCCTCGGCGTCACGGTCACCGGCCTGGACGAGCGCACGGTGCGCCTCTCCGACGGCAGCGCACTGCCCGCCCGTACAGCGGTGTGGACGGCCGGAATGCGGGCGAGCGCGCTGACCGAGCAGATCCCCGCGCCCCGGGACGAGCTGGGGCGGCTCGCCGTGGACGCCCGGCTGCGGGTGCAGGGAGTCGAGGGCGTCTACGCGGCCGGGGACACCGCGGCGGCCAGGGCCGAGGGCGGCCACGCCGTGCCGCAGAGCTGCCAGCACGCGACGCCGCTCGGCAAGGTGGCGGGCCACAACGCCGCCGCCGATCTGCTCGGCCTGCCGCCGGTCGGCTTCGCGCCCGACCCGTACACCACCTGCCTGGATCTCGGCGCGGCCGGCGCGGTGGCCACGGCCGGCTTCGGCCGCACGCTGCGTCACGGCCCCGAAGGCTTCGAGAAGGAGCTGAAACGCGCCATCAACGAGACGTGGATCTCGCCGCCGGTCGACGACCCGGAGGAACTGCTGAGGCGGGCCGACCACCGCATCAGCCAGCGGCGGTCCGCACCGTCCCCTGCCTGATCAGCAACCCAGGGATGGACTCTTCGACAAGGGAGTGTGACGCCCGTCCTTGTCGAGGGGTCCAAAGGGATGTTCGAGTAGAACTTGGTTCAAAGTACGATGGTCGGCGGCCACGCAACGCGCGTAGAGTCCTGGCAACAATTTCCGGCCAGGCACCACAGCCGCTGCCTGCACCTCCTCCCCGGGGGTGCCCCAGATCCCCCGCACGGAGACACAGCACCAATGGGCACGTCCGCTTCCACTCCCCAGACCGAGGGCGCCGTCGAAACCCGCGGCATCGAGCCCGTCCCCGACAACGAGCGCCGGGGCCGCGTCCGCGAGCTCTTCCCCACCTGGGTCGCCACCAACATCAGCGTGCTGTTGCTCACCATGGGGGCCTCCCTGGTGGTCAACAACGGCCTGAACTTCTGGCAGGTCCTGCTGGTGGCCGCGATCGCGGCCACCATCGCCTTCGGCATGGTCGGCGTGCTGTCGGTCTCCGGTAAGTGGGGCGGCGCGCCCGGCGCGCTGCTCTCCCGGGCCGCCTTCGGCGTCCGCGGCAACTACTTCCCCGGCGCGATCTTGTGGGTCGCCCGCTTCGGCTGGGAGACGATCAACGCGGTCACCGGCGCATACGCCGTGCTGACCGTGCTGCATCTGCTGTTCGGCGTGGAGAGCAACAACGTCCTGGTCGTCGTCACCCTGCTCGGCTTCGTGGCCGTCACCTACCTGATCAGCGGCATGGGCCGTAAGGCGCTGAACATCTGCAACAAGTACTCGACGTACCTGTTCGGCCTGTTCAGCATCATGGTGCTGGTCTATCTGATCGCCACGATGGACTGGGAAGCGGTCTTCGCCAAGAAGGCGGGCACCACCGCCATGGTGATCGCGGGCATCGGCACCATCGCGGCGGGCGGCATCAGCTGGGTCCCCACCGGCCCCGACTTCGCGCGCTACCTCCCGCACTCCGCCTCCGGCAAGAAGATCGTCGCCACGACCGTCTCCGGTGCCGCCCTGGTCCTGGTCCCGATGGTGCTGATGGGCGGCGTGATGGCCGTCTCCAGCCCGAAGCTGGCCGGCCAGAACACCGACCCGATGTCGTTCCTGGGCAACATCCTGCCGACCTGGCTCGCGGTCCCCTACCTGATCACCGCGCTGGTCGGAATGGTGCTGATCAACAGCCTGTCGATGTACTCCGCGGGCTTCACCGCCCAGACGATGGGCGTCAAGCTGCCGCGTGCCCTGGCGGTCAGCATCAACGCCGTCATCAGCCTGGTCGCCGGCCTGTTCATGATGCTGGTGGCCAAGGACTTCATCGGCCAGTTCATCGCCTTCCTGACGCTGCTCGCGGTCTCCTTCTCCGCATGGATCGGCGTGTACGCCGTCGACATGGCCCGGCGCCGCAAGCTGGCCGTGCGCTACGACGCGGACAGCCTGATGAACACCGGCCGCACCAGCCGCTACTGGTACACCGGCGGCTTCTGCTGGCAGGCCATGACCTCCTGGGCCGCGGCGCTGGCGGCGGGCCTGTGCTTCACCAAGGTGCAGTGGTTCACCGGCCCGCTGGCCACCACCTGGATCGGCGAGAACGGCCTGGGCTGGGCGGCCACGATCGTGATCGCCGCGGCGATCTTCGCGGTGCTGCCCTCGCCCAGGGAGACCGTCCCGGCGGGCACGCCCGAGCGGGCGGCCGACGAGGCCCCGCAGCCGGCCGAGGTCGGCTGACCGGTGGCCGCCCGGCCTGGCGGCCGGTCCCGCGCCCTAGCGATCTGACGTAACGTCAGCTAGCGTCCCCTTCGCCCACCGCCCGGCGAAGGGGACGTCGTCATGTGTGCCATTCCCGCCCGTCACCCGACCACCACCCCTCGACGAGGCGCTGTGCGCCACCCCATCCCGATATCGGTCCTGCGCTTCAACCTCGTCGACCCGTCGCCCACCCCCGACGCGCTGTCCGCGCGCTACCGCGCCGCCCTCGAGATGGCCGCCTTCGCCGACGACCGCGGCCTGACCATGGTCCAGACCGAGGAACACCACGCCACCGCCAACGGCTGGATGCCCTCTCCGCTGACCTTCGCAGGCGCCGTCTTCGGCGCCACCCGCCGCATCGGCGTCACCGTCTCCGCGCTGATCACGCCGCTGCACGACCCGCTGCGGCTGGCCGAGGACATCGCCACGCTCGACCTGCTCAGCGGCGGCCGCCTGATGACCGTCGCCGGGCTCGGCTACCGGGAGGCGGAGTACACGGCGCACGGCAAGGACTGGAAGGGCCGTGGCGCCCTCCAGGACGAGGTGCTGCGGACGCTGCTCGACGCCTGGACCGGGGAGCCGTTCACCTATCAGGGGCGTACGGTCCGCATCACCCCGCGCCCGTACACCCAGCCGCATCCCCTGCTGCTGATCGGCGGCAGCTCCCGGGCCGCGGCCCGGCGCGCCGCCCGCCTGGGACTCCCCCTCTTCCCCAGCGCCCACCTCCCGGAACTGGCGGCCTACTACGAGGAGCGGCGCGCCGAGTTCGGCACCGAGGGCTGGGTGATGCAGCCGCCCGAGCGGACCGCACTGCTGCACCTCTCCGAGGACCCCGACCGCACGTGGGCCGAGTACGGGGCGCATCTGCTGCACGAGGCCCGCACCTACGCCTCCTGGCAGTCCGCCGGCATCCGCTCCGCGGTGCGCTCTACCGCGACGGACGCCGAGACGCTGCGCAAGGAGGGCGTCTACCGGATCGTCACGCCGGACGCCTGCCTGCGGCTGGCCCAGGAGGCGGGCGCACAGGGCTCGTTGATTCTGCATCCGCTGTGCGGGGGCATGCCCGTCGACGAGGGCTGGCGTTCGCTGCATCTCTTCGCGGAGCGGGTACTGCCGCGGCTGGAGGCCGCTACGGCGGGCTGACCTGCGACGTTTGCCGCGCGGGGCGGCGTTGTCAGTGGCGCGTGTCACGCTCGGTCACATGAACTTGGAGGACGAGGGCCGCACCCCGCCCACCGGTCCGCGCCGGACCGGTTACCGCTTCCCCGTACCGCGAAAAAGGTGCTGCCCCGGCTCGGGTGAGCCGGGGCAGCAGCCACAACTGAGGAGACGGACTGGCGGGGGGGGTTAGCCCATCTCCTCCAACGCCTTGCCCTTGGTCTCCTTGACGTACTTGAGCACGAAGGGGATCGAGAGCAGAGCGAAGACCGCGTAGATGACGTAGGTGCCCGAGAGGTTCCAGTCGGCCAGGCTCGGGAAGCTGGCCGTGATGGCCCAGTTGGCGATCCACTGCGCGCAGGCGGCGACGCCCAGCGCGGCGGCGCGGATCTTGTTCGGGAACATCTCGCCCAGGAAGACCCAGACCACGACGCCCCAGGAGAGGGCGAAGAAGAGGACGAAGACATGCGCGGCGATCAGGGCCACGGTGCCCTCGGTGGCCGGCAGAGTGCCGGCCGCGGTCTTGGCGGAGAACGCCCAGGCCTCCAGGGCGAGGGCGATGGCCATACCGGCCGAGCCGATCAGCGCCAGCGGGCGGCGGCCGATCTTGTCGACGAAGATCATCGCGATCACGGTGCCGATGATGTTGATGATCGAGGTGGTGAAGCTGTAGAAGAACGAGCTCTCGGGGTTGATCCCGACGGACTGCCAGAGCGTCGAGGAGTAGTAGAAGGCGACGTTGATGCCGACCAGCTGCTGGAAGACCGAGAGTCCGATGCCGACCCAGACGATCGGCAGGAAGCCCATCTTGCCGCCGAGCAGGTCCTTGAACGTCGACTTGTGCTCGCGGCGCATCGCGTCCTGGATCTCCACGACCCGGGTGTCGAGGTTGACGGTGTGGCCCTCGACCTCGGCGAGCACCTCCTTGGCGCGGGAGACCTTGCCGACGGAGATCAGGAAGCGCGGCGACTCGGGGATCGCGAAGGAGAGCAGACCGTAGAGAACGGCCGGCACGACCATCACGCCGAGCATCCACTGCCAGGCCTCCAGGCCGGCGAGGGTGTTGCGCTGGCCGCCGGCGAGGTTGAGGATGCCCCAGTTGACGAGCTGGGAGACGGCGATGCCGATGACGATCGCGGCCTGCTGGAACGAGCCGAGCCGGCCGCGGTAGGCGGACGGCGAGACCTCGGCGATGTAGGCCGGGCCGATGACCGAGGCCATACCGATCGCGAAGCCGCCGATGACCCGCCAGAAGGCCAGGTCCCACAGGGCGAACGGCAGGGCGGAGCCGACGGCGCTGATGGTGAACAGGACCGCAGCGATCTGCATCACGCGGATGCGGCCTATCCGGTCCGCGATCCGGCCGGCGGTCGCGGCGCCGATGGCGCAGCCGATCAGGGCGACGGCGATCACCTGGGCGAGGATCGCCGGGCCGACGTCGTAGCGGCTGCGGATCGCCTCGACGGCACCGTTGATGACGGAACTGTCATAGCCGAAGAGGAAGCCGCCCATCGCGGCAGCCGCGGTGATGAAGATGACATGGCCGAGATGGTCCGGATGTGCCTTACGGCCTTCGGGGACCGTCGGCTGCGCGGTGCTGGTCAACGTGAACTCCAGTGGCCCGGCTGCGCTGCCGGGCATCGGGGGCTGGCCCTTCCAGTGGCGCATAGGTTGGAGGTACCCACCACTTGAAGGTAAAAGCAACGTTGCAGAGACTATGCCTTCAAGTTTCGAAGTCAATAGCCCGTGATGAATTCGTTTCCCGCCACGTTTCCGCAAGCCTCTGGTGACGCTTCGTTCAAGTTATGAAGAGAGTCGAAGAAGTGTCAGGAGGGGGCTCAGGAGGGGAGGCGACCGAGGGGCCACAAATGATCAATGCAGACGCTGGCTGATCACCTTCGAGACGCCGTCACCCTGCATCGAGACGCCGTAGAGCGCGTCCGCGACCTCCATCGTCCGCTTCTGGTGAGTGATCACGATCAGCTGGGAACTCTCCTGGAGCTCTTCCATGATCCGGATCAGCCGCTGCAGATTGGTGTCGTCCAGCGCCGCCTCGACCTCGTCCATCACATAGAACGGACTGGGCCGCGCCTTGAAGATCGACACCAGCAGCGCCACCGCCGTCAGCGACCGCTCGCCGCCCGACAGCAGCGAGAGCCGCTTGACCTTCTTGCCCGGCGGCCGCGCCTCCACATCCACCCCGGTCGCCAGCATGTCGTCCGGATCGGTCAGCACGAGCCGTCCCTCGCCACCCGGGAAGAGCCGCGCGAAGACCCCTTCGAACTCCCGCGCCGTGTCATGGAAGGCCTCGGTGAAGACCTGCTCCACCCGCTCGTCGACCTCCTTGACCACCCGCAGCAGATCGGTCCGGGTCTTCTTCAAGTCTTCAAGCTGCTCGCTGAGGAACTGGTGACGCTCCTCCAGCGCCGCGAACTCCTCCAGCGCCAGCGGATTCACCTTCCCGAGCTGCTGATACGCCCGCTCGGCGGCCTTGAGCCGCTTCTCCTGCTCGGCCCGTACATACGGCACCGGCTGGTTGCGCGGATGCTCCGGGTCCTCGGGCAGCACCTCATCCTGGGCCGGCGGCGACGGCGGTACGAGCTGATCGGGCCCGTACTCGGACATCAGCCCGGCCGGCTCCACCCCCAGCTCCTCCAGCGACCTGGTCTCCAGCTGCTCGATCCGCAGCCGCTTCTCCGCGCCCAGCACCTCGCCCCGGTGCACCGAATCCGTCAGCTTGTCCAGCTCGGACTTCAGCTCCCGGCCCTGTTCACGCTCGGCCACCAGCGCCGCTTCCCGCTCGGCCTTCGCCCGCTCGGCGGCCGCCCGCTCCTCCTCGGCCCGTACGACCGACACCTCGACATGCGCCAGCAGCTGCCGCGCACCGGAGGCGACCGCCGAGGCCACCGCCGCCTCATGGCGCAGCCGGGCGCGCCGCTGCTCGGCCCGCGCCCGCGCCTCCCGTTCGGCGCGCGCCCCCCGGTCCAGCGAATCCGCCCGCCCGGCCAGCGCCTTCACCCGTTCCTCATGGGTACGCGCCTGGAGCCGGGCCTCCATCTCGGTCTGCCGCGCATTGGCCCCGTCGGCGGCCAGCCGGTCCCGTACGGACGTATCGGGCTCCTCCTCGCCGGCGCTCGCGTCCTCCTCGGCCACCGCCAGCCGCTCGGCCAGCTCCTCGGCCTCCTCGGTGGCCCGCAGCAGCGCCTCCTCCGCCTTGGCGGCCGCCGCGGCGGACCGCTCCGCCTCGCCCGCGGCCGCCCGCGCCTGCCCGCCGAGCCGCCCCAGATCCCCCGCGACCTTGGACTTCTCCCGGTCCGCCGCCCGCCGCCGCTCGCCCAACTCCTCGACCAGCGCGGCACATTCCCCGCGCCGTTCTCCCGCGGCGCGCTGCGCCGTCGCCAGCTCCGCACAGCGCGCCGCCAGGCTCTCCAGCTCGGCCGCCGCCTCGTCGACGGATGCCTGCACCTCCAGCAGACTCGGCGCCCCGGCCGACCCGCCCTGGGCAAAGTGCGCCCCCAGCAGATCCCCCTCACCGGTCACGGCCGTCAGCTCGGGCCGCGCCGCCACCACTTCCTCGGCGTCCTCCAGCGTCCCGACCACCACCACATCCCGCAGCAGCCGCGCCACCGCCGCCGTCAGCTCCCGCGGCCCACCCACGAGTTGACCGGCCCGCACGGGCTCGGAACGGGGGCCGGGCACCCGGGGGACGGCAGGAGCGGGGAGAGCGGGGCCGCCGGCCTCAGCGGCCGCCGGTGCGGGCTCACCGGATTCGGCCGCCCCGGCCGACGCACCCGCACCACCCCCGCCGCGCGTCGGCGCCGCCATCGCACCCTCCGCAGCCGTCACACCGGTCACTTGCGCCGTACCGACCTCATGGGTCACTCCAGCCGCACCCGGCGTGCTGTCCCCTCCCGTCCCCTGCCATCCGATCGCCGCATGCTCCGCCCCCGTACCGTCCGGCGCTTCCTCACCAACCGCCCGCGCCGGTCCCGGCACCCGGCCGACTGCCGTATCGGCCGGCTCACCCGTCCCGCGTCCCGCCGCTACATACGCACCTGCCGCACCATCCACCCCAGCGCCGTCCCCCAACACCATCGCCGCCCTCCCCGCATCCTGCTTGCGCAGCAGCCGGATGGCCTCGGCGGCGGTGGCCGGACCGGTGACGGCGACGGCGTCCGCGGCCGCGCCGAGGGCCGCCGCAACCGGGATCTCGAAGCCGGGGGTGACGGTCAGCAGTTCCGCCGCCGGGCCGAGGACGCCGGTGAGGCGGTCCGCTGCGGCCAGCAGCGCGCCCGAGCCGTCCTTACGGCGCAGCCCCAGCGCCAGCGCGTCGTGCCGGGCCGAGGTCGCGGCCCGCTCCCGCTCGGCCGCGGTCAGCGCCTCGCGCGCGGCGGTCAGCTCGCTCTCCGCCGCCGCCAGCTCCCGGCGGGCCGCCTCATACCGCTCGCCGAGCTCGTCATCGTCCGCGTCCAGCCCGTCGACCTCGGCCTTGAGCTGCTCGTACGCCTCCTGGGCCACGGCCGCCCGCTCCTGGGCGCCGTCCCGTGCCTCGGCGAGCCGGCCGATCTCCGCCCGCGCCGAAGCCGCCCGGCCGCGCGCCGCGGTGACCTGCCCGCTGAGCCGGGCGAGCCCCTCGCGCCGGTCGGCGATGGCGCGGGCGGCATCCCGCAGCCTGCGTTCCTCGTCCGCCAACTGCCGCTCCAGTTCGGCGCGGTGCTCGACGGTGTCCTCCAGCGCCCGGCTCGCCGCCTCCAGCGCGGCCGCCAACTCCGCCTCCTGCTCACGGATCCGGGCCGCCTCGCGCTCCATGTCCTCCGGGTCGCGCCCCTGCCGCTCGTCCGGCGGGGCGGCCGACGCGCTCTTGACCCGCGCCTCGGCCAGCGAGACCGTGCCGCGTACCCGCTCCGCCAGCTGCGACAGCTCGTACCAGGTCTGCTGGGCCCGCTGCACCCGCGGCGTCAGCGTGCGCACCTCCGCCTCCAGCACCGCCTCGCGCTGCAGCGCGGTCCGCAGCTGGGCCTCCGCGGACTCCTTGCGTTCCTTGAGCGCGGCCTCGTCCTCGATCTCGGCGCGCAGCGCCCGGCGCAGGGTGACGAGGTCATCGGCGAGCAGCCGCAGCCGGGCGTCGCGCAGATCGGCCTGGATGACGGCGGCCCGCCGGGCGACCGCGGCCTGCCGCCCCAGCGGCTTGAGCTGGCGGCGCAGCTCATCGGTCAGATCCTGTACGCGGGCGAGGTTGGCCTTCATCGCGTCCAGCTTCCGCAGCGCCTTCTCCTTGCGCTTACGGTGCTTGAGGACGCCCGCCGCCTCCTCGATGAATCCCCTTCGCCCCATCGGGTCGGCGTGCAGTACGGAGTCGAGCTGCCCCTGCCCGACGATGACATGCATCTCGCGCCCGATGCCGGAGTCGGAAAGCAGCTCCTGGATATCGAGCAGCCGGCAGGTATCACCGTTGATCTGATACTCGCTGCCGCCATTGCGGAACATGATCCGGGTAATGGTGACTTCGGCGTATTCGATGGGCAGCGCGCCATCGGAATTGTCGATGGTGAGCGAGACCTCGGCCCGGCCCAGCGGTAGCCGGCCGGTCGTCCCGGCGAAGATGACATCCTCCATCTTGCCGCCGCGCAGCGACTTGGCACCCTGCTCACCCATGACCCAGGACAACGCGTCCACGACATTCGACTTGCCGGAACCATTGGGTCCCACGACGCAGGTGATGCCGGGCTCGAAGCGCAGCGTCGTCGCGGAGGCGAAGGACTTGAAGCCGCGCAGGGTCAGACTCTTGAGATGCACGCTTTTGGACTCTACCGGCCGATTGTCGGGGTGCGACCCCAACATTCCGCCGCCGGTCGCCGCCGCCGTTTCGGGGGTGTACGGCCCCCGGGTATGCGGCGGCGTTCATTTTCGGTTTCACCGGGGAATGCGCAGGGCACATCATGCGGTAAGGGAGGCACCACGAGGCCGAAGAGGCCGCAGGGACGAAAACGAAAGCCGGGAATCGACGGCCTGAAAAGCTACTGCCGGGGAAACGACGAAGGGACGCCGAAGCGTCCCTTGCAGATCTTGAAGAGAGCGGCGGTGCCTCAAGCGGCTGGCGAGCAGCCCGACCGGCCCTGGGGTTGGGGTCAGGTGAGCGCGGGCTCCGCCTGGGGTACGTCGATGTCGAGCATCGAGTCGTCGTGACGTGCGGCAGCGGACAGCATGTCGTTTTCGGCCTGCATCCGAATAAGTTCGGATTCAAGGTCTTGGACGCGCTGCTGAAGCCGTCGCATCTCGGAGAGGACTCGGGGGTCGGAGCCGCCGACGTAACCGAGAAGCGCCTTTGCCATGATGGATGGTCCTCCACACTGAGTGACCGACCGAAGCGGTGTGGGTCGTGAGGGATTCGCACCCGCGGTGCTTGCCATTACTGAGGTCTTCAATGCCAAACAGCTAAGGTGCGCGGGGATTCCAGAGTCTCACCAAAAGGTTTGAGGGTCAACACGATCACCCCCCGTATCCTCGGGCACCCGAGAGTGCGCGGCCGCTTGGGCTCTGCGCCTACTCCCCAGAAAGGTCCCGCGGGGGTGTGGAGATCATCTGTACAGCGGCAGCCTTGCACGGGTCGGCCGAGTTGGCAACCACCAGGCCTTATCTCCTGTGAGCACCTGACAAAGGCATAGCCCAAAGATCATTTTTGACGGCCGTGCGGTCGGTTTCCGCGGGCCTCTCAGCGGATCTCGAAGCCGTCGTAACCGCCGCGGGGCGTGTCCCATATCTCAGTGACACCGTCGACCCGGCCGGGCGTGTCTCCGGTACGCAGCCAGTCCAGCAACTGTTCGCAGCGTTCCTTGGGTCCTTCCGCGACCACCTGGACGCGGCCGTCGCCGAGATTGCTGGCGAATCCGGCCAGTTCACCGATGCTCAGGGCGTTCGCGCGGGTGAACCAGCGGAATCCGACCCCTTGGACTCGGCCGCGCACCCACGCGGTCACCCGGACGTCTTCGTTCATGTGTGCACGTTAACCGGCCAATTGCCCGTCGGGCACCTCGGCCCGGTACGCCATGGCGTACAGTCCCCCGACATCGAGACTCACCCGTTCGGGTGAGTCAACTTGACGCCTAGGCAGGCTCTGCGGCGGTAGCCGCTCCAGTGGAGCCGGTGCTTGCACCGGAGGAAGGAAGCCAGCGGATGGGCCGCCATCGACGTTCTGCTCCCCACGCGCCCGAACCCATAGGAACCCGGCCTGTTGACGCCCCGCCGGCGGCACCGTCCGCCGCCGACGGCAGCGCGCGGCACGCCGGCCGCCGGGCCGCACGCGCCCGCCGGGCGGCGCCGGTACGCACCGGACTGCTCGGTGCCTCGGCCGCGGTGGCCATGGGAGCCGTGGCGGTCGCCTCCGGACTGATCCCGGGCGGCGGGCAGTTCGAGGTGAGCGGCGGCGACCGCGGCGACCGGGTACGCGCCGACTCGCTGCCGGAGCCCGATCCGCAGGGCGGCAATGACATGACGCCGACGGACCGCGCCACCGACCCGGCGAGCCGCGGCGGCGCGCGTCCCACCGCTCCGCACACCCCCCGCGCAACCTCCGCGGCGACCCCGTCGGTCTCCCCCTCCCCGCACCGTACGGCCAAATCCCCCGCCAGAAAGACCGGTTCGCACCGCCCGGCGGAGACCGCCGCCCCGACGGCCGCCGCCACGCCCAGGAGCTCCGCGACCCCGTCGAAGACCGCGGACCCCCAGTCCGCCGCCGAGGCCGAGGTGCTCTCCCTCGTCAACCAGGAGCGCGACCGGGCCGGCTGCTCCCCGGTGACCGCCGGCAGACAACTGGCCGGGCTGGCCCAGAGCTTCAGCGACGACATGGCCGAGCGGGGCTTCTTCGATCACACCGACCCGGACGGCAACACGCCCTGGGACCGCGCACGCGACCTGGGCATCGTGGACCTCGGCGGCGAGAACATCGCCCGCGGCCAGGCCAACGCCCAGTCCGTGATGGACTCCTGGATGCACAGCCCCGGCCACCGCGCGAACATCCTCAACTGCGAGTACAAGACCCTCGGCGTGGGCGCCCACTTCGGGCCGGGCGGGCCCTGGTGGACACAGGACTTCGGGTTCTGAGGCCGCCGCGGACGGGCCGGTCGGCCGCCGGCCGCTGAGGGCTCACCCGTACGGCCGTACCGTGAGGGCGCGAGGCCGCCGGCGCACCAGGCTGCCCCGGGCTCGCCGCGGTGAGCAGGGAGCGGACGAGATGGTCGTCGCTCCCCGGGGCCATGGCGCCCTCAGCCCAGCCGGGCCGGCCGCGGCGGCCGCTGGCAGCGGGGGCAGAAGTAGCTGGAGCGGTTCATCCAGGGGCGGCGGCGAATCGGTGTGCCGCAGCGGCGGCAGGGTTCGTCCTCGCGGCCGTAGGCGTCCAGGGAGCGGTCGAAGTAGCCGGACTCGCCGTTGACGTTGACGTAGAGCGTGTCGAAGCTGGTGCCGCCGACGGCGAGGGCGGCGTTCATCACCTCCCGGACGTGGCCGAGCAGCTCGGCGGTGCGGGGACGGGTGAAGGTGGCGGTCGGGCGGTCGTAGTGGAGCTTGCTGCGCCACAGCGCCTCGTCGGCGTAGATGTTGCCGACGCCGCTGATCAGGGACTGATCGAGCAGGGCCCGCTTGATGGTGGTCCGGCGGCGGCGCAGCGCCTCGTGGAAAGCGGCGTCGTCGAAGGCCGCGTCGAGCGGGTCGCGGGCGATGTGGGCGATGACGTCGGGGAGGTCGTCGGCGTCGCCGGGGACGGTGTCGTGCAGCGAGAGGCCGCCGAAGGTGCGCTGGTCGACGAAGCGGAGTTCGGTGTCCAGGTCGTCGGCGAAGCGGATGCGGATGCGCAGGTGCTTTTCGTCGGGGGCGTCCTCGGGCTGGACGAGGAGCTGGCCGCTCATGCCGAGGTGGGCGAGGATCGCCAGGCCGTGTGTGACGGACGGGGCGATCATCGGCGTGATGCCTTCGGCGGCGGTCTGCGCGGCCGGGCCGCCGCCGGTGACCGGGAGCCAGAGGTATTTGCCGCGGCGGCGTGCCGTACCGATGCGCAGGCCCTCCAGGCGGGCGGCGAAATCGGCCGAGCCGGCCGTGTGCCGGCGGATCGCACGGGGGTGGCGGACCTCGACGGAGTCGATGGTCCGGCCGCTGACCCAGCGCTCCAGTCCACGGCGGACGACCTCGACCTCGGGCAGCTCGGGCACGGGGAGCTCCTCACAATCCTCGGGAAAGACTTCTGACCCCGTCCAGGGCGGCCGGGCCGCCCTGGACGGGGTCAGAAGAGGGATTCAGTGTGCCGACGACTCGGCGTCGCCGGAAGCCGGAGCGTCGTCCTGCGCACCCGGCGACACATCGTCTCCGGAAGCCGACTCCTTGGCCTTGGCCGCCTCGTCCGCCGCGGCGCGAATGGAACGCCACGCGGACTCCGCCGCCTGCTGCTCGGCTTCCTTCTTGCTGCGGCCGGTGCCGGTGCCGTACGAGACACCACCGACGCGGGCGGCAGCAGTAAAGGTTTTCTCGTGGTCCGGTCCGGTCTCGGTGACCAGGTACTCCGGGACGCCGAGACCTTCGGTCGCGGTGAGTTCCTGGAGGCTGGTCTTCCAGTCGAGGCCCGCGCCCAGGCTGGAGGACTTCTCGATGAGCGGGTCGAAGAGCCGGTGTACCAGCTCGCCGGCCGCCTCGAGGCCCTGGTCGAGATAGACCGCGCCGATCACCGCTTCAAGGGTGTCGGCGAGGATGGAGGCCTTGTCCCGGCCGCCCGTGCCCTCTTCGCCCCGGCCGAGGCGGATGAAGGCGCCGAGGTCGAGGCCGCGGCCCACCTCGGCAAGCGCACGCGAGTTGACCACCGCGGCCCGCAGCTTGGCCAGCTGGCCTTCGGGCAGGTCGGGGTGGATGCGGTACAGCGTGTCGGTGACCACCAGGCCGAGCACCGAATCCCCGAGGAATTCGAGCCGCTCGTTGGTGGGCAGACCGCCGTTCTCGTATGCGTACGAGCGGTGCGTCAGCGCACGCACCAGAAGGGCGGACTCGAGCTTGTACCCGAGCCGCCCTTCCAGAAGCGTGTGGGACGAGGCTGTGTCCGCCGGATTCTCATCCCCGCGCTTGCGAGGAGACGGATTGGCGTCTTCCGCCTTCTTGGGGCTAGACACGCTGCCTGTCACCAGCCGCTCAGACCTCGAGGACCTGGCGCTTGTTGTAGGTGCCGCAGCTCGGGCACGCGATGTGCTGCAGCTTGGGCTCGTGGCAGCTAGCGCATGCCACCAGGGTGGGGACCGCAGCCTTCCACTGCGACCGGCGGTGGCGCGTGTTGCTGCGCGACATCTTCCGCTTCGGAACAGCCACGGCTACTTCTCCTGAGGTTCATCCCCGCCGTCGCGGGGAACGTTGTCCTTCTCGTCGTCCTGGTTGGTCCCGACGAGTCCCTGCAGTGCCGCCCAACGCATGTCGACGGCATCGTGGTGGTGGTCCGGGTCGTCCGCGAGCCGCGCTCCGCAATCGGAGCACAGGCCCGGACAGTCGTCCTGGCACACCGGCTGCAGCGGCAGTGTGAGCACCACCGCATCCCGCAGCACGGGTTCGAGGTCGAACAGGTCGTCCTCGATGAAGAAGGTGTCTTCCTCGTCCTCGGCGTCGTCGCCGGATTCCGCGGGGCGGATCCGGTCATCGGCGTCGGGGTAGGAGAACATCTCCTGGAAGTCCGCGTCGAGCTCTCGCTCCAGCGGCTCCAGACACCTTACGCACTCCCCCTTCACGGCTGCACGGGCGGTACCTGTGACAAGTACCCCGTCCATGACCGATTCCAGGCGGAGGTCGAGCTCGATCGATGCGCCCTCGGGCACTCCGACGACCTCATTGCCGAGGTCCCGGGGGGCCTCGACGGTGCGGGAGAGCCGCTTGAGCGTGCCGGGACGACGACCCAGCTCGCGTGTATCGAACACGAGCGGGGAACGGTGGTCGAGGCGGGCGTTGATGGCTTCCTGCTTTCTGTACTGCGCTACGAGCCGCCCGAGATCCGATGGATATGCGGGCAGCAGTGATCGCGAAGTAGACGCGACCGAACAGCCAGGATACTGGACAGGCCCCGATAGGCCCAATCCGCTTCCGGACCTTGCGGGGACGGCTACTGGCGGCCCTCTTCGTACTGCCGGATCTGCTCCAGGTTGATCATGCTGGTGTCGAAGAGGCTGGTCTCGTCCAGCGCCCCGGCCTGGGCATGCGGGTCCTGGGGTGCGTGCGGGGGCTGCGGCGGCAGCTGCTGCTGGTACTGCGGTGCGAGATATCCGGTGGCCGGGTCATAGCCCTGCTGCTGGGCCTGCTGGGCCTGCTGGGCCTGCTGGGCCTGCTGGGCCTGCTGCTGCCAGTCGTAGCCGTACGGGTCCTGGTGGTGCTGGGTATACGGGTCCTGCTGCGGCTGCTGATAGCCGTAGACGTCCTGCTGCTGGTAGGCCGCCGGGTCCGCGTAGTAGTCCTGCTGAAGCTGCGGCTGGGGCTGGAGCGGCTGGTGGGGGTCCGGGAGCTGCTGGTGTTCCTGGGGCTGCGGCGGGGCCTGGGGCGGCTGCGGGTCCTGGCCGGCGCCGATGCCCGCGAGGCCGGCGAGATATTCGGCGTCCGCCTGGGGCTGCCCGGTCTGCGGGTCGCCCGCCGTCGCGAGATGCATCCCGAGCTCATCGACCGCCCGCGCGCCCTGGAGCTTGTCGCGGCCGCGGCCGACCGCTTCCAGGGTCTTGGTCAGTACGGCCTGGAAGGCGCCGAACTTGGCATCCACATAGGCGTCGGCGCGCTGCTTGAGGGTCTCGGGGTCGGCGCTGCGCTCGGGCGCCTCGGTGCCGTCCTCGTCGGGGTATCCCTGCTCGCCGGCCCCCGGGCCGCGGCCGAGCAGCTTCTCGCGGCCGCGGTCGACGGAACCGATGGTCTTGGTGAGGACGACCTCGAAGTTCGCGAGCTTGCTGTCGACGTAGTCGTCGGCCTCGGCGCGGATCTCCTCGGCCTCCCGGCGGGCCTCCGCCAGGATCCGGTCGGCCTCGTCCTGGGACTGCCGGGCGACCTCGGTGTCGGAGATCAGCGAGCCGCGGTGGGCGTGCGCGGACTCGATGATCCGCTCCGCCTCGGCGCGCGCCTCCTCGACCATCTGCTCGCGCCCGCCGAGCAGCTCCTGCGCCTGCGCGAGGGAGCCGGGCAGGGCCGCCCGCACCTCCTCGAGCAGGGCGAGCAGCTCGGCGCGGTTGACCACGCACGAGGCCGACATGGGCACGGACCGGGCGCTGCCGACGGTCTGGACGATGTCGTCGAGCTTCTTCTGCACGTCCACCTTGGACTCGCCACTCTCTGAAGGGATGGAACGAGGGAACGGGACGACTGTACGACCACGGGCGCCGGGGCCGACACCTACTGACGCCCCATCAGGAAAGCGGCCGGCCGGCGCACGGCGCGGCCGGTCACCGCTTCTTGCGCAGCCGCTCGGTCAGGGCGTCAAGGACGAACGGCGGGACCAGATGGGAGACATCGCCGCCCCAGGCCGCGACCTCCTTGACGAGGCTGGAGGAGAGGAAGCTGTAGGTGGGGTTGGTGGGGACGAAGAGGGTCTCCACGCCGGACAGCCCGTTGTTCATCTGGGCCATCTGCAGCTCGTAGTCGAAGTCGCTGACGGCGCGCAGTCCCTTGACGATGGCGGGGATGTCGCGCTGCTTGCAGAAGTCGACGAGCAGGCCGTGGAAGGACTCGACCTCGACATTGCCGTACTCGGCGGTGGCCCGGCGGATCAGGTCGATCCGCTCGTCGACGGTGAACAGCCCCTGCTTCGACTGGTTGATCATCACGGCGACGTGGACGACGTCGTACAGCTTGGAGGCACGGGCGATGATGTCCAGGTGCCCGTTGGTGATGGGGTCGAACGACCCCGGACAGACGGCGCGGCGCAACTTCGTCTCCTCGCTCTGCGGTCCGGTGCTCTGCGGTCCGGTCATGACACGCTTGTTGACGTCGATTCGGCCGACGTCGAAGCGGCGCGACCGTACCAAAGCGTGGCCTCGCCGTAGCGACGGGCCTTGATCGCTTCAAAACCGTCCGGCCATGGGAACGTGCCGCCTCTGGTGCTGCGCTCCACGGTGACGAGTGCCCCCTCCGCAAGCCACCCCTGACCACGGAGTGTGAGCAGAATCTCGCGCAGATCGGCGTCCGTGGCGGCGTACGGCGGGTCCAGGAACACGACGTCGTACGGATCGCCCGGGGCCGGCGTCGCGGCGGTCTGTTCGGCCTTGCCGGCCCGCAGTTCGACGCCGGGGAGGCCGACCGCGCGGATGTTGTCCCGGATGGTGCGGGCGGCGCGGGTGTCGGCCTCCACGAGCAGGACGTGGGCGGCGCCGCGGGAGAGCGCCTCCAGGCCGACCGCGCCGGAGCCGCCGTACAGGTCGAGCACCCGGGCGCCGGTGAGCGGCCCGTCGAGCGACTCCCAGGTGGAGAACAGGCCCTCGCGCGCCCGGTCGGAGGTGGGGCGGGTGCCGTTTCCCGGTGGCACGGCCAGGCGGCGGCCGCCGGCCGTACCGGCGATCACGCGGGTCATGGGCCCGTCCTTACGTTGTGCGTGGGGTGGAGGTGCGGTGCTAGGAGCCGGGTGGGCTCCGCTCCCACGATATTCCGTCAGCGCACGGTCAGCGCCTGCCGGAGGCCTTCGGCAGGCGCACGGGACGGGTGATCGATCTCACCCTGGTCCCGCCGGCTCCGCGTCCCCTCCCCCGAACCCCTCCCCCTGTCCCGCTTCAGCCCTTGTCCAGGTACTGCTCCCGTTCGTCGTCCAGCAGGGCGGACAGCGCGATCCGCAGTTCGGGGTAGGCCGCCAGCTCGGGGTCGGCGGCGACGACCGCGGTGGCCTCCTCCCTGGCGGCCGCGATCACCTCCTCGTCGTCGATGACCGCGAGCATCCGCAGCGACGAGCGGACACCGGACTGCGCCTGCCCCAGGACGTCGCCCTCGCGGCGCTGTTCCAGGTCGATACGGGAGAGTTCGAAGCCGTCGAGAGTGCCGGCCACGGCGGCCAGCCGGGCGCGGGCCGGGGTGGCCTCGGGCATCTCGCTGACCAGCAGACACAGTCCGGGGGCCGAGCCACGGCCCACCCGGCCGCGCAGCTGGTGCAGCTGGGAGACGCCGAAGCGGTCCGCGTCCATGATCACCATGGCGGTGGCGTTCGGGACGTTCACACCGACCTCGATGACGGTGGTCGCCACCAGCACATCCAGCTCGCCGGCCGCGAACTTCCGCATCACCCCGTCCTTGTCGTCGGGGGCCATCCGGCCGTGCAGCACCGCCACTTCGAGGCCCGCCAGCGGCCCCTTGGCGAGCTTTTCGGCGACGTCGAGCACGGCCAGCGGCGGCCGCTTCTCCTCGATGTCCTCCGGTGAACTCGCCTTGTCCGCCGCTCCCTTGGCGCTCTTCTTCGCCCCCTTGAGTGCGTCCTCCTCGTCGCCGATCCGCGGGCACACCACATAGCCCTGATGCCCGGCCTCGACCTCTTCGCGGACCCGTTCCCAGGCGCGGGCCAGGAAGTGCGGTTTGTCCTTGGCGGGCACCACATGGCTCGCGATCGGCGAGCGCCCGGCGGGGAGTTGGTCCAGGACGGAGGTCTCCAGATCGCCGAAGACGGTCATCGCGACCGTGCGCGGAATCGGGGTCGCCGTCATCACCAGGAGGTGCGGCGTCCGCTTTTCCCCCTGGGAGTGTCCCTTGCCGCGCAGCGCGTCGCGCTGCTCGACGCCGAAGCGGTGCTGTTCGTCGACCACGACCAGACCCAGGTCGTGGAACTGCACCTTGTCCTCGATCAGTGCATGCGTCCCGATGACGATGCCCGCCTCGCCGGTGACGAGATCGAGCAGCGCCTGACGGCGGGCCGCGGCACCCATGGAGCCGGTCAGCAGCACCACCTTGGTGCCCTGGTCGGCGCCGCCGAGCATCCCGCCCTCGGCCAGCTCGCCCATCATTTCCGTGATGGAGCGGTGGTGCTGCTGGGCGAGGACCTCGGTCGGCGCGAGCATCGCCGCCTGACCGCCGCTGTCGACCACTCCGAGCATGGCGCGCAGCGCGACCATGGTGTTGTGGGTCACCGTGAAGTGGTCGGTGACATAGGCGTGGTCGGGGTGGGCGACGCTGATGCACTGGACGGGCTTGCGGCCGACGTGCTCGATGGCCCGGATGTCGCGCCGGAAGCCGGTGTGGCCGGTCGACGCCGCATCCGGCAGCGCCACGTAGACGTCGTACGCACCGTCCCGTACGGGGCAGAGCCGCGCACTGCCGCCCAGGGAGCGCACCAGCCACGCGAGGTCATCGGCCGGCTGGGCGGGCGCCGCGCGGTAGACCGCCGATCGGTGGACCGCCGCGGCCCCTGTGGGCCGCCCCCCTGCGTCCAACAGCCCCCGCACCACGGCCAGCCGGTCCTTGAGGGGGGCGTTGCGGTACGCATCCGGGAGCCGGCCCGCCCCCTCGGCCAGCGACCGGCCCAGCCGGTACGGATCCAGCGGCCGGTCCCCGCCGTCGTCGAGGTCCACCGGTGTGGCCGCCGCGATGGACCACTTGGGCCGGCCGTCGGCCCTCAGCAGATCGCCCCGCAGTTCGCGCGTCGTCAGCACCCGCTCCTCCGTACCGCGGGCCCCGACGATCCACAGATGCTCGTCGTCGCACTCGACCGTGCTGCCGTCCGACAGCACCAGCCGCCACACCTCCCGCTCGCCCTGCGGAAAGACGCCGTCGACCACGGCGACCTCACCGGACGGCACCACCACCTCGGTGCCGACGGTCATTTCCCCCATGGAGCGGAAGCCGCGCGGCGTCAGCACCAGGGCATCCAGCGGCTGGGCCTTGCCGGAGCCCACCTCGCCCTGCAGGAGGCGGTGCATGGGGTGGTCGGTCGCCAGGTCGTCGAAGATCTCCCGGCTGACCTTCTGCTGGCCTTCGGTGAGCGTGAAGGGCAGCTTGGCGTCGAAGGCGTCGAGCAGACCGTCCGCCTTCAACGTCCTGGGTACGGCGGGGAGTTGGGTCTCGGCCAGTCGGCGCCGGGCGAGCGCCACCTGGAGGACGAACGCCTCGTCCCATTTCAGCCGGGCGCGCGCATCGGCGATATCGGCCTTGGTCCCCGGCCGGTGGATCTTCAGCAGCGCCTCGGTGAGCGGGATCAGGGCGCGGCCCTCGCGCAGCGCGTCCGGCAGCGGATCGGCGGCGTCCTGCGCGCTGGGCAGCACCGCGTCCACCGCCTTGGCGAGCTTCCAGGAGGCCATCTGCTGGCACGCCGGATAGATCGGCATCAGCTGATGGGCGAAGGCGTCCACGGCCCCGGCGTCGCTGTCCTTGTCCAGGAGCTCGTATTCGGGGTGGGCGAGCTGCAGTTTGTGGTTGAAGACCGAGACCTTGCCGGCGAACATCGCGCGCCGGCCGGGCAGCAGCTCGTTGTGCGGCTTGTGGATGCCCTTGCCGAAGAAAACCAGCCGGAGCCGGCCGCTGCCGTCGGTGAGGGTCACTTCCAGCCGCTGTCCTCTGCCGCCGTTGAATTTCAGCACCCGGGCGTCGGCGACCTGTGCGACGACCGTGACGTGTTCGTCCAGCGGGAGATCCGCGAGACGGGTCAGCTCGCCGCGCTCGGCGTAGCGCCGGGGATAGTGATGCAACAGATCGCCGACCGTATGCAGGTCGAGATGCTCGGCGAGCACCTTCGCGGTGCTGCCGCCGAGGATTTTCTTCAGGGGTTCGTCGAGCGCTGCCACGCACCTATTGCACACCACAGCACTGACAATCGCGGTGTGGTGAGCGCCAGAGCCCGGGATCGCGCAGCGTCGAGCTCCCGGCACCCCGGGTCTCGCGCTCCATGGCACCGGGAGGGCTTGTCCGCCATGAGTCCCGGCGCTCTTACTCCACCCCGATGAGCAGCGGCGCCGCGTACTGCCCGCCGTCGTAGACGACGGTGTCCACGGCCAGATAGCGCTCGCGGACATGCCGCTCCAGCCGTTCGGCGAGGGAATCGGGAATGTCGGTGCCGAGCACGAGGGTGACCATTTCGCCGCCCGCGGAAAGCATCCGGTCGAGCACCGTCATGGCCGTCCCGGCCAGGTCGGATCCGATCACCGCGACATCGCCGTCGATCAGGCCGAGGACGTCCCCGGCCTGGCAGACGCCGGCCATCGTCCACGACTGCCGCTCGGCGACGGCCAGCTCGGCGTAGCGGGTGGCGCCCGCGGCCGAGGTCATGGCGACCACGTCCTCGTCGAAGGTGCGGCCCGGCTCGTGGACGGCCAGCGCCGCGATGCCCTGGACCGCGGAGCGGGTGGGGATCAGGGCGACGCGTACGCCTTCGGTGCGGGCCTGTTCGGCGGCGGCCGCCGCGGTGTGCCGCAGTTCGGGGTCGTTGGGCAGCAGCATCACCTCGCGGGCGTGGGCCTGGCGGATCGCCTGGACCAGTTCGCCGCTGGCGGGCGGTTCCCCGGGGCGTACCGAGACCGCGGTCGCGCCCGCGTCGGCGCACAGCCCGGCGAGCCCGGCGCCCGGGACCACGGCGACGACGGCGCGCGCCGCCATCTCGGGCTCCTTGGTGCGGGTGACGCCGCCGAAGTGGGTGATGCGGATCCGGTAGGGGCGGCCCGCGTCTATGCCGACCTCCACGGCGGCGCCCGCGTCGTCGACATGGACGTGGACGTTCCACAGGCCGTCGCCGCCGACGACCACGAGGGAGTCGCCGAGCCCGTCGAGGCGGCTGCGCAGCCGGGCCACGGCGGAGTCGTCGGCTTCCAGGAGATAGATCACCTCGAAGGCGGGCCCGTCCCCGTCGGGGGCCGCGCAGCCGTCCGCTCCGGTGGCCTCGGGGCCGCCCGCCTCGGGGAGCGGCGCATCGGCCCGTACGGTGACGGGCGCCGCCGAGACCTCCCCGGACAGCGCGTCGGCGAGCGCACCGAGCAGGGCGACCAGTCCGCAGCCGCCGGCGTCCACGACGCCCGCGCGGCCGAGGACCGCGAGCTGGCCGGGGGTTGCCTTCAGCGCGGTGCGGGCGCCGTCGTGGGCGGCCCGAGCGATCGTGGCGGCGTCCCCGGTGGCGCGTTCCGCGGCGTCCGCGGCGGCGGTGGCCACCGTCAGGACGGTGCCCTCCACCGGGTGCGCCACGGCCTCGTACGTCGATGCGGCGGCCCGGCGCAGCGCCCGGCGCAGCACGTCGGCCGGGCCGTCGGGGCCGCCGGCCGGCTCGCCCCCTGCCGCCAGGACCTCCGTCATGCCGCGCAGCAGCTGCGCGAGGATCGTGCCGGAGTTGCCGCGGGCCCCGATGAGGGCGCCGTGGGCCATGGCACCGATGGCGTCGGCGAGGCGGGGTGCGGTGCCGGTGGAGGCGTGGCCGTCGAAGGCGGCCTCGACGGCGCGGGTGGCGGACTCCAGGGTCAGGTAGAGATTGGTGCCGGTGTCGCCGTCGGCCACCGGGTAGACGTTGATCGCGTCGATCCGCTCGCGCTCCCGGCCGAGCGCCTCCAGGGCCAGCCCGCACCAGGCGCGTACCGCGGCGGCGTCGAGCGGGTACGGCACATCGTCCTCCTGGATCGCGGGATGCACCGCACAGTAGCCGCGCTCCGGCCGGGAGGCCCGGGGCGGGTGCCGGGAGGCGCATGGTAGTTTCGTTGTACGGGAGCGGTCGTTGTATGCTGCTCCGGTTGCCCGATGAAAATCGGGCCATTCCTCTCCTGGCGACGCCGGTCGGTCAATGCACTCGGCCCGTCAGGATTTCACCGTAAGTGCATCTGAAGTCTTTGGAGTGACCCGTGGCTGCCAACTGCGACGTCTGCGGCAAGGGGCCGGGCTTCGGCAAGAGTGTCTCGCACTCGCATCGCCGTACCAACCGTCGTTGGAACCCCAACATCCAGACGGTGCGTGCAGTGATCGGGCGCACGCCGAAGAAGCTGAACGCCTGCACCTCGTGCATCAAGGCCGGCAAGGTCTCGCGCTGACGCCTTAGCCGTAGCGCAGCCCCTCCGGTTGCTTGTGAAGCCGGTCCACCTTCGGGTGGGCCGGCTTCTGCCGTTCCCGGGGGGAGGCGGAGGCCGGCGCGCACGGCCTCGGGGAACGGCGAGCGCCGCCAGTGCGGGCGGTGCTGTCACCGCTAGCTGGGCAATCACCGCTAGTGCAATCGGTGCTCGCCGTACCACCAGCGCTCGCCGTGCTGTCAGCGCTCGCCGTGCAGGCGCCAGCCATGGTCGACCGGCCCGATGCCCGCGCCCAGCCGGAAGCCGGCCGCGATGGCGCCATTGACGTAGTCCTTCGCCGCGGCGGCGGCCTGCGGGACGGTGTCCCCCTTGGCGAGCTGCGCGGCGATCGCGCTGGCGAGCGTGCAGCCGGTGCCGTGGGTGTGCCGGTTGTCGTGGCGGGGGGCGCGCAGCCAGTGCTCCTCGGTGCCGTCGGTGAGCAGATCGACGGCGTCCCCGGAACCGGCACCGGCCGCCAGATGACCGCCCTTGATGAGCGCCCAGCGCGGCCCGAAGTCCAGGATCGCGGTGGCCGCCCGCCGCATATCGGCCTCCTCCTGGACCTGTACGCCGGTCAGCTGGGCGACCTCGTCCAGGTTGGGGGTGGCGACCGTGGCGGTCGGCAGCAGCTTGGTGCGGACCGCGTCGAGGGCGGTGGCGGCGAGCAGCGCGTCGCCGTGCTTGGAGACGCCGACGGGGTCGACGACGATCGGTACCCGCAGTTCGGCGAGCAGCTCCGCGACGGTCTCCACGAGCCCGGCCGAGGAGAGCATCCCGGTCTTCACGGCCTCCACACCGATGTCGTCGACCACGCTGCGGAACTGGGCCCGTACGGCCTCGGCGGGCAGCTCCCACGCGCCCTGCACGCCGAGCGAGTTCTGTGCGGTGACGGCGGTGAGCACGCTCATGCCGTGCGTGCCGAGCGCCAGCATCGTCTTGAGGTCGGCCTGGATGCCCGCGCCGCCGCCGGAGTCGGACCCGGCGACGGTCAGGACGCGTGGAGGTATCTGCGGCGGGCTCTGTATTCGGCTCTGCATAAGGCCGAATCTACTCGGCGTCCTCGTTGTCCCCGAAGTGGTCCCAGCCGGCCTTCGCCCAGGGGGCGCCGTCCACGGTGACCTGGGGCAGCGCGGAGGGATTGAGCACCTCGCCGATGACCTTCCACCGGGCGGGCAGCTTCACATCCGGCGGGAAGGTGGCCACGATCGCGTGGTCCTCGCCGCCGTTGAGCACCCACTGCATCGGGTCGACGCCGACGGCCGTGCCGATGTCGGACATCTGCGAGGGAATGTCGATGGCGGCGGAGCGCAGATCGATGCGGACCTTGCTGGCCTCGGCGATGTGCCCGAGGTCGGCGACCAGTCCGTCGCTGACGTCGGTCATGGCGGTGGCGCCGAGTCCGGCGGCGGCCGGGCCCGCGTGGTAGGGCGGTTCGGGCCGGCGGTGCGCCTCGACGAAGGCGCGCGGCGAGCGGAAGCCGCGGGAGAGGACGGCGTGCCCGGCGGCGGACCAGCCGAGCCAGCCGGTCACCGCGACCACATCGCCGGGCTGGGCGCCGCCCCGGGTGACCGGTTCGGCGTTGCGCAGATCGCCGAGCGCGGTGATGGCGACGGTGATGATCTCGCCCCGTACGACATCGCCGCCGACCACCGCGGCGCCGGCCACCTGGCATTCGTCGCGCAGCCCGTCCATCAGCTCGGTCGCCCAGGTCGCGGGGAGTTCCGCGGGGACGACCAGGCCGAGAAGGATCGCGGTGGGCACCGCGCCCATGGCCGCGATGTCGGCGAGGTTCTGGGCGGCGGCCTTACGGCCGACGTCGTAGGCGGTGGACCAGTCGCGGCGGAAGTGCCGGCCCTCCAGGAGGACGTCGGTGCTGGCCACCACCCTCCGGTCGGGCGCGGTGACCACCGCGGCGTCGTCTCCCGGCCCGATGCGTACGGCAGGGGTGGAGGTGAGCCGGGCGGTGAGCTCCTTGATCAGCCCGAATTCCCCCAGCTCGCCCACGGTGCCCTTCATGCTGTTGCCCTTCCCATGCGTACGGACCGTCCGTACTTGGCTGACGACTGCGCCGCACTTGCCGCTTTCACCGCGCGGGTCTCCCCGCACCGCACGGTGACGCGGTACCGTGGCGTCCCTTCTTCCCACATGATCCCCGTAGCCGCCCTGGAGGTCCCGTGGTACAGGCGTACATCCTGATCCAGACCGAGGTCGGCAAGGCCTCCGCCGTGGCAGAGGTGATTGCGAAGATCCACGGCGTGCTGCAGGCCGAAGACGTGACCGGACCCTATGACGTGATCGTGCGGGCACAGGCCGACACCGTGGATGAGCTGGGCCGCATGGTGGTCGCCAAGGTCCAGCAAGTGGAGGGCATCACGCGTACCCTCACCTGCCCGGTGGTCCATCTCTAGCTCCCCCGTATGCTCGGCCGGGTGATGTCCAAGCGCCGCCGGTATCTTGCCCTGCCGTTGCTCACCGTGCTGTTCGGGGCGGTGAGCTGTGCTTCGTCGGATGTCGATGTGCCCTCCCCCCAGGGCGAGGCGCTACGGCACTGCCGGGCGCTCCACAAGGAGTTGCCGAAGACCGTGGACGGCCTCGAGCGCGGCAGTGCAGAGCCGGTCTCCGACTTCACCGCCGTCTGGGGCGATCCCGCCGTTCAACTGCGCTGTGGGGTGCCGAAGCCCGAGGTCCTCACGTTCGGGAATGAACATTACAACCCCAACCCCGACGCGGCAGTGGTCGACGGCGTCCGATGGCTTTTCGAGAAGCAGGACGACGGCTATCGCTTCACGACCGTGCTGCGCAAGGCCTATGTCGAGGTGACCGTGCCCGGGAAGTACGCCCCCGAGGTCAATGTGCTCCCCGACCTCGCGGGCGCCGTCAAGAAGTCCGTTCCGACCGGGGTCTAGGACCCCTGCGGTGCTTCAGCGCAGGCCCGTGGAGCGGGTCAGCGCGGCCTGCAGCAGCCGGTCGATCAGCTCCGGGTAGCTCACACCGCTTTCCTGCCACATCCGCGGGTACATCGAGATGGGCGTGAAACCGGGCAACGTATTGATCTCGTTGATCACGAACTCGCCGTTGTCCTGCAGGAAGAAGTCCGCGCGTACCAGGCCCTCGCAGGACGCCGCCTCGAAGGCCGCGACGGCCAGTTCCTGGACCTTGGCGGTCTCCTCGGCGGTCAGCGGCGCCGGGACGATGCCGTCGGCCGAGTCGATGTACTTGGCCTCGAAGTCGTAGAAGTCGTGGGCGGTGACCGGCGGGATCTCGGCCGGCACGCTGGCTCGCGGGCCGTCCTCGAACTCCAGCACCCCGCACTCGATCTCGCGGCCGCTCAGCAGCGACTCCACCAAGATCTTGGGGTCGTGGCGGCGGGCCTCCTCGATCGCCTCGTCCAGGCCCGCGAGGTCGTTGACCTTCGTGATGCCCATGGACGAACCGGCCCGCGCGGGCTTCACGAAGAGCGGCCAGCCGTGTTCGGCGGCGAAGTCGACGATCTTCTTACGGGCGGCCGCAGGATTCTTTTCCCACTCCCGCGGGCGGATGACCTCGTACGGGCCGACCGGCAGTCCGAAGGAGGTGAACACCCGCTTCATGTAGTCCTTGTCCTGGCCGACGGCGGAGGCGAGGACGCCCGAGCCGACGTAGGGGACGCCGGAGAGCTCCAGCAGGCCCTGCAGGGTGCCGTCCTCGCCGTACGGGCCGTGCAGCACCGGGAAGACGACGTCGACCTCGCCGAGCGCCTTGGGCACCGAGCCGGGCTCGCTGTAGACGATCTCGCGGTTGGTCGGGTCGACCGGGAGCACGACGCCGCCCTCGGCGGACTCGGCGAGCTCGGCCACGGTGGGCAGCTGCCGGTCCGTGATGGCCATCCGCTCGGGATCGTCGGCGGTCAGCGCCCAGCGGCCGTCCGTGGTGATGCCGATGGGCAGCACCTCGTACTTCTCGCGGTCGATGGCGCGCATGACGGCGCCGGCGGTGACCACGGAGATGCCGTGCTCGGAGCTGCGGCCGCCGAAGACGACGGCGACGCGGGGCTTGTGGGAGGAGGTCTGGCTGCTCATAACGCGTTGAGAGTACCTGCTGAGGGCCCAGGAGTCAGTGCTGCGGCGCCGGGTCGTGCCGCCGCAACCGACAACGGCCCCCGCCTCGGGCCACCACGCCGCGGGGCGCTAGTGCCGTTCTGGCTTGGCGGTGCGCGACATCAGTTCCTTGAGGGCGACCATCGGCGGCTTGCCCTCGTGGACGATGTCCACGACCGTCTCGGTCAGCGGCATGTCGACGCCGTGCCGGCGGGCCAGATCCAGTACGGACTCGCACGACTTGACGCCCTCGGCGGTCTGCTTGGTGACCGCGATGGTCTCCTCCAGCGTCATGCCGCGGCCGAGGTTGGTGCCGAAGGTGTTGTTGCGCGACAGCGGCGAGGAGCAGGTGGCCACCAGGTCGCCCATGCCGGCCAGGCCGGCGAAGGTGTGCGCGTCGGCGCCCATGGCGAGGCCGAGGCGGGTGGTCTCGGCCAGGCCCCGGGTGATCAGGGATGCCTTGGCGTTGTCGCCCAGGCCCATGCCGGTGGCGATGCCGACGGCGAGCGCGATGACGTTCTTGACCGCACCGCCCAGTTCGCAGCCCACCACGTCGGTGTTGGTGTACGGGCGGAAGTACGGGGTGTGGCAGGCGGTCTGCAGCCGCCGGGCGACCGCTTCGTCGGCGCAGGCCACGACCGCGGCGGCGGGCTGGCGGGCGGCGATCTCCTTGGCGAGGTTGGGGCCGGTCAGCACCGCGACGCGCTCGGCGGGGACCTTGGCGACCTCCTCGATGACCTCGCTCATGCGCTTGGCGGTGCCCAGTTCGACGCCCTTCATCAGGGAGACCAGGACCGTGTCGGCGGGCAGCAGGGGCGCCCATTCGCTGAGGTTGGCGCGCAGCGTCTGCGAGGGGACGGCAAGGACGGCGAAGTCCGCGCCGTGCGCCGCTTCCGCCGGGTCTGTGGTGGCCCGTACGGACTCGGGGAGCTCGACCCCCGGCAGGTAGTCGGGGTTGGTGCGGCCGTTGTTGATGGCGTCGACGACGGCCGCGCGGCGCCCCCACAGGGTCACCTCGCATCCCGCGTCGGCGAGCACCATCGCGAATGCGGTGCCCCAGGACCCCGTGCCGTAGACGGCGCAGCGCGTCACTTGCCTTCATCCTCCTGTGCCTGCTGGGTGCTTCCGGCCTGCTGAGCGCTTCCGGCCCGCTCGGTACCGGCAACGGCCCCGCCGCAGCCAGGCTCCATGAGGGCATCCGCGGCGGCCTTCGCGGCCTGGCGGGCGGCGCGGCGCTCGCGGGCGATGGCCTTGCGGTAGTCGTACGGTTCGGCGGGCGCGGGCTCGCCGCGGACCTCGGCCAGCTGCTCGGTGATCGCGGCCATGATGGTCGCGGTGACGGCGCGCAGCACCTCTGCGGTGGGCTCCTTGCCGTAGAACTCGCTCAGGTCGACCGGCGGTCCCGCCTTGACCTTCAGCGTCTTGCGCGGCAAGAGCTGGAGCTTGTTCTCCTTGGCGTACGGCGGCATCGCGGCATTGGCGCCCCACTGGGCGACGGGAATGACCGGCGCCTTGGTCAGCAACGCCACCCGCGCGGCACCGGTCTTGCCCTGCATGGGCCACATCTCGGGGTCGCGGGTGAGGGTGCCCTCGGGGTAGAAGGCGACGCATTCGCCCTTGTCGATCGCGGCGACGGCGGCCCGGAACGCGGTGGCCGCGTCGGTGGTTTCCCGGTAGACGGGGATCTGGCCGGTGCCGCGCATCATCAGGCCGACAAAGCCGCTCTTGAAGAGACCGGACTTGGCGAGGAATCGCGGGACCCGTCCGGTGTTGTACTGATAGTGCGCATAGGAGAGCGGATCGAGATACGAGTTGTGGTTGACCGCGGTGATAAAACCGCCGTCGGCCGGAATGTGCTCCATTCCCTGCCAGTCCCGCTTGAACAGAACCAAGAGCGGCGGTTTGCAGATGACCGCGGCCAAGCGGTACCAGAAGCCGATTCTGCGGCGGGACACTTGGACACCCTCCTTGTGGGACCTGCGAAGCTGCTGCGAGCCGGCAGCCGCACAAGTGTCGCCCCAGGTACCCGCTATGTCGAGAACACCGTAACCCCGTCGCTGACGAACGGCGGCGAGTGCGAGTGAGAATGATGCCGATGCGAAGAGACGGAGCGGATGTGGGCTGGAGCCTGGTGGTGCCGCTGAAACCGCTGGTGCGAGCCAAAAGCAGGCTCTCGAAGGCCGCCGGTGAAGAGTTCCGGCCGCACTTGGCCCTCGCGTTCGCCCTGGATACCGTGTCCGCCGCGCTGGCCTGCGCCGACGTGCGCGATGTGGCGGTTGTCACGGATGATCCGGTGGCCGGGGAGCACCTGGCGGCCCTGGGGGCGCGCATCGTGCCCGACACTCCGGCCCGCGGGCTCAACGCCGCGCTGGCACACGGCGCGGACGCGGTACGGGCGCATCGGCCCGGCGCACCGGTCGCCGCTTTGAATGCCGACCTTCCGGCGCTGCGCCCCGCCGAACTGGAACTGGTGCTCCATTCCGCCGCGCTATTTCCCCGCGCATTTCTCGCGGATGCGGCGGATATCGGGACAACACTTCTCAGTGCGACTTCCGGAGTGGAATTGGCACCGGCATTCGGCGGCGCTTCGCGGGCGCGGCACCTGGCGTCCGGAGCGCGGGAGATCACCGCGGTTCAGGTGCCGTCGGTACGGCGGGATGTGGACACCGGCGAGGATCTGCGGGCGGCGCTGGCGCTGGGCGTGGGCCCGCACACGGCGCGGCAGGCGCCGCGGCTGGCGATCGGTGCCGCACGGGGCCCCGAGGGGCCGGCGCGGCCCGGGTTCAGAGCGTCTGGAGCGTGACCAGCACGATCGTGCGGCCGTCGCCTTCGCCCTCGACCTCGATGCGTACCCGCTGACCGGGCCGCAGCAGGCGCAGACCGCCCGCGTCGAAGGCCGCCGCGTCGAAGGGCAGCGGGGTGCCGTCGTCCAGCAGCACGCTGCCGGAGCGGGTGTCGTCGTCGTAGGTGTACGCGGTGGCCTGCATGGGAGAGAGCCTAGACGGCGCCGGGTGCCACAACGCACCGCGGGCCGGGCTCCCCGAAGGGAGACCGGCCCGACGCATCGCGTCGCCGCTGCTTCACCGCTTGCGGGCGGTGGCCTTCTTGGCGGTGGTCTTGCGCGCCGTGGCCTTCTTGGCGGGCGCCTTCTTCGCCGTGGCCTTCTTGGCGGGGGCGGTCTTCTTCGCGGTGGCCTTCTTGGCCGTGGTCTTCTTCGCCGTCGTCTTCTTCGCGGCGGTCTTCGTGGCGGTGGCCTTCTTCGCCGTTGTCTTCTTGGCGGTGGCCTTCTTGGCGGCGGTGGTCTTCTTCGCCACTGCCTTCTTCGCCGCGGTGGTCTTCTTCGCCGCGGCCTTCTTGGCGGTGGCCTTCTTCGCGGCGGCCTTCTTGATGGCCGTACCGCCCGTAAGGCTGCCCTTGGGGGCCTTCTTGACGGCGACCTCGCCGCCCTTGGGGAGCTTCTTCGAGCCGCTTACCAGGTCCTTGAAGCCCTGACCGGCGCGGAAACGCGGCACCGAGGTCTTCTTGACGCGCACGCGCTCACCCGTCTGCGGGTTGCGGGCGTAGCGGGCCGGGCGGTCGACCTTCTCGAACGAACCGAATCCGGTGACCGAAACGCGGTCGCCGGTGACAACTGCACGGACGATTGCGTCCAGTACGGCGTCCACCGCGTCCGCGGCGTTCTGGCGGCCGCCGAGCTTGTCGGCAATGGCTTCTACGAGCTGCGCCTTGTTCACGTCTTCCCCTTCGGAGACATTGCTGGAACGAAAGTTTCCAAGCTTTTTCGCACGTTAGGCAGATACATACCGCAAATCAAACACGAAACGGGCTAATCACCCTTGTGCCGCAACAAAATCGACCTTCACGGACTTCCGTCGCGGTGCACATCTTCGGGATAACGACCTTCATCGAGGTCTTGCATGAACCACTCCAGACGCCTTGCCGCGTCCGCAAGATCGTGTTTAGCCGCGGCCGTGATGACGAGCAGCTTCCGGGTCAGCGCCATCCGTACGCCCTCCGGGACTTGCAGTGTCCGCACTCTTGCGTGTGCGTCCTTGAGTCGGTCGGCGACGAAACCGTAGAGCTCGAGTTGGCCGTCGCGTTCCATGCGCTAATTGTGCCATCTGCGGCGAGTTGTCGCTTCACGGGGCCTCAACAGCCGCCTTCACAAGCCGATGCGCCCCCTGCCAACTTCACAGGGGGCGCATCGTACGCAATAACGCTTTGAGCCAAAAACCCGAGGTCAGACCTCGATGGTACGCGGCTTGAACGACGGGCGATTCGCCTCGTACGTCACGATGGACGACTCCTCCCGAAGGGTGAGGCTGATGTCATCCAGACCTTCCAGCAGCCGCCAACGGGCATTCTCGTCCAGCTCGAAGTCGGCGGTGATTCCCTGCGCACGGACCTGGCGGTCGACCAGGTCGACGGTCACCTCCACAGCGGGGTCGGCCTCCACCAGCTTCTGCAGCCGGTCGACGGTCTCCTGCGGCAGGACCACCGTCAGCAGTCCGTTCTTGAGGGAGTTACCGCGGAAGATGTCCGCGAACCGCGAGGAGATGACGGCCTTGAAGCCGTAGTTCTGCAGCGCCCAGACGGCGTGCTCACGGGAGGAGCCGGTGCCGAAGTCGGGGCCCGCGACCAGGACGGTGGCGCCCTCGTACCGCTCCTGGTTGAGCACGAACTGAGGGTCCTTGCGCCAGGCCTCGAACAGCCCGTCCTCGAAGCCGTCGCGGGTGACCTTCTTCAGCCAGTGGGCGGGGATGATCTGGTCGGTGTCGACGTTGCTGCGGCGCAGCGGGACGGCCCGGCCGGTGTGGGTGGTGAAAGCTTCCATGGTTCAGACTCCCGCGGGCGTGGCGACGGCGACGTCGGACAGGTCGGCCGGTGAGGCCAGATGGCCGAGAACCGCCGTTGCGGCGGCCACCTGCGGCGAGACCAGGTGGGTGCGGCCTCCCTTGCCCTGCCGGCCCTCGAAGTTGCGGTTGGAGGTGGACGCGGAGCGCTCACCGGGGGCCAGCTGGTCGGGGTTCATGCCCAGACACATCGAGCAGCCCGCGTGCCGCCATTCGGCTCCCGCGGCGGTGAAGACCTTGTCCAGACCCTCGGCAACGGCCTCCAGGGAGACCCGGACCGAGCCGGGCACGATCAGCATCCGTACACCCTCGGCGACCTTGCGGCCCTCCAGGATGGACGCCGCCGAGCGCAGGTCCTCGATACGGCCATTGGTGCACGAACCTACGAAGACGGTGTCCACGGTGATCTCGCGCAGCGGCTGGCCTGCCGTCAACCCCATGTACTCCAGGGCCTTTTCGGCGGCGAAGCGCTCCGAGGCATCCTCGTACGAAGCCGGGTCGGGGACGCTGGCCGAAAGCGGCGCACCCTGGCCGGGGTTGGTGCCCCAGGTGACGAACGGCGCCAGCGAGGCGGCGTCGATGTGCACCTCGGCGTCGAAAACCGCGTCGTCGTCGGTGCGCAGCGTCTTCCAGTACGCGACCGCGGCGTCCCAGTCCTCGCCCGTGGGGGCGTGGTCGCGGCCCTGCAGATAGTCGAAGGTGGTCCGGTCGGGGGCGATCATGCCCGCCCGCGCGCCGGCCTCGATCGACATGTTGCAGATGGTCATCCGGGCTTCCATCGACAGCTTCTCGATGGCCGAGCCGCGGTATTCCAGGACGTAGCCCTGGCCGCCGCCGGTGCCGATCTTGGCGATGATCGCCAGGATGAGGTCCTTGGCGGTGACGCCGTCGGGCAGCTCGCCGTCGACGGTGATCGCCATGGTCTTGAACGGGGCCAGCGGCAGCGTCTGGGTGGCCAGGACGTGCTCGACCTGGCTGGTGCCGATGCCGAACGCCAGGGCGCCGAAGGCTCCGTGGGTGGAGGTGTGACTGTCACCGCAGACCACGGTGGTGCCGGGCTGGGTCAGTCCCAACTGCGGTCCCACGACGTGGACAACGCCCTGCTCGACATCGCCCAGCGGATGCAGCCGGACACCGAACTCGGCGCAGTTCTTGCGCAGCGTCTCCAGCTGGGTGCGCGAGACCGGGTCGGCGATCGGTTTGTCGATGTCGAGGGTGGGGGTGTTGTGATCCTCGGTGGCGATGGTCAGGTCCGTACGGCGCACCTGGCGGCCGGCCTTGCGGAGGCCGTCGAACGCCTGCGGGCTGGTGACCTCGTGCAGCAGGTGCAGATCGATGAAGAGGAGGTCGGGCTCGCCTTCCGCGCGCCGGACGACATGGTCGTCCCAGACCTTCTCCGCGAGTGTCCGTCCCATCGCTTTCCCTCCGGCCGGCCGCTGTGCCGGCCTTGTTCGTCTGTGCGCGGGTGCCCGCAGAAATCCCCTTGACGGGCCTGCCGCCGGGCCCTGGTCCAGGGCCACATCTACAGACTGACGACTTCCCTGGAAAATTGAACTTGCGTTTCATACTGTGAGACGCGAGTATCGTTGCATGGACAACTCTAGCGGCGTCGGCGTTCTCGACAAGGCGGCTCTCGTACTGAGCGCTCTGGAGTCCGGTCCGGCCACCCTCGCCGGGCTGGTCGCGGCGACAGGGCTTGCACGACCCACGGCCCACCGGCTGGCCGTGGCTCTGGAACACCACCGGATGGTGGCGAGGGACATGCAGGGCCGGTTCATCCTGGGCCCCAGGCTCTCCGAGCTGGCCGCGGCGGCCGGCGAGGACCGCCTGCTGGCCACGGCCGGACCGGTGCTCACCCACCTGCGCGATGTGACGGGCGAGAGCGCCCAGCTCTATCGCCGGCAGGGCGATATGCGCATCTGCGTGGCGGCGGCCGAGCGGCTGTCCGGACTGCGGGACACGGTCCCGGTCGGCTCCACGCTCCCCATGAAGGCGGGCTCGGCCGCCCAGATCCTGATGGCCTGGGAGGAGCCGGAGCGGCTGCACCGCGGCCTGCAGGGGGCCCGCTTCACGGCCACCGCGCTCTCCGGCGTACGGCGCCGCGGCTGGGCCCAGTCGATCGGCGAGCGGGAGCCTGGCGTCGCATCCGTGTCCGCGCCCGTACGCGGTCCCTCCAACCGCGTGGTGGCCTCCGTATCCGTCTCCGGCCCCATCGAGCGCCTGACCCGCCACCCCGGCCGTATGCACGCCCAGGCAGTCATCGACGCGGCCGCCCGCCTCTCCGAGGGCCTGCGGCGGAACGGCTGACGACGGCACCCGGCCCCGTACGGATGATCCGTACGGGGCCGCATCTTTCGACGCTCTTCGGCGCTCAGACCGACAGCCGCCGCGCCGCCCGCTCCCCACGGCGCCCGACCGGCACCACGCCCTGGGCCTCCCCCAGCCCGAACGACGGCATATTGACGTAGATGCTCTCGTACGCGCCCGCCGGGACGACGAAGGTCTCGTGCCAGAAGCCGACCTTGTCGCGCCCCTCCCGCGCCCGCCGGTTGAACGCCGCCCAGGCCGGCCGGTGCTCGCCGTCCTGGTCCGCGGCGTACGCCAGCAGCTTCTCCTTCGACTCCCAGTACTGGATGAGGCCGAAATTCCTCGGGGGCGCGGCGAGCGGGCGGTAGCCCAGCAATCCGCTGTCCCGGTCACGGGCCAGCTCCTTGATCATGCGCGGCATCGCCCGGAACACCGGCAGCCAACTCCGCACCGCCCACCAGCTGTTGACCCGCATCCCGATGAGGAAGACGACCACGTCCCCCTCGCCGCCCGCCGTCATCCGTCCCTGAATCGGCTTGCCGCTCATGACAGCCCCCTTCGCCACACCGAACATGTTGGATAGCGTCGCTATCCATGATTGGATAGTGGCACTCTCCAAGTGGGAGCGCAAGGGAAAGGCGGAAGAGAGATGCGGCTGGCAGCGCTGAGCGAGCGCAGCGGGGTACCCACCCCGACGATCAAGTACTACCTGCGCGAACGGCTGCTGCCGCCGGGCCGCCGGATCACCGCCACCCAGTCCGAGTACGGCGAGGAGCATCTGCGCCGGCTACGGCTCGTCCGGGCCCTGATCCAGGTCGGCCGGATCCCGGTGACCACCGCCCGCGAGGTCCTGGCCGCCATCGAGGACGCCTCGCTCGACCACCACCACCGGCTGGGCGCGGCCGTCGGGGCACTCCCCTACGGCCCGGAGCCCGACGAAGCGGACCCGGCAACGGCCGTCGCCCGCAGCACCGCCACCGAGCTGCTGGAACTCCTCGACTGGCGCTCCAACCTCGCCGCCGCGGCCGACTCGCCCGCCTTCGACATGCTCGTCACCGCCATCACGGCACTGCGCCGCCTCGGCTACGCCTGCGACACCGCGCATCTGCTGCCGTACGCGCGCCAGGCGGAACAACTCGCCGTCGTGGACCTGGACCTGGTCGAGGAGTTCGAGACGCCGGAGGAGCAGGTGGAGGCGGCCGTGGCCTTCACGGTGCTGTACGAGCCGGTACTGCTGAGCCTGCGCCGGCTGGCCGAGGCGGAGGAGTCCAACAGGCGCTTCGGCACCGGCAGTTGAACGCGAGAAGGCCCCCCGCTGATGCGGGGGGGCCTTCATCTCTGTACCCCCGACCGGATTCGAACCGGCGCTACCGCCTTGAGAGGGCGGCGTGCTAGGCCGCTACACAACGGGGGCAAGTTTTACTGCAGTTGAGTCCTGTCACCAGGACATGCTGCGCTGGGCTACCAGGACTCGAACCTAGACTAAATGAACCAGAATCACTCGTGCTGCCAATTACACCATAGCCCATGGTGGTTTAGACCAGTACCCCCGACCGGATTCGAACCGGCGCTACCGCCTTGAGAGGGCGGCGTGCTAGGCCGCTACACAACGGGGGCCCTAGCGATCCTCAACGTCGCCGCATCCGGGAGCGACCCGAAGGAGACGGAGTGAAAGGATCTGTACCCCCGACCGGATTCGAACCGGCGCTACCGCCTTGAGAGGGCGGCGTGCTAGGCCGCTACACAACGGGGGCGTTGCAGATAAGCTCTGCGAGCTGGCCTACCAGGACTCGAACCTAGACTAACTGAACCAGAATCAGTCGTGCTGCCAATTACACCATAGGCCATCAAAGCACAACCCCCTGTGCTGGGGGTTTTGTTTGACTTACGCTTCCCGGCCGGACCTTTCGGCCCTCTCGGGCGGCGCAGGAAGAACATTACCTGATCGTGGACGGCGCACCAAAACCGATAACTCCGCGCAACAGCTCGGGGAGCTCGGCCAGGCTCGCGATGCGCCGCACGCCCGGCGGCGGCTCCTCCCCGGTGCCCGTACGGTCCAGCCATACGGGCCTCAGACCGGCATCGCGGGCGCCGAGCGCGTCGATGTCGAGCCGGTCACCGACGTAGACCACCTCGTCCGGCGGGAGGCGGAGCGCCGCGCAGGCGGCCGTGAACGCCTCCGGAGCGGGCTTGGCGTGCCCCAGCTCATCGGCGCACAGCACCGCCTCGAAGTGCGTCCGGATCCCCAGGACGGCCAGCTTGCGCTCCTGGTTGGCGGTCCCGGAGTTGGACAGCACCGCCTGCCGCACCAGCGGCGCCAGCGCCTCCAGGGCGGGCACGGAGTCAGGGAAGAGCACCCAGGACGCTTCGTAGTGCGCGATGTACCGGCCGAACCAGGCATCCGCTTCGTCGTCGGTCAGCGCGATCCCCAGAAACGTCCGGGCGCGGGCCCGGCGATGATCGAGAAACCCCACCTCACCGGCGAGAAAGCGGGCGAACTCGGTCTCCATCGCGCTGCGCCAGCGTGCCAGCGCCGCCTCCTCGCCGCCGTACGCGGCCACCAGGCCCTCGGCCTCCAGATGCCGCAGCGCACCGGCGCGGTCCGAGCCGGTGTAGTCGAAGAGGGTGTCGTCGAGGTCCCAGAGGACGGCGCGGATGGGCATGGCGCCAATCTAACGGCGCGGCGCCCCGTCGTTCAGCGATTCGGTGGCTCGCCCGATGGCGACCGGGTCCGGGAGGGCCGGCCGCCGGCCGGGGCAGCCCTTCCGTCCGGTCCTGGATACGCCAAGGGCCCGGCAGCCGCAGCGGCTTCCGGGCCCGGGGCACTCGTACGGGATCAGCCCGCCAGCTTCTCCAGCGCCGCGTCGATGCGGGCGAGCGTGCGGTCCTTGCCCAGGATCTCCAGGGACTCGAAGAGGGGCAGGCCGACCGTGCGGCCGGTGACGGCTACGCGGACCGGGGCCTGGGCCTTGCCGAGCTTGAGGCCGTGCTCCTCGCCGGCGGCCAGGACGGCCTCCTTGAGGGGCTCCGGGCCGGACGACCAGTCGGCGGCCTCGAGCTTGGCGCGGGCCGTGGTGAGCAGCGCGACCGGGTCGCCCTTCATGGCCTTCGCCCAGGACGCCTCGTCCTCGACGGGCTCCGTGCGGAAGAGGAAGTCGACGTTGGCGGTGATGTCGGACAGGACCGTCAGCCGGGTCTGGGCGTGCGGGGCGACCGCTTCCCAGGCGGCCTGGTCGAAGTCCTCGGGGGCCCAGTTGGCGTACGGGGCCTTCAGCCAGGGCTCACAGGCCTCGATGAAGTCCTTCAGGTCCAGCCGGCGGATGTGGTCGGCGTTGATCGCCTCGGCCTTCTTCAGGTCGAAGCGGGCCGGGTTGGCGTTGACGTCCGCGATGTCGAACTTCTCGACGAGTTCGGAGATCGAGAAGATGTCCTGGTCGGCGGAGAAGGACCAGCCGAGGAGGGCGAGGTAGTTGAGCAGGCCCTCGGGGAGGAAGCCGCGCTCGCGGTAGAGGTTGAGGTTGGCCTGCGGGTCGCGCTTGGAGAGCTTCTTGTTGCCCTCGCCCATGACGTAGGGAAGGTGACCGAACTCCGGGATCGCGGAGGCGATGCCGAGGTCGATCAGGGCCTTGTAGAGGGCGATCTGGCGGGGGGTGGAGGAGAGCAGGTCCTCGCCGCGCAGGACGTGGGTGATCGCCATCAGGGCGTCGTCGACGGGGTTGACCAGGGTGTACAGCGGGGCGCCGTTGGCGCGGACGATGCCGTAGTCCGGGACGTTGTCCGGGGTGAAGGTCAGCTCGCCGCGCACCAGGTCGGTGAAGGTGATCGGCTCGTCGGGCATGCGGAAGCGGACGATGGAGGTGCGGCCCTCGAGGTTGTAGGCCTCGGCCTGCTCCGGGGTCAGCGTGCGGCACTTGCCGTCGTAGCCGGAGGGCTTGCCGGCCTTGCGGGCGGCGTCGCGGCGCTCGTCCAGCTCCTCGGTGGTGCAGTAGCAGTGGTAGGCGTACCCGCCGGCCAGGAGCTTGTCCGCGACGTCCCGGTAGATGTCCATGCGCTGGGACTGGCGGTACGGCGCGTGCGGGCCGCCGACCTCGGGGCCCTCGTCCCAGTCGAAGCCCAGCCAGTGGAAGGAGTCCAGCAGCTGGTTGTAGGACTCTTCGGAGTCGCGGGCCGCGTCGGTGTCCTCGATCCGGAAGACCAGGGTGCCCTTGTTGTGCCGTGCGTAGGCCCAGTTGAACAGGGCGGTACGGATCAGGCCGACATGGGGGTTACCGGTCGGGGAGGGACAGAAACGGACGCGGACGGGGGTCGCGTTAGCCACGCTTGATCACCTTGTTGGTGAGAGTGCCGATGCCTTCGATGGTGACGGCGACCTCGTCGCCGACGTTGAGCGGGCCGACCCCGGCCGGGGTGCCCGTGAGGATGACGTCGCCGGGGAGCAGCGTCATGGCCTCGGTGATGTGGACGATCAGGTCCTCGATCGGACGGACCATCTCGCTGGTGCGGCCGAGCTGGCGCTGTTCGCCGTTGACCGTGCACTGGATGGTCAGGTCGCCCGGGTCCAGTTCGGTCTCGATCCAGGGGCCCAGGGGGCAGGAGGAGTCGAAGCCCTTGGCGCGGGCCCACTGCTTCTCGCGCTTTTGCACATCACGCGCGGTGATGTCGTTGGCGCAGGTGTAGCCGAGGATGACGTCCTTGACGCGCTCGCGGGGCACCTCACGGCACATCCGGCCGATGACGACGGCGAGCTCCGCCTCGTGGTGCACCTCCTGGGAGAAGGAGGGGTACGCGATGGGGTCGCCGGGGCCGACCACGGAGGTGGAGGGCTTGAAGAAGGTGACCGGGACGTCGGGGACGTCGTTGCCCAGCTCGGCGGCGTGGTCGGCGTAGTTGCGGCCGATTCCGACGATCTTGTTGGGCAGAGTGGGCGGCAGGAGCCGGACCTTGTCCAGGGGGACCTTCTGCCCGGAGCGCTCGAATTCGGCGAAGGGATGTCCCTTGATGACGTCGAGTTCGTCGCCCTCGACCACGCCGAAGCCGACGTTGCCGTCGATGGAGAATCTGGCGATGCGCACGGGTTGCCGCTGCCCCTCTTTGATCACTGGCCGGAGTTGACACTCCAGGCTATCGCGGGGCCGCGGCCGTCCCACGCTCCGTATTACGCCGGTACGTCCTGCACGGGCGCGTCCATCAGGACGGTGCGGCGGGGGTTGGCCGTCTGGGCGGGCAGTTCGGCGGTGTGCTCCGGGGCCGGCGCGGTGGCGAGCTCATCGGCGTCCTTGAGGTGCGCCAGGGTGGTGCGCCGCGGGTTGGCTATGTTGCGGAACATCATCGTTGACTTCACTGCCTTCACTGCTTCACGCCTCGCGTTGTGATCGTTGTGGTGGTGATCGTGTGGAGAAATGGGTGTTGCGCTCGGTTGCCTTGTCGTTCTGGGCAACCGTGTAAAGCGTCAGGCTAAGCGCGCCATTCCCTGCGATGCGCTGGAGAAGTCGGCGATCTTCCTGTGAGTTTGCTCACGAAGTGTGCGACAAATGCCGCAATTCCCATGATCAACATCTCTGGGCGAATCGGACATCGACGGATTGAAGCGGATGTTCCGCTCCCGATCACCGCACCTGGGACAGCGCGCCAGGACGGACGACTCGCGGGCAAAAGTCCGTTATCGGGGGTGGAATCCTCTACATGCCGTCACGTGATCCGTACATTGCGTCACCCATGTCACAGCCACCGGCTCCGCTCTTGTTGGAGATCCTGCACTGTGCTGGAATTCCACGGACCGCCGCACGTTTCAGCCGGCGCGCAGGGCGCAAAGTAGCGCCGCGCGGTGGTGCCGCTCTCTCGGCCAGAGAGGGCAGCCCGCCGGTCACTCACGACCGCCATGGGGGACTTGCGGTCCCCTACGACTCGACACCGTCCCGCCGTTCACGCGGAGGGACGCCTGGTCCAGAGGTTGCGACGCTAGTGCAGGGACGTTTCAAGAGGGATGGCAGCGCTGCGGCGGACCCGGAGCTGCGCGGCGGGACAGACCGCGCCTCCTCGCCCCAGCCTGCCCAGAGCAACGGTTCGGCGCCCCGCGGTGACGCAGCGGAGAGCCCCAAGGCCAGCGCGTCGAAGGGCGTAACCGGCCCCGGCACGCGAATATCGCTGCGCAACTGGCGCATCAGCACCCGTCTGGTCTCCCTGCTCGCGCTCCCGGTTGTCGCCGCGACCACCCTGGGCGCGATGCGTATCGACACGCAGCTGAACAACATCGACGCGCTCGACAAGATGCAGCTGCTGACCGAGATGACGCGGCAGGCGACCGAGCTCGCCGACGCGCTCCAGGTGGAGCGGGACAAGTCGGCGGGCCCGCTGGCCGGCAGCGGCAACAGCAAGGACGACGCGAACGTCGTGGCGCCGCGGGAGGCGACCGACCGCGCCAAGCTCTCGTTCAACCAGGCCACCGGGGACATCCAGACCCAGGACTCCACCATGGCCGGTGTCCGGGCGACGATCCTGGAGATCGGGCGCCAGCTCACCGACCTCAACGAGATCCGTGCCAGCGCGTACAAGGACGACAAGAACGCCGCGCGCACGGTCACCGCGTACAACCAGCTGATCGAATCGCTGCTGTCGCTCTCCCAGGACATGGCGCAGGCGACCAGCAACCCGGAGATGATCCGCAGTACCCGTGCGCTGGCGGCGTTCTCGTCGGCCAAGGAGTACGCGTCGATGCAGCGCGCGCTGATCAGTGCCGGCCTCGCGCACAAGGGCGGCGCCCAGCTCTCCGCCAACGACCGGCTGGCCGGCCGGACGGCCGAGGAGAACGAGAAGGCGGCCCGCGACCGGTTCTCGCAGATCTACACCAGCAGCGGCCAGGGCAGCGCCACCGCGCTGACGCGCGGTCTGGACGGCAACAACGACGAGATCAAGGCGGCGTACGCCTTCGCGCACCGCGCCTTCGCGAACGACACCGGTATCCGCAGCCAGGAGTACAAGTACCTCGACTGGTACGACTCCGACTCGGTCAAGATCGCCGAGATGTCGCGGATCGAGACGTCGCTGCTGTCCGAGATGGAGCAGAAGTCGCGCGAGCTGCGCAACGAGGCGACCCAGGACGCGATCCTCAACGGTGCGCTGATCCTGCTCGTCCTCGGCGTCTCGCTGATCGGCGCGTTCGTCGTGGCCCGGTCCATGGTCCGTTCGCTGCACCGCCTCCAGGACACCGCGCAGAGGGTCGCCCAGGACCGGCTGCCCGAGCTGGTCAAGCAGCTGTCCGAGGCCGACCCGCAGGACGTGGACACCTCCGTCGAGTCGGTCGGTGTGCACAGCCGGGACGAGATCGGCCGGGTGGCCGCGGCCTTCGACGACGTGCACCGTGAGGCCGTCCGCCTCGCCTCCGAGCAGGCGCTGCTGCGGGGCAACGTCAACGCGATGTTCACCAACCTCTCGCGGCGTTCCCAGGGCCTCATCCAGCGTCAGCTCTCGCTGATCTCCGAACTGGAGTCCCGCGAGGCCGACCCGGACCAGCTGTCCTCGCTCTTCAAGCTCGACCACCTCGCGACCCGTATGCGCCGTAACGGTGAGAACCTCCTGGTCCTCGCCGGTGAGGAGCCGGGGCGCCGGTGGACGCGGCCGGTGCCGCTGGTCGACGTCCTGCGTGCCGCCGCCTCCGAGGTGGAGCAGTATGAGCGGATCGAGCTCAACGCCGTTCCGCAGACCGAGGTCGCGGGCCGGGTCGTCAACGACCTCGTGCACCTGCTCGCCGAGCTGCTGGAGAACGCCACGTCGTTCTCCTCGCCGCAGACCAAGGTCAAGGTGACCGGTCACGCGCTGCCCGACGGCCGTGTGCTGGTCGAGATCCACGACACCGGTATCGGCCTGTCCCCCGAGGACCTCTCCGCGATCAACGAGCGGCTCGCCAGCCCGCCCACCGTGGACGTCTCGGTGTCCCGGCGGATGGGTCTGTTCGTGGTCGGCCGTCTGTCGCTGCGGCACGGCATCCGTATCCAGCTGCGGCCCTCCGACTCCGGTGGCACCACCGCGCTGGTCATGCTGCCGGTCGATGTGGCGCAGGGCGGCAAGAAGCCGGCGCCGAGCACCGCCAAGAGCGGCGCCGGTGACGTCGGCGGCTCGGCCTCCAGCCGGCTCGCCGGACTCCAGCCGCGCGGTCAGGTCGGCGCGGGTCCCTCGTCCGGGCGCCCCGCGCTGCCCGGACGCGGCGGTCCCGCCGGCGGCGGTGCGGCGAACGCCTTCGGCGGAGCGGGAGCGGCCCGCCGTACGAACGCTCCCGGCGCGCCGGGTGCCGGCCAGTCCGGTGCCCCGCGTCCCTCGCTGCCCACCCGCAGCGCGGACATCGGCCAGCCCCCCGCCGGCCCCTCCCCCACCGTCGCACCGCCCACCGGCGCGCCCCGGCGCGAGGAGCGGCCGCAGCTGCCGCCCCGCGGCCCCGCGGCCGAACTGCCGGGCGGTTCCGGCGCGTCCGGTGGCCAGGACGGCCAGCAGCCCGGCACGACCAGCTGGGGCGCGCGCCGCGAGCGCGGCGCCGTCGACGACTGGCCGCTGGCGCCCCGTGAGGCGCAGGACCGGCCGCGTGGCCACGAGGAGCCGGAGACCACCGGCAGCTTCGAGCGGCCCGCCCCTGGCGGCGGCCCCGCTGACACCACGGCGTTCGCGCGTCCCGACTTCAACGGCCCGCCGCCCGGTGCGGACGGCTCGCAGAGCGGGCGCGGCCCGGCCGACACCACGCAGTTCACGCGGCCGGGCGCGCGTGACACCGGAAACTTCGCGTTGCCCTCCGCAGAGCGTGAGCGGGCAGACGCCGGTGCGTCCGGCGGTCCCGGCGAGCGCGAGGCGGACCCGTTCGAGACCGGTCAGTTCGAGACCGGTCAGTTCGAGACGGGCCAGTTCGAGGCGGGACGGTACGAGTCCGGCCCGTACGAGACGGGTCAGTACGAGACGGACCGGTTCCGCCGGCCCGAAGGCCGGCCCGGCGGCGACGCGGGGCGGCCGGACCAAGGACGGCAGGACGCCGGACGGCAGGACCAGGGACGGCAGGACACCGGCCAGTTCGAGACCGGTCAGCTTCCGGTGCAGCAGCCGCTCAGCCGCGACGAGCTGGGCGACGCGGACGCGGGCCCCGGTGACGGCCGTACGCCGATCTTCGACACCATCGAGTCGAACTGGTTCAACCACCCGGCGGCGGCCGCTGCCGGAGTCCCGCCGCAGTCGGGCAATGCGCCCGAGGCATCCGATGCGCCGCTGATGCCGCGCCGCGGGGCCACGCAGCAGGACACCACTGCCCCGGTGGGCAATGCGCGGGGCGGAGCGCAGGGGGCGCCCGCCGACGCCGCATCCCAGTGGCGCAGTTCGCCCAACGACGAGACCTGGCGGCAGGCGGAGCAGATCCGTCAGCCCGCGGCGGGCGGTCTCACCACCTCCGGACTGCCCCGCCGGGTCCCGCGTGCGAACCTCGTCGCGGGCACCGCACAGCAGCAGCAGTCCAACCAGACCGGTCCGCAGGTCTCGCGTGCGCCCAGTGACGTGCGCGGGCGGCTGACCAATCTCCGCCGGGGTATCCAGCAGGGCCGGCAGGCCGGAGGGACGTCCTCCACCGGCAACCACGGCATTGTTGACCCCACTCACCAGCAGGAGCGTTAGTTGAGTCCGATGAGCCAGGCGGCGCAGAATCTGAACTGGTTGATCACCAACTTCGTGGACAACACCCCTGGGGTGTCCCACACGGTGGTGGTCTCCGCGGACGGGCTGCTCCTCGCGATGTCCGAGGGCTTCCCGCGCGACCGTGCCGACCAGCTGGCGGCCGTGGCCTCCGGCCTGACCTCGCTGACCTCGGGCGCGTCCCGCATCTTCGAGGGCGGGACGGTCAACCAGACCGTGGTGGAGATGGAGCGCGGCTTCCTCTTCCTCATGTCCGTCTCGGACGGATCGTCGCTGGCCGTTCTGGCGCACCCCGAGTGCGACATCGGCCTCGTCGGTTACGAGATGGCCCTGCTGGTCGACCGCGCGGGCACCGTGCTGACGCCCGACCTGCGCGCCGAGCTGCAGGGCAGCCTGCTGAACTGAGGCGTCCGCAGCGCCTCCTTGTCCAGCGATCCACCCACCATGTGCCGCACCCCCCACCGGCCCAACCCGACGACAGTCAGTTGTCCCGCCCGGAGGACCCATGACCCCGCCACCCGCCACTTCCGGCCCGTACGGCGCCTACAGCCAAGCGCCGTACGGGAGCGAAGGTGACCAGCCGCTGGTGCGCCCGTACGCCATGACCGGAGGCCGGACCCGGCCGCGCTACCAGCTCGCCATCGAGGCGCTGGTCAGCACGACCGCCGACCCCTCTCAACTGCCCGGACTGCTGCCCGAGCACCAGCGGATCTGCCACCTGTGCCGTGAGGTGAAGTCGGTTGCCGAGGTCTCGGCGCTGCTGCACATCCCGCTGGGTGTGGCGCGGATCCTGGTCGCGGACCTGGCAGAGGCAGGGATGGTGGCAATCCACCAGCCCGGCGGCAGTGGTGAGGCCGGCGGCACGCCGGACGTGACCTTGCTCGAGAGGGTGCTCAGTGGTCTTCGCAAGCTCTGACAGCGGCTTCGACGGGAGTGCGGCCCGCGCCACGACCTCTGCCAAGATCGTGGTGGCGGGCGGCTTCGGCGTGGGCAAGACCACGTTCGTCGGCGCGGTCTCGGAGATCAATCCGCTGCGTACGGAGGCCGTGATGACCTCCGCCTCGGCGGGGATCGACGACCTCAGCCACGTCCAGGACAAGACCACGACGACCGTGGCGATGGACTTCGGCCGGATCACGCTGGACCAGGACCTGATCCTGTACCTCTTCGGTACGCCCGGTCAGGACCGCTTCTGGTTCATGTGGGACGACCTGGTGCGCGGCGCGATCGGCGCCGTGGTGCTGGTCGACACCCGCCGCCTCGCCGACTGCTTCCCGGCCGTCGACTACTTCGAGAACAGCGGCCTGCCGTTCGTCGTCGCCCTCAACGGCTTCGAGGGGCACCAGCCCTACGCGCCCGAGGAGGTGCGCGAGGCCCTGCAGATCGGCCCGGACGCACCGATCATCACCACGGACGCGCGGCATCGCAGCGAGGCCAAGAGCGCGCTCATCACGCTTGTCGAGCATGCGCTGATGGCAAGGCTCCAGTAGCGCGGTTCCCGGTTTGCGTGAATGGATCTGTGTCCTTCGACACGCCGGCGAATGTGCTTCATAACGTTTCGACAGTGAATCGGCCGGCGTTCGACACCCCTCGCGCATGTGCGGCTTCGCTGCGCTCACAAGTGCCCCGCCTTTTGGCGGGGCTCGCCCTTAACGCCCCTTTTATCTCTTGCTCTTGTGGGACCTCTCCTGCTTTGCCCAGTGTTTGGAAGGCACCGCCCTGACGTGCTGAAATTCGCTGAACTACGGAGTAGTAACGCCCAGAAGAAACGGCACTGCAAGTACGTGCCGGCGCCGAGAGGTTGTTGGTCGAGTGAGGCGAAGCAAGGCGAGCCCGGAGCCGCAGGAAGTGCGGCGGGGCAACTTCACCCCGCCGCCGCGTGCGGGCGTACCGGCTTCCGACACGTCCGAGAACACGGTCGTGAAGCCTCCGGTCAGCGGCGGTAAGTACTCCCCGCGCAACTGGCGGGTGGCCACCCGTCTGAACGCCATCCTGCTGATCCCCGTACTGGTCGCGCTCGTCTTCGGCGGTCTGCGGGTCGACAGCTCGTTCGCCACCTGGCAGGAGGCGCAGGACGCGGAGAACACCGCGAAGCTCGTTCGCGCCGCGCTTTCCTATAGCAACGCCCTGATCGACGAGCGGGACCGCACCGCCGCCCCGCTCCTGGAGGGCAAGAAGGACGACCCGGCCGTCGAAGAGGCGCGCACCGCCACCGACGACGCCGCGGACGCCTTCCACCAGGCCGCCAAGGCCATGCCGGACAAGCCCGGACTCCAGCGCCGCCTGGCCTCGTTCGAGAAGGTCGAGCCCAAGCTGGACCAGCTGCGCAAGGTCGCCTACACCTCCCGGCTGCACGGTGTGCAGACCGAAGAGGGCTACGTCCAGGTCCAGCACCCGCTGATGGAGTTCGCCAACGAACTCGGTCTGGGCACCGGCAACATCACCTCCTACGGCCGCACCGTCTACGCCGTCGCACTGGCGAAGGCCGCCGTCGGGCTCCAGCGCTCCATCGGCACCCACCTCCTGGTCGACCCGGCGTCCCCGCAGGGCGGCAAGGAGCACAAGCTCCAGCTGACCGCGTTCGCGTCGTACCGCTACCTGGAGGGCATCGCCATCGGCGAGTACACCTCCGGCGGAACGCCCGAGGACGTCAACCGGCTGAACAAGGACGCCGCCGCGCTGAAGGCAGCGGCGAAGCAGCAGGTGGCACGGGCCAAGGAGCAGGCCGCGGCGGCCAACCGGCCGTTCCGTACGCCGCCGTCCATCGACCAGATGTCCGCCATGATCACCACCGGCGCGGCACCGGAGACGCTGGCTCTCAAGGGCGTCACCTCCGAGACCTGGTTCACGGCCGCGACCGGCAAGTTCGACATGTACCGGTCCATCGAGAAGGACCTCGCGGACAAGGCGGTCAACGAGGCCGCGCAGATCGCCGACGACGCCAAGCAGTCCACCTTCGTCGACTCCGCCATCGTGCTGGCCGCCCTGATCATCGCGTTCGTCGTGGCCGGTCTGATGGCCCGCCGGATGAGCCGGAACATGCGCCAGCTGCGGACCGCCGCCTTCAGCGTCGCCGAGCAGCGGCTGCCGATGCTGGTCGACCAGCTCTCGCGGACCGATCCCGGCCGGGTCGACACCCGTGTACAGCCGATCCCGATCTCCACGACCGACGAGATCGGCGAGGTCGCCCGCGCCTTCGACCAGGTGCACCGCGAGGCCGTCCGGCTCGCCGCCGAGCAGGCGCTGCTGCGGGGCAACGTCAACGCGATCTTCACCAACCTCTCGAGCCGAAACCAGGGCCTGATCGAGCGGCAGCTGACGCTGATCACCGACCTGGAGAACAACGAGGCGGACCCGGACCAGCTGGAGAACCTCTTCCGGCTCGACCACCTCGCCACGCGTATGCGCCGTAATGGCGAGAACCTCCTGATCCTCGCCGGCGAGGACCCCGGCCGCCGCTGGAACCAGCCGGTGCCGCTGGTGGACGTGCTGCGCGCGGCGACCAGTGAGGTCGAGTCGTACGAGCGAATAGAGCTCACCGGCGTCCCCGAGAGCGAGATCCACGGCACCGCCGTCACCGACCTCGTGCACCTGCTGTCCGAGCTGCTGGAGAACGCCACGACGTTCTCCTCGCCGCAGACCAAGGTGCGGGTGGCCGCGACCCGGCTGCCCGACGGCCGGGTGATGATCGAGATCCACGACAAGGGCATCGGGCTGACCCCCGAGGACTTCGCGGACATCAACCACAAGCTGGCCAACCCGCCGAGTGTGGACGCCGCGGTCTCCCAGCGGATGGGCCTGTTCGTGGTCGGCCGGCTGGCCGACCGGCACGGGATCCGGGTCCAGCTGCGCCCCTCGGGCGAGCAGGCCGGCACCACCTCGCTGGTCATGCTGCCCGACGCGATCACCCACGGTGGTGGCGGCGAGGACCGGTACGAGGACGACTTCACGGTCTCCCGGATCGTCCCCGAGCACCAGCACCAGCACGCACCGTACGAGGACCATCAGCGCACCGCCGCCGATCTGGGCTTCGACGACGGCGGCTACAGCCAGGCGGACGACTCCGCCGAGCTGGACCCGGTGGGCCGCTCGCTGCTCCGTGAGGAGCGCCGTGCGGCTCTGGAGGCCCAGGCGGGCGGCCACCAGGCCCCCGGCTTCGAGCCCACCGGGTTCGAGGGCGGCGGGTTCGAGGGCGGCGGCTTCGACGGCAACGGCTTCCAGGGCGGCGACCGTCCGCTCTTCCGCGACGAGACGCCGGCCGGTTCGGGCGACGCCTTCCCGGGCTTCCCGGACCAGGCTTACCCGGACCAGGCGTACTCTGACCAGGCATATGCGGAAGGCGATCAGCCGCTCTACGACGACCGGTCGCACGGCAGCCTGGCGTTCGGTGCGCCGGGCCCCGCGCAGACCACCGGCCAGCACCCGTACGTCCCGGAGGAAACGGCCAAGCCGGACGAGAGGCCCGAACGCCCCGCGTTCGACGGCTACTTCGGGACCGAAGCGGAATCTGACCGGAATATAACTGCCGCTCCCGCTGATGCGTCCGAGCGCGTAACATTCGAGCGTCCGGGCCCCTCCTCGAGCGACTCCCACACGCTGACCAACGCCGGCCTTCCGCGCCGCGGAGGCCGTGGCCAGCAGTCACCGCAGGCTCAGCAGCAGTGGCAGGAGCAGCCCGAGGAGCCGGTGACGCCCCCGCAGCAGGGGAGCGCACCGGTCAACGGCCAGGACGGCTCCGAATGGCGCAGCTCCAACGACGAGCGCTGGGAGCGGGCGGAGCGGCTGCGCGAGCCGAAGGCGGGCGGGGTCACAGCCTCCGGCCTCCCCCGGCGGGTGCCCAAGGCCAACCTGGTCGAAGGCGCGGCGGAGCAGACCCCGCAGGGCGGCCCACAGGTCTCCCGTGCCCCGGAGGACATTCGCGGCAGGCTGAGCAATCTGCGCCGTGGTGTCCAGCAGGGACGCAATGCGGGCGCGGAACCCCAGAATGACCAACAGGGCTTCGGCCCCGGCAGCACCTACGATCAGGAGCGTTAGTGTGAGCCCGATGAGCCAGGCGGCGCAGAATCTGAACTGGTTGATCACCAACTTCGTGGACAACACCCCTGGGGTGTCCCACACGGTCGTGGTCTCCGCGGACGGACTCCTCCTCGCCATGTCCGAGGGGTTCCCTCGTGACAGAGCCGACCAGTTGGCGGCGGTGGCCTCCGGGCTGACGTCGCTGACTGCCGGCGCCTCCCGCATCTTCGAGGGCGGGAGCGTGAACCAGACGGTGGTGGAGATGGAGCGCGGCTTCCTCTTCATCATGTCGGTCTCGGACGGATCGTCGCTGGCCGTTCTCGCACACCCCGAGTGCGACATCGGCCTCGTCGGTTACGAGATGGCCCTGCTGGTCGATCGCGCGGGCACGGTGCTCACGCCCGATCTGCGTGCCGAACTGCAGGGCAGCCTTCTCAACTAACAGACAGGCAGTGCGTTTCCCGCCACCGCGCCTTATGGTTCGGTGGCGCGACCGGCGTCAGATTGGCAAGTTGGAGGAGGAGACGTGGCAACGCCCCCTAGCGGATACCCGTACGGTTCCGGGCAGCAGTCCGGGCCCCAGGGCGAGACCCATAACAACCGCTTCAACTTTCCGTCTGCGCCGAGCCGCAGGCCGCAGCGGTCCGAACCACCGCGGCCGCCGCAGCACCAGCAGCAGCCGCCGCAGCGGCCGTACGACTCCCAGCCGTACGAGCCGTCGCCGTACGACCAGCCGCAGGCGCCCCGCATCCAGCCGGTGCAGCCGCAGCGGCGCGCGCCGGAGCCCGCCCCCACCGGGGGTGCGCACAATCCGCTCGTGCGCCCGTACGCCATGACCGGGGGCCGGACCCGGCCGCGCTACCAGCTCGCCATCGAGGCGCTGGTCAGCACGACCGCCGACCCCTCGCGACTGCAGGGCCAGCTGCCGGAGCACCAGCGCATCTGCCACCTCTGCCGTGAGATCAAATCAGTGGCTGAGATCTCGGCCCTGCTCTCCATCCCCCTCGGCGTCGCCCGGATCCTCGTCGCCGACCTGGCGGAGGCCGGACTCGTCGCCATCCATCAGCCCGGCGGGGACGAGACCGCCGGCGGACAGCCAGATGTGACACTGCTCGAAAGGGTGCTCAGTGGACTTCGCAAGCTCTAGCGGTGCAGCCCGCTCCACCACCTCCGCGAAGATCGTGGTGGCGGGCGGCTTCGGCGTGGGCAAGACCACGTTCGTCGGGGCCGTCTCAGAGATCAATCCGCTGCGTACCGAAGCCGTGATGACCTCCGCCTCGGCGGGGATCGACGACCTCACGCACGCGCCGGACAAGACGACCACGACCGTGGCGATGGACTTCGGCCGGATCACGCTGGACCAGGACCTGATCCTGTACCTCTTCGGTACGCCCGGTCAGGACCGCTTCTGGTTCATG
>NZ_JBVHTY010000011.1:0-118096 GCF_055565615.1 Streptomyces sp. NPDC028368 | reverse complement strand
GCGGCGCGATCGGCGCCGTGGTGCTGGTCGACACCCGCCGCCTCGCCGACTGCTTCCCGGCCGTCGACTACTTCGAGAACAGCGGCCTGCCGTTCGTCATCGCCCTCAACGGCTTCGACGGACACCAGCCCTACACGCCGGACGAGGTGCGCGAGGCCCTGCAGATCGGCCCGGACGCACCGATCATCATCACCGACGCACGGCATCGCAGCGAGGCCAAGAGCGCGCTCATCACGCTTGTCGAGCATGCGCTGATGGCGCGCCTGCGCTAGCTGCCGCGCTGCCGCGTCCGGGCTCCCCGTGCCCGCGCGCAGCATGCCGTAGGACGAAAGGCCCCCGCACACCTGCCAGGTGCGGGGGCCTTCGGCGTGAGCGGGCCGTTTGCGGGCTTCAGGCCAGGGTCTCGCCGACGGCGGTGAGGATCAGGGCGAGCGAGGTGGCCCCGGCGTCCGGATGCCCGTAACCGAGCGCCGCCTGCCGCGCCCGTCGCGGTGCCCGTGGCCGTCGCCGACGCCTTCGTCAGTACGGCGCCGGTTCTTGAAGCTCCCCGAGGAGTCGCCCCACCCCGCCGCCGCGGCGGCCGGACCACGGCCGTCCACGTCTGACCGCGCCCGGCGAGGGGCCCGCACGCGGCAGCGCGTACGGGCCCCCGTTCACCGGTCAGCCGCTACTTGCGCGAGGCGGGGCACTCCTTCCACGCGAAGTGGTAGAGGGTGTTGATGCTGCCGTCGGTGGAGTCCATCGCCATGTAGCTGGTGGCCGCGGCCTGGGCGGACTTGGCGTCCACCCGCAGTTCGGTGTTGATGTTGAAGTAGCGCTCCTCGCCGCACGGGGCGTAGACGAGGGCATCGACGTCCGTCTCGTCCGACGTCTGCCAGTTGGTGTCGTAGGGGCCGCTGAAGCTGTGGCTCTTGCGGGCCGTCTCCTGCTGGCCCTGGAAGTAGTAGCCGGCCTGCTCCAGCCCCTTGGCGCCAGGGGCCAGGGATGCGTAGCCGCGGTAATCCGCCCTGGCGATCGCGTAGGTGAAGCCCTGTGGGACATGGACGTTCAGCGCGATCTGGCAGTTCTTGCGGGAGTCGGTGGGCTTGCTGTCGCCGCCCGCCTGGGCCAGGTATTCGCTGTACGTGACGGTGAACGCGGTGTTGTCCGGCGCGATGGCCACCGCGGCGCTGCCGGGTCTGCAGCCCGAACCGTTCACCGTGGCGACGGTAATGGTGATCTTGCCGGTCGGCGGTTCGTCGCCGACCCGGGCCATCGGGGTGGGGGATGCCGATCCGGCGAGGAGCAGGGATGCCACTGCGGCACCAGCACCGAGCGTGCTGAGCATGGGCACTTCCTTCCGGTCGTCCTGGAACCCATGACGCGGGGACCCGCGGCGCGGGGACTCCAGAAGAGGAATGACGAGCGCATGCCAGCACGAGGATCTCCCCGTGAACAGCTCTGCTTCTCAGGGTTGGGGCGAACCTACGCCAGTATTTGGACGCCCCACGTTTTTGGCTTTCCCGCCGTGGTGGTGTTTCGCCGTTCCGCTGCGCTTTGCCTTGGCCCCACGTTGTCGGCCGTCCCGCCGTGGTGGTTGTTCGCCGTTGCGCCTGCGGCGGGCGGTGCCGCTGCGCGGGGCTGTTCGGCTGCGGGACCGGCCCTACACGGCTCCGCCGCTACGGCCCGCCCCCTCCCCGTAGAGGGTGGGAAAAAGAAAGGCCGGTGGGAGTGCACGTCAGTGGTCAGCTGTGCCCTGTGGATCCCAGGTGCACCAAACCCTCAACGCACACCCCCACCGGCCCCTCTTCCCACCCACCCGTGGGAGGGGCCGCGCCGCAGGACGAAGTCCGGAGGCGTGGCACCGCACCCGACAAACCACGCCCGCCGCAGGCGCAACGGAGAGCAACCACCACGGCGGGAAAGACAAAAACGTGGGGAAAACTAGCGCCGCCAGCTGGTCGCGCCGTGGAAGCCGTACTGGCGCTCAAGGCGGCGCCAGCGGGCGGCGGTGTGGCGCGGGCCGGTCGCGGCGGTGGTCGGGCGGTGGGCGGCGCGGGCCAGGAGGACGGCGGTCAGGGCGGCGAGCTCTTCCTCGCTGGCCTGGCCCTTTTCCACGCGGATGGGCTGGTCGGCAGGACTCTTCACGGCAGTGGTCTCGATTCTTCGTCGTGGTGGGTGCGTGGCTACTGGGGCGGGTTGCCGTGCTTGCGGGCGGGCAGGTCCGCGTGTTTGGTGCGCAGCATGTCCAGGGAGCGGATCAGCACCTCGCGGGTGTTCGCGGGGTCGATGACGTCGTCGACCAGGCCGCGCTCGGCCGCGTAGTACGGGTGCATCAGCTCGGACTTGTACTCCTTGACCATGCGGGCCCGCATCGCGTCGGGGTCCTCCGCGTCGGCGATCTGCCGCCGGAAGATGACGCCGGCCGCGCCCTCGGCGCCCATCACCGCGATCTCGTTGGTCGGCCAGGCGTAGGTGAGGTCGGCGCCGATGGACTGCGAGTCCATGACGATGTAGGCGCCGCCGTAGGCCTTGCGCAGGACGATGGAGATGCGCGGGACGGTCGCGTTGCAGTACGCGTACAGGAGCTTGGCGCCGTGACGGATGATGCCGCCGTGTTCCTGGTCGACGCCCGGGAGGAAGCCGGGGACGTCCAGGAGGGTGATGAGCGGGATGTTGAACGCATCGCACATCTGGACGAAGCGGGCGGCCTTCTCAGAGGCCTCGATGTCCAGGACGCCGGCCAGCGACTGGGGCTGGTTGGCGATGATGCCGACCACGCGGCCGTCCAGACGGGACAGCGCGCAGATGATGTTGGTCGCCCAGCGCTCGTGGATCTCCAGGTACTCGCCGTCGTCGACGATCTCCTCGATGACCTTGCGCATGTCGTACGGGCGGTTGCCGTCGGCCGGTACGAGGTCCAGGAGGGCGTCGCCGCTGCGGTCGGCCGGGTCCTCGCAGTCGACCGTCGGCGGGTTCTCCCGGTTGTTGGACGGCAGGAGGGAGAGGAGGTAGCGGACCTCCTCCAGGCAGGTGGCTTCGTCGTCGTAGGCGAAGTGGCAGACGCCGGAGGTCTCGGCGTGGACGTCGGCGCCGCCCAGGCCGTTCTGGGTGATCTCCTCGCCGGTCACCGCGCGGACCACGTCGGGGCCGGTGATGAACATCTGCGAGGTCTCGCGGACCATGAAGACGAAGTCCGTCAGGGCGGGGCTGTACGCGGCGCCGCCGGCGCACGGGCCGAGCATGACGCTTATCTGCGGGATGACGCCCGAGGCCTTGGTGTTGCGCTGGAAGATGCCGCCGTAGCCGGCCAGCGCCGAGACGCCCTCCTGGATGCGGGCGCCCGCGCCGTCGTTGAGCGACACCAGCGGCGCACCGGCCTGGATGGCCATGTCCATGATCTTGTGGATCTTCGTGGCGTGCGCCTCGCCCAGCGCACCGCCGAAGATCCGGAAGTCATGGGCGTAGACGAAGACGGTCCGGCCGTGCACGGTGCCCCAGCCGGTGATCACGCCATCGGTGTAGGGCTTCTTGGCCTCCAGGCCGAAACCCGTCGCCCGGTGCCGCCGCAGCGGCTCGACCTCGCAGAAGGACCCCTCGTCCAGCAGGAGGTCGATCCGCTCGCGGGCGGTGAGCTTGCCCTTGGCGCGCTGGGCCTCGGTGGCCCGCTCGCTGGGGCCTCGCCGGGCCTGCTCACGGATGGCGTGCAGTTCGGCGACGCGCCCGCGGGCGTCGTTGGCACCGGCGGGCGCATCTTCGACAGTGGTCATGTATTGACGGTACGTGGACGGACCCCGCCGCACCGATGTTGGTTTCGTACAACGTCGAGTCCGATTTGGTGGGCAGGCAGCACAGAATCGTGCTGCCCGTGTCCTGCGTCCGGGCGTCCGAACGGGTGGTTGCGGCGTGCGCCGTCTGTATGAGGCCGACAAACGACGGGCCGGTGGCCTGGTGCCTGTCGGCGGTCGGGTCAGCCCAGGGTGACCGTGCAGGTGTGGGTGGCGCAGGCGGTGCCGGGGGTGATGCGCAGGCGCAGGACGGGCCCGGTGGCCAGGACCTCGACGGACGGATCGTGGGCCCGCACCGCGCGGACCGGCCGGGACCAGGTGATCTCCAGCGGCGCCCCGGTGCGCTCGGGGGCCGCGGCGCAGAGCACCGCCGTCCGCTCGCGAGGGCGCTCCCGTACCAGCACACTCGCCGGGCCGCCACTGGTGAGCTTCCCGGCGCTGCCCGCCTGCCAGAAATTGGCGGCCGTTACGCCGAGCGAGTGCACGGATACGGCCTGCCGGGTGGCGTCGTTGGCGAGCACGGTCAGCCAGTGCCGGTCGGCGGCGCGGGCGGCGAGGGTGCGCGCGGTGGCGCCCGGCATGAGGAGGTAGGCGTAGCGGGCGTCGGTGGGGTCGGTGCCGTGGTCGTGCCAGAGGGTGAGGTAGCGGCGGGTGAGGGGGGCCGGGTCGGAGCCGGTGTTGATGTCGTGCCAGGAGCCGGTGCGGGCCTCGCGCAGCGCGCTCAGCGGGGCGCCGCCGGGGAAGACGTAGCCGCCGTGTCCGGCGAGGTGGGCCCAGTGGGCGCGGCGGAATCGGCGGGTGCGGCCGAGGGTGCCGGGCTGCCGGGCGCCGTCGACGGTGAGGCAGGCGGTGCCCCGCTCCCCCAGCGCCCGGTTGTCGACGACGGTCTCGGCGGGGACCCCGTCGCGGGCCGTGATCCCCGCGCCCAGGCAGACGACGGTGTCCGCGAGGCAGAACCAGGACTTCTTGGCGGTGAGGGTCGAGGCGAGACCCCGTAGGTCCTGGCCGATGGCCGCGAATTCGCCGTCCGTGGTGCCGCCCACCCAGCGCGCGGCGGGTTTCGGTTCGCCCCAGCCGCCGCCTTCGTTGTCGGCCAGCCGCTTGGTGGACACGGTCGTGCCGGGCAGCCGGTAGGGGTCGACGGTGGGCCAGAAGGCGTCCGTGTACTGGTCACCTGCGAAATCCGCGCCCCACCAGGAGAGCATGCCGGCTCCGGTGTGCCAGCCGTGCGGGTTCTCGCCGTTGCCGTTCTCGTAGTACGTGATCCGGTCGGAGGCCATGGCCAGGCCCGCGGCCCAGCCGGGGCGGCGGTGCACGGCGCGGTCCATGGCGGGGAAGAGGCGGTGGCCGACGGGTTCGGGGGCGGCGGGTGCGGGACTGTCTGCGATGGCGGCCAGGCGGGCCAGGTCGGCGACCGTGTACTGCCGGTCGGTGCGGACGGGCAGCGTACGGTCGCGCGCGGTCCAGCCCTTGACCATGGCGTGCCAGCGGGCCCGCTCGGCGGCGCTCGCGGCCTCGCCGAGCAGGGCCACGGCGGCGATCAGCGCATGGCCGTGGTAGTGGTCGCTGCGCATGATGTGCCGCTCGTCGCCGCGGAGGTAGCCGCGGCTGACGGCCCGTCCGTTGACGCTGTCCATCATCAGGCCGTTGTAGAGCAGCGGGGCGTAGGCGTGCTCCACGCTGTCGAAGATGATCTGCCGGGCCGGGTCGGTGACCTGCCAGGCCGAGCCGTCGAGCAGGGTGAACAGCCGGCCCAGGCCGTCGAGGAGGACATAGCCGTAGGTGCCGGAGTAGGCGACCCAGGTGTGCTGGATGAAGGAGCCGTCGGCGTAGAGGCCGTCGCCCTTCGTCACGTACGGGAAGACGGGCGAGAGGGCGTCGCGGGCGAGGGCGAGTTTGGCGGGGGCGCGGCCGAGGAGGCCGCGCAGGGCGACGACGCGGCACAGGTCGACGCGGTTGGCGCCGGTGCTGGTGCCGGTGTAGTCGCCGAGCATCGAGTCGGGGACGAAATGGTCGACGGCGGCGAGGTAGCGGGCGCGCCGGGCTTCGGTGAGTCCGCCGTCGGTCACGCGGTCGTCGAGGATCGCCACGGTGTCGAGTAGGAGTCTGGGGGTGCCGATCTGCCACTCCCACCAGTTGCCGTAGCGGGTGGTGCGGGTGTTGTAGACGGTGGCGTCGAGGTGGTCGAGGCCGGTGATGATGTCGGCGGCGAGGTCCGGGGCGCCGGTGTGGCCGGTGCCGGGCTGGGCGTAGGCCTGAGCCATGGTGGCGAGCCGGCCGTAGCTCCGGGTGATGCCGGACGGCGGGTCGTAGGGGCAGTCCGGCCAGAGGGAGGCGGCGGTGGGCCGCATGCCCGTACGGAACGTTTCGGCGAGATCGCCGGTCTCACGGAGGGCGTCGGCGTACGGCGCGGCGGCGGGGTCGAAGCCGGTGCCGAGGGTGAGGGCGACCCAGCGGGCGCGGAGGGCGTCGTAAGGGTCCGCCGCGGCATACGCGGGTCCGGGCCCGAGCGAGAGGCCCAGCGCGCCTGCCGTGGAGGCGGCGAGAAACCTTCGGCGGGACCAGGCGGACGGAGCGGGGACGGTCGGCACGGTCGGTCCTCTCCATGGCGTCAACTGGGGTGTGGCGCTGCGCACTTGGGAGTTTCCGATGGTGTAGCACGGCGCCCGGCCGGCGGCAATGACCGCGCCGGAACGGCGGCCGCAGCCCGCCCGGAAGCATCGACCTCGAGCAAGCATGTTGAACATTGAACTAAATCTGCTACGCTCAATCTCGTTGAAGGTTAAACAAATACCTGCACCCCTGACGCAGCCCCGCTGCACACCGTCCTCGAGGAGGAGCCATGGCTCTGTTCAACCGCACGAAGCGCACCGCCGCCCCGGCCGGCACCACGGCCCCCACCGCCGTCCTCGATGCGGACCCCGCGCTCGCCGCGCTGACCGGGGACTACACCATCGACCCGGCGCACAGCAGCATCGGCTTCACGGTCCGGCACGCGATGGTCACCAACGTCCGCGGCGCGTTCGGCGCGTACGAGGGCGCCCTCCACCTCGACGGCGGCGACCCGGCCCGCTCCACCGCCACCATCGACATCAAGATCGCGAGCATCGACACCGGCATCGCGGACCGCGACGGCCATCTGCGCAGCCCCGACTTCTTCGACGCCGAGGCCTTCCCGCTGATGACCTTCCGCAGCACCGCCGCCGAGCGGGTGGCCGGCGACCGCTTCCGTATCACCGGCGACCTGACCATCAAGGACGTCACCAAGCCGCTCACCATCGACCTGGAGTTCAACGGCTCCGCCACCGACGTCTACGGCGCCGAGCGGGTCGGCTTCGAGGGGCACGCCGAGATTCTGCGCTCCGAGTGGGGCCTGACCTGGAACGCCGCGCTGGAGACCGGTGGTGTGATGGTCAGCGACAAGGCCAAGCTCACCTTCGACATCTCCGCGGTCAAGGCCTGACCGCACATCAGCACGCGAGGGCCCCGGCGGATACGCCGGGGCCCTCGCGTGCGTCCATGCCTACTCCATGCCTACTCCTGCGGCTCGACCCCGGCCCGCAGCAGCCCGTACGCGTACGCGTCATCGAGCGCCTGCCACGACGCCGCGATGACGTTCTCGGCGACGCCGACCGTGGACCACTCCCCCTGTCCGTCGCTGGTGGAGACCAGGACGCGGGTGATCGAAGCGGTGCCCTGGGCACCCTCCAGGATGCGGACCTTGTAGTCGACCAGCTCCATGTGGGCGAGCTGCGGATAGATCCGCTCCAGGCCCACCCGCAGCGCCCTGTCCAGCGCGTGGACCGGACCGTTGCCCTCCGCGGTGGCGACGATCCGCTCGCCCTTGGCCCACAGCTTCACGGTCGCCTCGTTGGCGTGCGTACCGTCGGGGCGGTCCTCGACGATCGCCCGCCAGGACTCGACGGTGAAGTAGCGCAGCGCCTTGCCGCCCGTCGCCGCCCGCAGCAGCTCCTCCCGCAGCAGCAGCTCGAACGACGCGTCGGCGGCCTCGTACGTGTAGCCCGCCAGCTCCCGCTCCTTGACCCGCGCCACGACCCGGCCGACCAGCTCGCGGTCGCCGCTCAGATCGATGCCGAGCTCCTTGCCCTTGAGCTCGATGGAGGCCCGGCCGGCCATGTCGGAGACCAGCATCCGCATGGTGTTGCCGACCAGCGCCGGGTCGATGTGCTGGTAGAGATCCGGGTCGACCTTGATCGCGGAGGCGTGCAGCCCGGCCTTGTGGGCGAACGCGGAGACACCGACGTAGGGCTGGTGGGTGGAGGGGGTGAGGTTGACGACCTCGGCGATGGCGTGCGAGATCCGGGTGGTCTCGGCGAGCTTGCCCTCGGGCAGCACCCGGCGCCCGTACTTGAGCTCCAGGGCGGCGACCACCGGGAAGAGGTTGGAGTTGCCGACCCGCTCGCCGTAGCCGTTGGCGGTGCACTGGACGTGGGTGGCGCCCGCGTCGACGGCGGCCAGGGTGTTGGCGACGGCGCAGCCGGTGTCGTCCTGGGCGTGGATCCCCAACCGCGCGCCGGTGTCCGCGAGGACGGTCCGTACGACGGCCGTGACCTGCGCGGGAAGCATGCCGCCGTTGGTGTCGCAGAGCACCACGACATCGGCGCCGGCCTCGCTCGCGGTCCGTACGACCTGCTTGGCGTAGACCGCGTCCAGGGCGTAGCCGTCGAAGAAGTGCTCACAGTCCAGGAAGACCCGGCGGCCCTGGGCACGCAGATACGCGACGGTGTCCCGCACCATCGCGAGGTTCTCCTCCGGCGTGGTGCGCAGTGCCAGCTCCACATGCCCGACATGGGACTTGGCGACCAGGGTGATGACCGGCGCCTGTGAGTCCAGGAGGGCCGCGACCTGCGGGTCGTCCTCGACGCGTACGCCCGCCTTGCGGGTGGCGCCGAAGGCGACCAGCCGGGCGTGCCGGAAGTCGATCTCCGTACGGGCGCGCTCGAAGAACTCGGTGTCGCGGGGGTTGGCGCCCGGCCAGCCGCCCTCGATGAAGCCCACGCCGAAGTCGTCCAGGTGCCGGGCGATGGTCAGCTTGTCGCCGACGGTCAGGTTGATGCCCTCGCGCTGCGCACCGTCGCGCAGCGTCGTGTCGAACACATGGAAGTCGTCGGACACGGGGGCTTCGGGTACGTCCGTCATGCTGGTCTGGCTCCTGTCGGGTCTCGGTCTACCGGAATAACCGGTTCCACCGTCCCTCCATGATCCCTCGCGCTCCGCCTCCGGTGACTGGTGGGCCGGAAACGAAAAAACCTCTCGCGGGTGCGAGAGGTCTGCGCGCGGGTCTGGGACGACGATGGCCGCGCCGTACTCGGTTCGTACGGGGCGGTCACTGCGGACCGGCGCGCCTGCTGCCAATAATCATGGCGAACGAGAGCACGGGGGCAGTCTGGCACACCGCCGCCCCCGCGCCGCCGCCCGTCTCAGGATGCGAGCACGCGCTCGGACCCGGCGTCCTTGCCCACCTGCTGGAGGTCGATGGTGCGGGTCTCGCGCATCGTGAGGTACACGATCAGGGAGACGGCGGCGCAGCCGGCCACGTACCAGTAATAGCCGGACTCGACACCGCCCTTCTTGAACCACAGGGCGACGTATTCCGCGGTGCCGCCGAAGAGCGCGTTGGCGATGGCGTACGGCAGGGCGACGCCCAGCGCGCGGATGCCGGTGGGGAACAGCTCGGCCTTCACACAGGCGTTGATGGAGGTGTAGCCGGTGACGACGACCAGCGCGAGGAGCGAGAGCCCCAGGGCCGGCCAGAAGCTGCCCGCGTGCTTGAGCAGCGTCATGATCGGGACGGTCAGGAAGGTGGATCCGACCGCGAAGGTGATCAGCAGCGGGCGGCGGCCGATCCGGTCGGAGAGCCTGCCCGCCAGCGGCTGCAGGCACATAAAGAGGAACAGGGCGCAGAAGCTGACCAGCGAGGCGGTCGGCTTGTCCAGCCCGGCGCTGCCCGAGAGGTACTTGGTGAGGTAGGTCGTGTAGGTGTAGTAGGCGACCGTGCCGCCCATGGTCAGCGCGATGACCAGGAACGCCTCGCGCTTGTGGGCCAGCAGCGCCTTGATGGTGCCGCGGTCGGGGTCGGCGTTGGCGTCCTCGTCCCCGGCGTAGACCTCGGTCTCCAGCATGTTGCGCCGCAGATAGAAGACGATGGCGGCGCCCAGCGCGCCCACGATGAACGGGATCCGCCAGGCCCAGCTGTGCAGCGCGTCCTCGGACAGGGTGCGCTGCAGCACGATCTGCAGGCCCAGACCCAGCAGCTGCCCGGCGGTCATCGACACGTACTGGAAGCTTGAGGCGAAGCCGCGTTGGCCGGGCGCGGAGGCCTCGGTGAGGTAGGTGGCACTGGCCGCGTACTCGCCGCCGACCGAAAGCCCCTGCAGCATCCGGGCGATCAGCAGTACGGCCACGCCGCCATAGCCGGCGACGCCGTACGTAGGCGCGATGGCGATCAGGATCGCCGAGGCGGACATCAGCGTGACGGTCAGCGTGAGCGCCGCCTTACGGCCCTTGCGGTCCCCGACCCGCCCCAGCACCCAGCCGCCCACCGGGCGCATGAAGAAGCCGACGGCGAAGATCCCCATGGTGTTCATGAGGTTGGCGGTGTCATTTCCCTTGGGGAAGAACGAATCCGCGAAGTAGACCGCGAAACTGGCGTAGACGAACCAGTCGAACCACTCCACCATGTTGCCGGCCGAGCCGACCCAGATCTTCTTCCACTGCTCTCGTCCCATAGCCGCTCACGGTTGCGGACGCGGAGGCCTTCGGCAAGAGCCAAGGTGGCAACGATCGGGCGTACTTGTGTGCCTTGCGGTCACGGGCACTCGGATGCCTGCCCGGCGGAGGGATCCGCTCCGGTCACGGCGTCAGCGACTCGTCCAGGAATTCCGTCACCTGCTCGCGCACCTGTGCCCGGTCCGTCCCCGGCAGGCCCACCACCAGATGGGTGCCGAAACCGTCGAGGAGGGCGCGGGTGCGGGCGGCGAAGCGTTCGGGGTCCACGGGGCGGAATTCGCCCCTGGAGGAGCCTTCCACGAGGAGTGCCACCAGGTCGCGGTGCCAGGCCAGTTCCAGGTCGAGCTGGCGCTCGCGGGTTTCGTCGTCGGCGTTCTGGGAGCGGTTCCAGACCTCCAGCCACAGGGTCCAGCGCGGATCGCGGTGGCCCTCGGGGAGGTAGAGGTCGACGAGGGCGTCCAGGCGTTCGCGGGCCGGGACGCGGCGGGAGAGGGCGGCCCGGCGTTCGGCGCCGAGCTGCTCCTCGCTCCACTGGAGGGTCTGCAGCAGCAGCTCGTCCTTCGTACCGAAGTAGTAGAGGATGTGGCCGCTGCTCATGCCGACCTCGCGGCCGAGACCGGCCATGGTCAGCCGGTCCAGGCCCTCCGCGGCGATGGTGGCCATCGCCGCGGCGAGCACCTGTTCACGGGGCTGGTTGAGCCGCCGCCGGGGACGGCGCGCGGGCACGGGACCGGGCACGGGGGGACCTCCGGGGACGGCGGGGTCTGGGGTGGATCAGACCTTGGGCTGCTGCTGGGTGATGCAGTGGATACCGCCACCCGCTGCGAAGATCGTACGGGCGTCCACCAGGGTCACCGTCCGGCCGGGGAAGAGCCGGCGGAAGATGGCGGCCGCTTCCTCGTCGCGCGGGTCGTCGAAGGCGCAGAGCACGATGCCGTCGTTGCACTGGAGATGGTTGATGTAGGAGTAGTCGACCAGCTCGCCGTCTTCTTCGATGACGGTGGGGGCGGGGATCTCCACGATCTCCAGCCGGCGGCCCTTGGCATCGGTCGAGGCGCGCAGCAGCTTGACGATCTCGTTGCAGATCGCGTGGTCGGGGTGGTCCGGGTCGGGCTGGGTGTGGACCATGACGACGCCGGGGCGGGCGAAGGCGGCGACGATGTCGACATGGCCGCGGGTGCCGAACTGGCCGTAGTCGGCGGCGAGGCCGCGCGGCAGCCAGATCGCCTTGGTGGTGCCGAGGTGGGCGTGGATCTCAGCCTCGACGTCCTCCTGGGAGCGGCCGGGGTTACGGCCCGGGTCGAGCTGGACGGTCTCGGTGAGCAGGACGGTGCCCTCGCCGTCGACGTGGATGCCGCCGCCCTCGTTGACCAGGTCGGTGGCGTAGCGGCGGGCGCCGGCCAGGGCGGCGACCTGCTCGGCTATCTTCTCGTCGCGCTCCCAGCGGGCCCACTCCTGGGCGCCCCAGCCGTTGAAGACCCAGTCGGCGGCGGCGAGATTGCCCTTGCCGTCGGTGAGGAAGGTGGGGCCGATGTCGCGCATCCAGGCGTCGTTCAGCGGCCGCTCGACCAGCTCGATGTCGTCGCCGAGCAGGGCGCGGGCGCCCGCCAGCTGGCCGGGTCCCGCCACGACGGTGACCGGCTCGTACTGACGGACCGCGCGGGCGACGGCGGCCCAGGCCTCGCGTGCCTCGGCCAGCGTCTCGCCGCCCTCTTCACCGAAGGTGAAGTTGGGGCCGGGCCAGGCCATCCAGGTGCGCTCGTGCGGTGCCCACTCCGGGGGCATGGAGAAGCCGTCGGCGACGGGAGTGTTCATGTGGGGTCCGTCCTCACATTCGGGGGAGAGAAGGTGGCGGGGTCGCCGGACGTCTGTAGCGGTGTTACAGGCGGTGTGGTGACAAGAGGCGGTGTGGTCAGAGGAAGTACAGGCGCGAGAGCGAGACGGTGTCGGCCGGCTCCGAGCGCATCGGGTCGCCGTCGAGCGTGACCAGCCCGCTGCCCCCGTCCACCTGCACCTGCCCGACACGGGAGTTGTGGATGAGGTCGGCGGGGCCGATGCCGCGGGTGCCGCGGACGGCGACGCGACGGCGGCGGGTGGGCATACCGTCCATGCCGCCCTCGGCCGCGGCGCGCGCGACAAAGGCGACGGAGATCTCGGCGGGGGTGGCTCCGTGCGCACCGAACTGCGGGCCGAGCACCAGGGGTTCGCAGGTGTCGGTGGCGGCGTTCGGGTCGCCGGTGACGCCGTAGGCGGGGAAGCCGGACTTCAGCACCAGCTGCGGCTTGGCGCCGAAGTACTGCGGCGACCAGAGCACGACGTCCGCCATCTTGCCGACCTCGATCGACCCGATCTCGTGCGAGAGACCGTGGGCGATGGCGGGGTTGATGGTGAGCTTGGCGATGTAGCGCAGGACGCGGGCGTTGTCGTCGTGCGCGCCGTCGCCCTCCATGGGGCCGAGCTCGGCCTTCATCTTTCCGGCCATCGCGAAGGTGCGGCGCACGGTCTCGCCCGCGCGGCCCATGCCCTGGGCGTCGGAGGAGGTGATGCCGATCGCCCCGAGGTCGTGCAGCACGTCCTCGGCACCCATCGTGCCCGCCCGGATACGGTCGCGGGCCATGGCGGCGTCGCCCGGCAGGTCGGTCTTCAGATCGTGGACCGAGACGATCATGCCGTAGTGCTCGGCGACCGCGTCCCGCCCGAAGGGGAGGGTGGGGTTGGTGGAGGAGCCGATGACGTTGGGGACGCCGGCCATCTTCAGGACGTTGGGGACGTGTCCGCCGCCGCAGCCCTCGATGTGGAAGGCGTGGATGGTCCGGCCGTCCAGGACCCGCAGGGTGTCCTCGACGGAGAGGCATTCGTTCAGGCCGTCGCTGTGCAGCGCGACCTGGACGTCGTGTTCCTCGGCGACGCGCAGCGCGGTGTCCAGGGCGCGGGCGTGCGCGCCCATGTCCTCGTGCACCTTGAAGCCCAGGGCGCCGCCCTCGGCCAGCGCCTCGACCAGCGGGGCCTCTCCGGAGGAGGAGCCGCGGCCCAGGAAGCCGATGTTGACCGGCCAGGCGTCGAAGGCGCTGAAGGCATGGCCGAGTGCCCACGGGGAGTTGACGCCGACGCCCCATACGGGGCCGAATTCCTGGCCGATGATCGTCGTCACGCCGGAGGCCAGCGAGGCCTCCATGACGCGCGGCGAGAGGAGGTGGACGTGGGTGTCCACGGCGCCCGCGGTGGCGATCATGCCCTCGCCGGAGACGATGGACGTGCCCGTGCCGACGACGACCTCGACACCCTCGAGGGTGTCGGGGTTACCGGCCCGGCCGATCGCGTGGATCCGGCCCTCGCGGAGGCCGATGGACGTCTTGCGGATGCCCTGGACCGCATCGATGACCAGGACGTTGCTGATCACCACATCGCAGGTCTCGCGCAGCGATGCGGCCTTGAGGTGCAGCCCGTCACGGGCGGTCTTGCCGAAGCCGGCCAGAAACTCGTCGCCGTGCTTCTGGGAGTCGGACTCGACGCGGACGACCAGGCCCGTGTCGCCGAGGACGACCCGGTCGCCGGCCCGCGGGCCGTGCACCGACGCGTACTCGTGCGGGTCGATCGTGCTGCTCATGCCTGCTCCTCCGCTCCCAGGTAGCCGCAGGCGGCCGCCCGCCGCAGCGCTTCCGTCTTGGCGCCCGGTGCATCGAGCGGGCCGTCGACCAGACCGGCGAAGCCGATCGCGATCCGGTCGCCGCCGATCGGGACCAGACCGACCTCGTGCGTGCCGCCCACATCGAACCGCTCGGACGAGCCGGCCGGGACGCACAGCCGCATGCCGTAGGCCGCGGCGCGGTCGAAGTCCAGCCGAGGGTTGGCCTCGAAGAAGTGGAAGTGGGAGGTGACGCTGATCGGCACGCTCGCGGTGTTCCGTACGGTCACGGTGACCGCGGGTACCGGCTCCGGGTCGGCGGGGCCGGGGAGCACCGCGCCGGGCACCGCGCTCTCGTCCCCGTCGCCGGCGGGTTCGCCCTCGGGGGCGCCGCCGCGAATCGGGTCGCTGACCACCGCGAGGCGGGAGCCGTCGTCGAAGACGGCCTCCACCATCACGTCGCCGACCACATCGGCAACGCCCGGCAGCACATCGTCCGGGCCCAGCACATTGCGGCCCGCCTCGATGGCCTGAGCGAGGCGGCGCCCGTCCCGCGCCGCCTCGCAGACTGTGTCCGCGATCAACGCGGTCGCCTCGGGCACGTTCAGCTTCAGTCCGCGGTCGCGGCGTGCGCGCGCCAGCTGTGCCGCATTGAAGAGCAGCAGCCGGTCGCGTTCCGTGGGGGTCAGCCGCATCCCGTCGCACCTCCAGCTCGATGACTCGATTAGAGCAGCACTCTAACTGGAAAATCGTCAAGCCGAAAGCATTGACCTGGGGCGCATTCATGAGTCACATTGAGCGCTGCTCTAAAAGAGTGGCGGACGGCGAGCCGCTTAGAACGCCACTCAAAGATCACCACACGGATCACCACCACGTGATCCCGGAGAACATCACCCGACCTCGCCCCTCACCTCACCGGGCGAGCGCCGCTCACGGAGCACTGCACAGAGCAGCCATCGAGCACTCATACACACGCAACACACAGTTGTCCGGCCTCTCAGGGGAGCCCTCATGCCGATCGAACAACGCGGAGTCGACACGATCCCGGACGAGGAGCGCACCAGCGGCCCTCGCGACCTCATCTCGATCCTGCTCGGGTCGAACCTCGCACTCGGCGTGGTCATCTTCGGCTGGCTCCCGGTCTCCTTCGGTCTGGGTTTCTGGGGCTCGGTCAGCTCCCTGGTGACGGGCACCCTCGTCGGCGCGGTGCTCACCGCCCCGCTCGCGCTGGTCTCCCTGCGCAGCGCGACGAACCTCTCCACCAGCAGCGGCGCCTTCTTCGGCGTACGCGGCCGGCTCATCGGCTCGGTCATCGGCCTGCTGCTCTCCCTCGGCTACACCGCGCTGACCCTGTGGGTCGGCGGCGATGCGATGGTCGGCTGTCTGCACCGCCTCATCGGGCTGCCGACCGGCGGCGCGTCGTACGCGGTCGTCTACGCGGTGCTGGCGGGCGCCACCGCCGTGGGCGCGGTCTACGGCTACAAGGTGCTGCTGCGGATGAGCAAGGTGCTCTCCATCGGCCTGACGATCCTCCTCACGGTCGGCGTGATCGCGTTCGCGCACCACTTCACCACCGCCCCGGTGCCCGGCACCTCGTACGCGCTGGGCGGTTTCTGGCAGACCTGGCTGCTGGCCGCCGTCTCCGCCGGTCTCAGCGGCCCGATCGCCTTCATCACCCTGCTCGGCGACTACAGCCGCTACATCTCCCCCCGCCGCCACAGCTCGAAGAAGGTCTTCGTGGCCACTTACGCGGGCCTGGTGATCGGTCTGCTGGTGCCGCAGCTCTTCGGTACGTTCAGCGCGCTCGCGGTCGGTGCGGGCGACGACTACGCCGGTCCGCTGGTGGCCGGCGCGCCGTTCTGGTACCTGATCTTCCTGCTGGTCAACGCCTCCGCCGGTTCGGTGGGCAACTCCGGCCTGATGCTCTACAGCATGGGCCTGGACCTGGACGCGATCCTGCCGCGGGCCACCCGCACCCAGGCCACGTACGTCGTCGCCGCGGTCTCGACCCTGCTGGTCTTCGCCGGCCACTTCCTGTGGGAGGCGCAGGACGCGATGACGTCCTTCGTCCTGCTCATGACCGCCATCGGCACCCCGTGGGCGGTCATCACCGTGATCGGCTTCGTGCGCTGCCGCGGCACCTACGACCCGGATTCGCTCCAGGTCTACAACCGCGGCACGCGCGGCGGCGTGTACTGGTTCCGGGCGGGCTGGAACGTCCAGGCCACCATCGCCTGGGTGCTCGGCTCCGTGGTCGGCCTGATGGCCGTGGACACGCCCTTCTACCAGGGGCCGCTGCTGAACTACACGGGCGGTATCGACGTCAGCTTCCTGCTCGCCGCCGCCGTGGCCGGTGTCGCCTACCTGGCCCTCAACGCCCGGCAGCCGCGCCCGGTCCCGACGCTCCGGCCCGCTCCGGCGGCCGCCCCCGTGGAGGCGCCCGCGGAGGTCGGCTGAGCCGGCCGTCGGCTGAGCCGGCCCGCCCACGGCTGAGGCCGCCCCCGACTTCGCGTCGGGGGCGGCCTCAGTCGTGTTCAGGGCGGCGCGCCGGTGTCCGGGGCGGTGCCGCGGCGGGGTCAGCCCAGCTCGTGCATCCAGCCGTGGGTGTCCTCGGCGACACCGCGCTGGATGTCCAGGAGCGCCTCGCGCAGCCGCAGCGTGACCTTGCCGGGCTCGCCGCCGGACTGGGTCCAGTCGCCGCCCGCGCTCTTGACCGTGCCGACGGGGGTGATCACGGCGGCCGTGCCGCAGGCGAAGACCTCGGTGAGCGTGCCGTTCTCCGTGTCGGCCTTCCACTGTTCGATGGAGACCCGGGCCTCCGCCGACTCATAGCCCAGGTCACGGGCGACGGACAGGAGGGAGTCGCGGGTGACGCCGGCGAGGAGGGAGCCGGTCAGCGTGGGCGTGACGATCTTGTCGCCGTACACGAAGTACAGGTTCATGCCGCCGAGCTCCTCGACCCACTTGTGCTCCACGGCGTCGAGGTAGGCGACCTGGTCGCAGCCGTGCACCGCGGCCTCGGCCTGCGCGAGCAGCGACGCGGCGTAGTTGCCGCCGGTCTTGGCGTCGCCCATGCCGCCGGGGACGGCACGCACCCGGTCCTCGGACAGCCAGATGGAGACCGGCTTGACGCCGCCGGCGAAGTACGCGCCGGCCGGCGAGGCGATGACGACGAAGAGGTACTCGTTGGCGGGCTTCACGCCCAGGCCGACCTCGGTCGCGATCATGAACGGGCGCAGGTAGAGCGACTCCTCGCCGCCGTGCGCGGGCACCCAGTCCTTGTCCTGCTGGACGAGCAGGTCGCAGGCCTCGATGAAGGTCTCGACGGGCAGTTCCGGCATGGCCAGCCGGCGCGCGGAGGCCTGGAAGCGCCGGGCGTTGGCGTCGGGGCGGAACGTGGCGATGGAGCCGTCGGGCCGGCGGTAGGCCTTGAGGCCCTCGAAGATCTCCTGCGCATAGTGCAGGACGTTGGTCGCCGGGTCGAGGGAGAGCGGCCCGTACGGCACGAGCTGGCCGTCGTGCCAGCCGCGGCCTTCCGTCCACTTGATCGTCACCATGTGATCGGTGAAGTGGCGGCCGAAGCCGGGGGCGGCCAGGATCTGCTCCCGCTCCGCATCGGACAGCGGGTGGGAGGAGGGCTTGAGCTCGATCGTGGGCGTCGTCATGAATGCGTGTCCTTCACTGCGTCTTCCGCACCGGTGCGGTTGGTGGCGGCCGCGTACGACGGTCTCCTGACGTACCGGTCGTTACGGGGACGTCCGAGTTTCCTCGCGGACGGCGGCCCCTCGTCCGATTATCGCTCGTGGGTGTCCGCCCCCGTAAAGGTCCCGGCGCCCTGCCGTGTGCGCGGTCTCCGGGACCGATGGTCGCATCCCGGCCCGGAGCGGCGCAGGGCGGGACGGCGGCGGACATGCGGACAGCGCCGGAACCCCATGGGGGCCCGGCGCTGTCCGTACTGCTCAGTGCGCTGCTGCGGGCCTCAGCCCGCTACTCGCGCGGCGAGGGCGTCGCCGATCTCGTCCGTGCTGCGGGCGGTGCCGTTCCGGGCCTCCAGGTCGGCCGCGACGGCCTCCTCGATGCGGGCGGCCTCGGTCTCGTAGCCGAGGTGGCGCAGCAGGAGGGAGACGGAGAGGATCGTCGCCGTCGGGTCGGCCTTGCCGGTGCCCGCGATGTCCGGCGCGGAGCCGTGCACCGGCTCGAACATCGAGGGGAACTCGCCGGTCGGGTTGATGTTCCCGGAGGCGGCCAGGCCGATACCGCCGGTGACGGCCGCGGCGAGGTCGGTGAGAATGTCGCCGAAGAGGTTGTCGGTGACGATCACATCGAACCGCTCGGGCTGCGTGACGAAGAAGATCGTCGCGGCGTCGACGTGCAGGTAGTCGGTGGTGACCTCGGGGTACTCCTGGCCGACCTTGTCGAAGATGTTCTTCCACAGGTGGCCGGCGTAGACCAGGACGTTGTTCTTGTGGACCAGCGTCAGCTTCTTGCGGGGGCGGGCGTTGGCCCGCTCGTAGGCGTCGCGGACCACGCGCTCCACGCCGTAGGCGGTGTTGAGGCTGACCTCGGTGGCGACCTCGGCCGGGGTGCCGGTCCGCAGGGAGCCGCCGTTGCCGGTGTAGGGGCCCTCGGTGCCCTCGCGGACCACCACGAAGTCGATCTCCGGGCGGCCGGCGAGCGGGGTCGCGGTGTTCGGGAAGAGCTTCGAGGGGCGCAGGTTGACGAAGTGGTCGAAGGCGAAGCGGAGCTTGAGGAGCAGCCCGCGCTCGAGCACACCGGACGGCACCGACGGGTCACCGATCGCGCCGAGCAGGATGGCGTCGTGCTGCTTGAGCGACTCCAGCTCCGCGTCGGGGAGCGTGTCCCCGGTCTCGTGCCATCGCCTGGCCCCGAGGTCGTACTCCTGGGTTTCCAGCTTGACGTCCTGCGGGAGTACCGAGGTCAGGACCTTCAGGCCCTGGGCCACGACTTCCTGGCCGATACCGTCACCGGGGATCACTGCGAGGCGAATGCTGCGAGACATGCCTGGACCCTACTCTCCGTCCCATTGATTGACACGTAACGTCCGTCATACGGACACGTGGGAAGCCGGTCAGCTGCCGTTCACCCGTTCGACCCACCGTGTACGGCTCTCGCTGCGAAATTCAACGGCATGACTGCACCTTCCCGGGGCTCCGGCCCCGTGTCCTCGCATCTTCCGCGTGTCGGTATACCGGAGCAGCTCGCGGCCCGGCTGAGCATGCCCGAGCAGCATGAGTACCTCCGTACGAAGCTGACCCGCCGCGGCCTGCTGCGGACCTCGGCCGCCACCGCGGGCGCGGTCGCGGGCTCCGGTCTGCTGGCCTCTTCGGCCCAGGCCGCCTCCCCCACCCTTCTCGCCTCGCGCGCCACCGCCGCCGTCGACGGGTCGCTGGTCGCCCCCTTCGGCCGTCACCTGGCCTTCGGCGCCGACCCCAAGACCCAGATGCGGGTGGCCTGGCAGGTGCCGTTCGCGGTCCGGCGGCCGTATCTGCGGGTGGGGCTCGAGCCGTGGGACCTGGGGCGCAAGATCGAGGCCGAGGTGCGCGATCTGCACACCCCGGCGCTGTCGTCGAAGCTGCCGGCCGTCGAGCAGTACTACCTGCACGCCGCACTGGACGGGCTGCGCCCGGGGACGACGTACTACTACGGCGTCGGCCACGACGGTTTCGACCCGGCCGACCCGCGCCACTTCTCCACCGTCGGCACCTTCCGTACCGCCCCGGCGCGTGCCGAGTCGTTCGTCTTCACCGCCTTCGGCGACCAGGGCGTCAGCTACCACGCGCTCGCCAACGACCAGCTGATCCTGGGTCAGAACCCGTCCTTCCACCTGCACGCGGGCGACATCTGCTACGCGGACCCGGACGGCCAGGGCTCCGACCACGACACCTACGACGCCCGCGTCTGGGATCAGTTCCTCGCCCAGACCGAGTCGGTGGCCAAGTCCGTGCCGTGGATGGTGACCACCGGCAACCACGACATGGAGGCCTGGTACTCGCCCAACGGCTACGGCGGCCAGAACGCCCGCTGGACGCTGCCCGGCACCGGCCCGGACGCCGAGAACGCCCCCGGCGTCTACTCCTTCACCTACTCCAACGTCGCCGTCGTCGCACTGGACGCCAACGACGTCTCGTACGAGATCCCGGCCAACCAGGGCTACACCGGCGGCAGGCAGACCCGCTGGCTGGACCGCCGGCTGGGAGAGCTGCGCGCCGCGGACGGGATCGACTTCATCGTCGTCTTCTTCCACCACTGCGCCTTCTCCACCACCAACTCGCACGCCTCGGACGGCGGCGTGCGCGACGCGTGGCTGCCGCTGTTCGAGAAGCACCAGGTGGATCTGGTCGTCAACGGCCACAACCACGTCTACGAGCGCACCGACGCCATCATGGGCGGCCGGGTCGGCAAGAAGGTACCGATCGGCGAGCGCGTCGACTCCTCGCGCGAGGGCATCGTCTACGTCACCGCGGGCGGCGCGGGCAGGGCGCTGTACGACTTCCCGGTGCCGGACAGCTACGAGGGCCATGTCAAGGACCTCGACGAGGTGAAGACGTATCACTGGACCAAGGACCGCACCAAGGCCGTGGACACGGTGGAGTGGTCGCGGGTGCGCTACACCGGCTTCTCGTTCCTCGCGGTCGAGGTCGAGCCGGGGCACCGCCCCCGCATGAAGGTCACGGCACTCGCCGAGTCGGGCGAGCGCGTCGACCACTTCGAGGTGACGCGCTAGCGGACACCGCCCTGGGCGACGGCTGTGCCCCGGGTGCGCCCGTGCGCCCGGGGCGTCAGTGCCCGGTGGCGCCGCCGTTGTCGCGGCGGTCGAGCGCCCGCTGGAGGGCGGCCGCGGCGGCCCGGCGGTCGGCTTCGTTGGTGGTGCGGGCGGAGTGGCGGGTCCTGCGGACGGCTGTCTCGGCCATGATTCACGTCTCCAATGCCAAAGCCCCGAGAGCTTCAGGGGTGCGTCGATGCAGACACGGCCGGCAGGGGCGGGGACCACGGCGCGGCAGGGATCACCTGCGCTGGCGCACCGGGCCTCATCCGCCGCGCTCGATGGAGCGGTACGTTCGGCTTCTACAACGCTAGGACAGCCGGGCCGTGATGTCTGCACAATTACTTGGGCTTCCTACTATCTGAGACGGAGACCACTGCGCTCCGGGCGGCGCCCGCCCGGCGAGCGGTACTCAGCCGGGGTTAGCCCACTTGAGTACCGCACGTGAGTACGAACACCGTGCCGCGGCCGGGCGTTGCACGGCGAAAGTGGCCCCATGAACGGCCTGTACGCACTCAAGCCCTGGTACGCGGCCCGGCTCGGCAGGGTCCGCGGCGCGCTGGCCCGCCGGGAGGTCTCGCCCGACGTGCTGACCGCCGCCGGTGTGCTCGCGGCCGCGTGGGCCGCGGCCGCGCTCGCCTGGCTGCCGGCCCCGCTCGCCGCCCTCCCCGTCGCGGCCCTGCTGGCCGCCCGGCTGGCCTTCGCCAACCTCGACGGCGCCCTGGCCCGCGACACCGGGCGCTGCACCCGGCGCGGCAGTGTCCTCAACGAACTCGGCGACCGCGCCGCCGACCTCCTGGTCCTCGCCGGATTCCTGACCCGCGCCCCGCTGTGGCTGGTGGCCGCCGCCGCGCTGGCCGCGACGCTGCCGTCCTGGGTGGCGCTGGCGGGCGCGGCGGCCGGGGCGCCGCGCCGTAACGGCGGTCCGGTCGGCAAGACGGAACGCTGCCTGCTCACGGTGGTGGCCGCCGCGACGGGCTGGGCGGTACCGGTCCTGGCCGTGCTGGCGGTCGGCTCCGCGCTGACGGCGGTGCTCCGACTGGCCTGGCTGTGGCGGGAATTGGGCGACACCACGACCGAGGTGACCCGGTGAGCGCGCTCGTGGGGCCGGCCCCGGCGGGCGGCGCCGGAAGCCTCCTGCTGACCGGCGGCGAGGCCGTCGGGCGGGTCGCTCCGGTGGTCGGCGGGGTACTGGGGCTGGGCGGCGTGGCCGTCGCGGCGCTGCCCGCCCGGGTACGGATGCGCCGCGAACTGCGCCGCCGCTGGCGCACCTGGGCGCTGGCCGCCCCGGTCTTCCTGGGCTCGCTGTTCTTCGGCGAGGCGGGCGCGGCGGTCCTGGCGGCGGGCCTCGGCCTGATCGCCGTGGCGGAGTACGCACGGATGGCCCCCGGCGGGACGTCCGCCGGCGCCGAGCGCCGGGTGCTCGCCGCGGCCGCCGTCGTCCTGCCGCTGCTCGCCTGGCTGCGCCCCGAGTGGCTGGATCTGCGGGCGATGACGGTGCTGCTGCTCGCCGCCACGCTGCCCGCACTGCTGTCCGGCGACCACACGGCGGGCGCGGCCCGCGCCGCCCGCGCCCTCTTCGGCCTGCTGTGGATCCCGGTGGCGCTCACCGGCCTCGTCCTCCTCGGCGGTACCGCCGTCGCGGTGGGCGTCGCGGTCGCGCTCGGCGATGTGGGTGCCTGGTGCGGCGGTATGGCACTGGGGCGGCGCGGCGCACTCGCCCGCCCGCTGTCGCCGCTCTCCCCCAACAAGACCTGGGCCGGGGTGCTCGGCGCGGCGGTGGCAACGGCCGGTGCCCTGGCGGCCGTCGGCGCGTTCACCCCCTGGCTGTGGGGCGCGGTGCTGGCCGGCTGCGTCCTGGGTGACCTGCTCGAATCCATGGTCAAGCGGGAGGCCGGGGTGAAGGACGCCGGGAGCTGGCTGCCCGGCTTCGGCGGGCTGCTGGACCGTATCGACTCGCTGCTGGTGGCGGTGCCGCTGGCGATGGTGGTGACGCTGTGACAGCAGCCGGGCGTGAGTGCCGTACCGCCGCACGGGCCGCCGCACGGGCCACGGCCCGCCGCGGCGCCAGGGTGCGGGCCGGGGGTTCCGTTGCGGGCGGCCGACGGGGCCGCACCGGCCGCCGGCGCCCGTCGTCCCCGCACGCCCGCCGCCGTGCGCTGCGTCCCCGGGGCATCCGGCGCCCCCGCCGGATCCACCGGCCGCTGCGCCCCCACCTCCTCGGCGGCGGCCGCCCCGCCCGCCACCCGGCGCTGCGCACGCTTCCTCCCGTCCCCCGGCTCCCCCGGGTGCCGCTCCCGTCCACCACCGCCTCCTGGCTGCGCCGCGCGCTGTGGACCCTCGCCCTCACCCTCACCGGCGGCATCACCCGCCATGGCCAACTCCCGCGCGGCGGCTGCGTGGTCGTCGCCAACCACTCCTCACACGCCGACACCGCGGCCCTGCTCGCCGCTCTCGACGCCCGGCACGCCCCGCTGATCGGCGCGGCCGCCGACTACTGGTTCGCCACCCCGTGGCGCCGCCGCATCTGCCGCCGCCTCGCCGCGGGGTTCCCCGTACGGCGCACCGGCGGCGGCCTCGACGACCTGCTGGACACGGCCGACGCGCTGCGGGCCGGCCGCGCCGTGGTCCTCTTCCCCGAGGGCACCCGCGGCCGCGACGGCGCGGTCGGCGACTTCCGCCGGGGCGCCCTGCTCCTGGCCGAACGGGCCGGCGTCCCGGTCGTCCCGGTGGGCCTCGCGGGCACCGACCGCCTGCTCCCCAAACACGGCACCCTGCGCCGCACCGAGGTCCGCGTCCACATCGGCGCCCCCCTGTACGGCCCCGTCGCCCCGGCCACCGCCCGCGACGCCGTGCAGTCCCTGACCGACCGCGCGGCGCTGACCGATCACGCGGCCCTGACCGACCTTGCGGCCGTGGGCGGCCGCCCCGACTCCCGGCTCCGCCGCCGTACCGCCGCCCTCGTCGCCTCCCGCCGGGGCCTGCCGCTCGCCTTCGCCTGGGCCTTCGCCGAGGCGCTGAGCTGGCCGCTGATGCCGGAACTCTTCCTCGCCATCGCCTGCGTGGCCGCGCCCCGCGCCGGTCTGCGGCTCTCCCTCGCGGCCCTGGCCGGCAGCCTCACGGGCGGTCTCCTCGCCCTCCAACTCGCCGCCGGCGGCGCCCACTTGCCCGCCCCGCTCACCACGGACCGGATGCGCGCCGAGGTCTCCCGCCAGCTCGCCGACGAGGGCGCCGCGGCCGTCCGCCACCAGCCCTGGGACGGCATCCCGTACAAGGTCTACGCCGCCGAAGCGGGCCGCGCCCATGTCCCCGCCCCCGACTGGCTCCTGGCCTCCGCCGAGGCCCGCGGCAGCCGCACGCTGACGGTCGGCCTGGCGTTCGCTGCGCTGGGGGCGGCGGGGCGGCCTTGGCGGCGGCGGTATGCGGGGTATCTGGCGCTGTTGGGGGGTGGGTTCGCGGTGGGGCTGGGGATGATCGTCAACGGCTGGAGCTGATATTCGTACGAACTGGTGGTGGGCGGCGGTCACGTGGCCGGGCGACGGAACCGCATGCCTACCGTGGCCGCATGATCAATCCGGACAAGGCCCTGTGGCGGGCGTGGAAAGCCATCGACCTTCCCGAGGGCTGCCACACCGAGCTTGTGGAGAACTGCGAGGCCACGGCACCGTCACCGTGCTCACCGTCCCCTGCCCCGCAGAAGCCTCCTACGCCGACGAGCACCGCGTCGCGTACGGCACCGACATCACCCTCCCCGAAGGTCCCGCCAAGGGATTCACCATCGGGGAGCCCATCACCGGCCCCCGTCGCACCGGCAGCTGACGCAAACACCGGCGGCCCGGCACCCCCAAGAGGGTGCCGGGCCGCCGCCGTACGCAGGGGCCTCAGCCCATGTGCGGGTACCGGTAGTCCGTCGGCGGCACCAGCGTCTCCTTGATGGAGCGGGTGGACGTCCAGCGCATCAGGTTCTGCTTGGCGCCGGCCTTGTCGTTGGTGCCCGAGGCGCGGCCGCCGCCGAAGGGCTGCTGGCCGACGACGGCGCCGGTGGGCTTGTCGTTGATGTAGAAGTTGCCGGCCGCGAAGCGCAGCACCTCACAGGTACGGGCCGCTTCGGCGCGGTCCTGGGCGATGACGCAGCCGGTCAGGCCGTAGGCCGAGGCGGACTCCATCTGCTGCAGCATCGCGTCGTAGTCGGCGTCGTCGTAGACGTACACGCCCAGGATCGGGCCGAAGTACTCGTCCTTGAAGATCTCGTTCTCCGGGTCGGTGGAGACCAGGACCGTCGGGCGGACGAAGTAGCCCTCGCTGTCGTCGTACGTGCCGCCGGCCACGACCTCGACCGTCGGGTCGGCCTTGGCGCGGTCGATGGCCGCCTTGTTCTTGGCGAAGGACCGCTCGTCGATGACGGCGCCCATGAAGTTCGCCAGGTCCGCGACATCGCCCATGGTCAGGCTGTCGACCTCGGCCGCGAACTCTTCCTTCAAACCGGCGTTCCAGAGGGAGGCCGGGACGTAGGCGCGGGAGGCGGCGGAACACTTCTGGCCCTGGAACTCGAAGGCGCCACGGGTCATGGCGGTCTTCAGCACGGCGCGGTCGGCCGTCGGGTGGGCGACGATGAAGTCCTTGCCGCCGGTCTCGCCGACCAGACGCGGGTAGGTCTTGTAGTTCTCGATGTTGGTGCCGACCGTCTTCCACAGGTACTGGAAGGTCTTGGTCGAACCGGTGAAGTGGATGCCCGCCAGCTCGGGGTGGGTCAGCGCCACCTCGGAGACGTCCTTGCCGTCGCCGGTGACGAGGTTGATGACGCCCTTGGGCAGCCCGGCCTCCTCCAGCAGCTGCATCAGCAGCACGGCGGCGTAGGTCTGCGTCGGGGAGGGCTTCCAGACGACCACGTTGCCCATGAGGGCGGGGGCGGTCGGGAGGTTGCCGGCGATCGCGGTGAAGTTGAAGGGCGTGATCGCGTAGACGAAGCCTTCGAGGGGGCGGTGGTCCGAGCGGTTCCAGACGCCGGGGGAGTTCGCCGGGGGCTGCTCGGCGAGGATCTGGCGCGCGAAGTGCACATTGAAGCGCCAGAAGTCGATCAGCTCGCAGGGAGTGTCGATCTCCGCCTGCTGGGCGGTCTTGGACTGGCCGAGCATGGTGGCGGCGGCCAGCTTCTCGCGCCAGGGACCGGAGAGCAGGTCCGCGGCCTTGAGGATGATCGCGGCGCGGTCGTCGAAGGACAGCGCACGCCAGGCGGGGGCGGCGGCCAGCGCGGCGTCGACCGCGTCCTGGGCGTCCTTGACGGTGGCGGTGCCGAAGGTGCCGAGCCGGGCGGCGTGGTTGTGGGGCTGTACGACATCGAAGCGCTCGCCGGCGCCCATCCGCCGCTCGCCGCCGATGGTCATCGGCAGCTCGATCGGGTTACCGGCCAGCTCCTTGAGCTTGGCCTCCAGGCGACTGCGCTCCGCGCTGCCGGGGGCGTAGGTGTGAACCGGCTCGTTAACCGGCACGGGGACCTGGGTCACAGCGTCCATGGCGGCCGTGTCTCCTTCGCTGTAGTTCGCTGTAGCGACGTCGGTGTTCGTACGGGGTCTACGGGGGTCAGCGGTGCGGCCCGGGTTTCCAGCATCCACCCGAACCCGCCGCCAGGGGGCAATCAGCCGCGAGTCGCCAGCGACCGCAGGAAGAACCCGAGGTTCGCGGGGCGCTCGGCGAGGCGGCGCATGAAGTAGCCGTACCAGTCGGTGCCGTACGGGATGTAGACCCGCATGCGGTGCCCCTCGGCGACCAGCCGCTGCTGTTCGGCCTCGCGGATGCCGTACAGCATCTGGAATTCGAAGTCGCCGGGCTTGCGGCCGTTGCGCTGCGCCAGCTCCTGGCCGATGGCGACCATCCGCGGGTCGTGCGACCCGATCATGGGGTAGCCCTGCCCCGCCATCAGGATCTTCAGGCAGCGGACATAGGCCTTGTCGACCTCCCGCTTGTCCTGGAAGGCGACGGTCGCGGGCTCCTTGTACGCACCCTTGACCAGCCGCACCCGGGAGCCTTCCCCGGCGAGCGCATGACAGTCGTCCTCGGTACGGAAGAGGTAGGACTGGACGACCGCGCCCGTCTGGGGGTAGCGCTCACGCAGCTCGGCGAGGATGGCGAGGGTGGAGTCGACGGTGGTGTGGTCCTCCATGTCGAGGGTCACCGTCGTACCGGCCTCGGCGGCGGCCTCGACCACCGGCGTGACGTTCTTCAGCGCCAGCTCGTGGCCGCCGGGCAGCGCCTGGCCGAAGGCGGAGAGCTTGACGGACATCTCGGCCTTCACGCCGAGCCCCTGCTCCTTGAGCGCCGCCGTCAGCTGGAGATAGGCGTCGCGGTTACGCAGCGCCTCGGCAGGGTCGGTGATGTCCTCGCCCAGGTGGTCGAGGGTGACCTCCAGGCCGCGCGCGGCCAGCGACCGGACGACCGTCATGGACTCGGCCAGCCGCTCGCCGGCGATGAAGCGGTCCACCACAGGGCGGGTGACCGGAGCGGCCGCGACGATGCGGCGGATGCTGTCGCTGCGCGCTGCGGCGAGAAGCACGGGACCCAGCATGGGGCACCTCCACGGTTCAGGATGACAAATGCCGGGCGAGCGCCGTAGCGGCGGTGCAGCGGCAAGATGAGCCACCTGAAACTTAAGGATCTCGCCATCTTCCGGCCATCGACAGCTGTCACGCCTTCGTGGTCAGGATCTCAGACAGATGTATGAGAATGGTGCAGGGCACGTACGGACGAGAAGGTACGGACAAGAAGGGAGCCCGGCGGCGGATGCGGGGCGATTACCAGCAGCTCGTGGACGAGATCTCGGCGGCGCTCGGCGCACCGGCGACGCTGGAGGACCGGGATTTCGGGCTGATCGCGTTCGGCGCGCACGAAGGTGACGACGACGAGGTCATGGACCCGGTACGGACCCGGTCGATCCTGCAGCGCCGGTCGTCGGCGGCGGTACGGGCCTGGTTCGAGGCGTTCGGGATCGCGCGGGCCAGGACGGCGCTGCGCATTCCGCCGGACCCCGCAGCCGGGGTCTTCCGCGGCCGGATCTGTCTGCCCGTACGCCATCGCGGCATCGTGCACGGCTATGTCTGGCTGCTGGACGACGGGCATCTGACCGACCTGGAACTGGGCGGCCGCGGCGCGCCGGCGGACCCGCGGATCGCGCAGGCGATGGAGACCGCCGCCCGGATCGGCGCCCTGCTGGCGGACGAGGCCCGCGCCGGGGCCGAGCTGGGCGATCTCCTGCGGGAGCTGCTGACCTCGGGGCCCGGTGCGCGCGGGTCCGGTGCGCGCGGCGCCGCCGAGGCCGCCCTGGGCGATGCGCTGCGCGACACCCTGCGCTTCCCGGCGGGCTCGCCGCTCACTCTGGTCGCGGTGCTGCCCTGGGACACCACGGACGCCGACGCGGCGCCGCTGCCGAGCCTGCCGGGGCTGCTCGCGGCCTGTCCGCTGCCCGCGGGCAGCGGCCCGTCCGGGGCCGCCGAGCCCCCGGCTCCGGGGACGGCGCCCGACGCCACCGACTCCGCCGACCGGCCGCGCACCGGCCACCCGCACGCCGCGTCCCCCGCCCTGGCCGCCCTCGTACGTCTCCGTTCGCCCGGCTCCCTCGCCCCCGCCCATACGGTGGCCGAGCATCTGCTGCGCTCACCCCGCGCGGGCGCCGCGCCGGCCGCCGGGACCGCCCGCGGCCGCGCCCTCGCGCCCCGGCCCGGTGCCGCCGGAATCGGCACCGGCACAAGGGAGTTGGCCGACCTTCCGGCCGCCTGGCAGCAGGCCCTGGATGCGGCCCGCGCCGCCCGTGCCGAGCCGCGGCTGGGCCCGGTCGCCCAGTGGGACGCCATCGGCGCGTACCGCCTGCTGACCGCGCTGCCCCTCACCGGCCCCGACCCGGCCGTCGAGGCGCTGCTGGCCCCCGCACACGCCGAACTGGCCCGCACCGCCGAGGCGTTCCTCGACTGCGCGGGCCAGGCCGGCCGTACCGCCCAGGCCCTGGGCATCCACCGCCAGACGCTCTACTACCGCCTGGGCCGCGTGGAAAAGCTGACCGGCCTCGACCTGGACGAGGGCCAGGACCGGCTGCTGCTGCACATCGCGCTCAAGGAGGCGCGGCTGTGAGCCCCGGCGGCCGGCGGCGGTGAGCCCTAGCGACGGAAGACGACCGCCGACACCGGCATGGCCGGGTTCCCGTACCCGCTCAGCTGGAGGGTGAAGCCGCCGTCCAGGACCCGCCCGGCCAGTTCTCCGTGCTCGACCGCCGCCCCCTGCGCCTCGAGCTCGGCGACGACGTCGGCGTAGGGGCGGCCGAGCAGCTGTACGCCGCGGAACCAGGCCGTGCCGCTCACCCCGGAGTAGGTGATGACCATCGAGGTCAGCCGGTCGTCGGCGTCGAAGAACAGCACCAGGCCGTGGTCGGAGTACCAGTCCATGCTCACGCCGCCGTACTCCGGGCGGCTCTGCTGCGCCGGCCCGAGCCTGGCCCCCAACTCCCGGCGCTCCTGGCCCAGTTGTACGGCCTCGGTACCTTCGCCGGGGACCAGCCGGTGCTCGGTGATCCGCTCGGCCGGGCCCGCCTCCGAGTAGGTGATGGCGTCGGCGAGCGCGGACCTGCGGAAGAGTCCGACGCTGTAGGCGCGGTCGTCGTCCGGTCCGTAAGGGGCTGTGAGGTGGAAGCCGGCGTCCGGGGCCGCGACGCCCACGTCGCCGTCGACCAGGCGGACGCCGCGCTCCCGGAGGCCGTCGAGCACCGCGTCGTACGGCAGCCCGGTGAGCGGGAGGTCCTGGTAGAAGACCGGTGCGGGGTCGAACGCCTCCAAATACACCAGGCGTTCCGCGTCGTCGAAGTGGAAGATCAGCCCGCCCTCGACGTAGTGGTCGCACAGCCCGGTGTCCCAGGGCGCCTTGCGGAACGTCCTCCGCTCCCCCAGGTGCTCGCCGAACGCCCCGGCCAGCCGGTCGGCGAGCACCTTGCGATGCTCGCCGAGCCGGATGCCGCCGGGGACCAGCCCCGCCAGTCCACCGAAGGGCTGGACCCGCCAGCCCGGGAACTGCGCCTCGTCGTCCGCCATCGCTCGCTCCTCCCCCGTCGGCCTCAGCGGCCCCGGCACCTCAACCTGTGCGGCGATGAACTCCCGTTCACCGCCGATGCGTTGGAGGACCTTGTCGCAGACGCCGCGGGCGGTGGTGCGCGCGTACCCCTGCTCCGGCAGGCACCGCTCGGCGCCTCCCCGAAGATCTTCGCGGTCTCCCCTGCCGGCAGCCTAACGCCGCGCCCTGCGGAAGGGATCCAGGGCCCGGCCCCGGACGCAGCCCCGGACGCATCCCCGGTCGCCTCGCCCGACAGGACGGGTGCCCTAGCGGGAAGTGGGGTCGCCCGGCCGGGTCATGCCGTAATAGCGGTAGAGCTCGGCCTCCTCGGAGGGGTCGAGATGGCCGTTCGCGTCGATCCGCGGCGCTTTCTTGATCGTTTCCTTGGCGTGCGGAACATGCAGCTCGCCGCCCGCCCGCCGCGCCCCGGCAAGCGGTACGAAGATCTCCTTCATACCGAACAGCCCGATACGCACAGTGATCCACTCGGGGGCATCGGTGGCGTCGTCGCGGTAGACCTGCTGGACGGTGCCCACCTTGGAACCCTGCACATCGACCACGGTCAAGCCGGTCAGATCCTGAGGGGTGTCACCCTGCGGTGCGTTCATGGCGCATCTCTCCTTCCGCACGCGCCGGCGGGGGCACGCGCAGTTCCCATTGCGCGCCGCGAAGACCCCCGCAGCGACTCGGGGCGGCCGGGAATCACCGGGCTCGGCGGCGCCGGGACGGTGCTGGGGCCTCGCACGCCGTCAGGGGCGGGCGCACCGTTGCTACGCCGTTCGGGTGAACGGCGGGAGCGTCCACGGAACGGCGGGAGCGTCCACGCCTGCCGGCCGGTACGTCACCCCCATGGCCCCGTCCTTGCACGCAAAGGGGTCAGGGCCCCGCCGAAACGGGGCCCTGACCCATTGACCTGCGAAAACCGCCGAAGCGAATCAGCCGAGGTTGACCGCGCGCACCGAGGTCGCGCCGATCTCCTCCGCGATCTCGGAGAGCACGGCGGCCGGAATCGTGTCGTCAACGGTCAGCGCGACCAGCGCCTCGCCGCCGACGTTCTCCCGCGAGACCTGCATATTGCCGATGTTGATGCCGGCCTCGCCCAGGATCTTGCCGACGGTGCCGACGACACCGGGGCGGTCGCTGTAGCGCAGGAACGCCATGTGGTCGGCGAGCGCCAGGTCGATGGAGTGCTCCCCGACCGCGACGACCTTCTGGATGTTCTTGTGGCCGGCGAGCGTGCCGGAGATCGACACCTCGTCGCCGCCCGCGAGCGTGCCGCGCACCGTCACCACATTGCGGTGCTCGGGCGACTCGCTGCTGGTCGTCAGCCGCACCTCGACGCCGCGCTCCTGCGCGAACAGCGGGGCGTTCACGTACGAGACCGTCTCGTCCACCACGTCCTCGAACACGCCCTTGAGCGCGGACAGTTCGAGCACCTTGACGTCATGCTGGGTGATCTCGCCGTACACCTCGACATCGAGCCGCAGCGCGACCTCGCCCGCGAGGGCGGTGAAGATGCGGCCGAGCTTCTCGGCGAGCGGCAGCCCCGGCTTGACGTCCTCGGCGATCACGCCGCCCTGGACGTTGACCGCGTCCGGCACCAGCTCGCCGGCGAGCGCCAGGCGCACCGACTTGGCGACCGAGATACCGGCCTTCTCCTGCGCCTCACCGGTCGAAGCGCCGAGGTGCGGGGTGGCGACGACCTGGTCGAACTCGAAGAGCGGCGAGTCGGTGCAGGGCTCGGTCGCGTACACGTCCAGGCCCGCGCCGGCGACCCGGCCCTCCTTGAGCGCGGTGGCCAGCGCGGCCTCGTCCACGATCCCGCCGCGCGCGGCGTTGACGATCCGGACCGACGGCTTGACCTTGTGCAGCGCCTCGTCGCCGATCAGACCGACCGTCTCGGGGGTCTTGGGGAGGTGGACGGTGATGAAGTCCGCGACCTCCAGCAGCTCGTCGAGCGTGAGGAGCTTGACGCCCATCTGCGCGGCGCGGGCCGGCTGGACGTAGGGGTCGTAGGCGACGACCTTCATGCCGAAGGCGGACATCCGCTGGGCGACCAGGACGCCGATCCGGCCGAGGCCGACCACGCCGAGGGTCTTCTCGCTGAGCTCGACGCCGGTGTACTTGCTGCGCTTCCACTCGCCGTTCTTCAGAGCGGTGTTGGCCTGCGGGATGTTACGCGCGGTGGCGACCAGCAGACCGCAGGCCAGCTCGGCGGCGGTGACGATGTTGGAGGTGGGGGCGTTGACGACCATCACGCCCGCCTTGGTGGCGGCGGAGACGTCGACGTTGTCCAGGCCCACACCCGCGCGGGCCACGACCTTCAGCTTCTTGGCGGCGGCGATCGCCTCGGCGTCGACCTTCGTCGCGCTGCGCACGAGGACGGCGTCGACGTCGGCGATGGCGGGCAGCAGCTCGGCGCGGTCCGCGCCGTTGCAGTGCCGGATCTCGAAGTCAGGGCCGAGGGCGTCGACGGTGGCGGGCGACAGCTCTTCGGCGATCAGTACGACGGGTTTCGAGCTCACGTGGTCTTCAGTCCTCACTAGTCCTTCGCGGACGGCCGTCCCGGCGGCCGAAGGCGGTGAAGGGGGAAAGCCGCGTGGAAGACGCACGACGTTGTGAGCCTGACGCGCTTGTTGGTTTGAGTGTAGTGGCGCGGGGAGAAGCGGCCTGCGCCGAAGCGGAAGGATCACCCGTGCGGGCTTCTACGCGGTGGACAATGCGGCGCCGCCGTCCTTGCGCACGGGCCGCGGCGGGTATGGACGAGGGGGCCGCGACCTGCGCCGCGACCCCCTGTCCCACGGGCTTACGCCTCGTCGTCCACCCAGCTCATCAGCTTGCGCAGCTTCTTGCCGGTGGTCTCCAGCAGGTGGTTCTCGTCGGCCTTCTTGTACTCGTTGTACTTCGGCAGACCGGCGTTGTACTCCGCCATCCAGTTGTTGGCGAAGGTGCCGTCCTGGATCTCGGCGAGGACCTTCTTCATCTCGGCCTTGGTCTGGTCGGTGACGACGCGGGGGCCGGTGACGTAGTCGCCCCACTCGGCGGTCTCGGAGACCGACCAGCGCATCTTCTCCAGACCGCCCTCGTACATCAGGTCCACGATCAGCTTGAGCTCGTGGAGGCACTCGAAGTACGCGATCTCGGGCTGGTAGCCCGCCTCGACCAGCGTCTCGAAGCCGGCCTTGACCAGCGCCGAGGCGCCACCGCACAGCACGGCCTGCTCACCGAACAGGTCGGTCTCGGTCTCCTCGGTGAAGGTGGTCTTGATGACACCGGCACGGGTGCCGCCGATGGCCTTGGCGTACGAGAGCGCCAGGGCGAACGCGTTGCCGGAGGCGTCCTGCTCGACGGCGGCGATCGCCGGAACGCCGCGGCCCTCTTCGTACTGACGGCGCACCAGGTGGCCCGGACCCTTGGGGGCGACCAGGGCGACGTCCACGCCGGCCGGGACCTTGATGAAGCCGAAGCGGACGTTGAAGCCGTGGGCGAAGAACAGCGCGTCGCCGTCCTTGAGGTTGTCCTTGATGGACTCCTCGTAGACCTTGGCCTGGATCGGGTCCGGGATGAGGATCATGATGACGTCGGCCTCGGCCGCCGCCTCGGCGGGCGTCACCACGCGCAGGCCCTGCTCCTCGGCCTTCGCCTTGGACTTGGAGCCCTCGTGCAGACCGACCCGCACGTCGACGCCGGAGTCACGCAGGGACAGCGCGTGGGCGTGGCCCTGGCTTCCGTAGCCGATGACCGCGACCTTGCGGTTCTGGATGATGGACAGGTCGGCATCGTCGTCGTAGAACAGCTCGGCCACTTCGGGTATCTCCTTGGATCTAGCGGGTGCCCACACAGTATGTCGGGCGGGTCGGGGAAGGTTTGAGGGTCTCGCCATACGGTCCGGGCGGACCGCGGGAATCAGGCCGTACGGTCCAGGGCGCGCAGCGAGCGGTCCGTGATGGACCGGGCGCCACGGCCTATGGCGATGGTGCCGGACTGGACCAGTTCCTTGATGCCGAACGGCTCCAGCATCTTGAGCATCGCCTCCAGCTTGTCACTGGATCCGGTGGCCTCGATCGTGACGGCGTCCGGGGAGACATCCACGGTCTTGGCGCGGAAGAGCTGGACGATCTCGACGATCTGCGAGCGGGTCTCGTTGTCGGCGCGGACCTTGACCAGGACCAGCTCGCGCTGGATCGCGGTGCCCGGCTCCAGCTCGACGATCTTCAGGACGTTGACGAGCTTGTTGAGCTGCTTGGTGACCTGCTCCAGCGGCAGCGACTCGACGCTGACCACGATGGTGATGCGGGAGATGTCGGGGTGCTCGGTGACACCGACCGCGAGGGAGTCGATGTTGAAGCCGCGGCGGGAGAACAGGGCGGCGATCCGGGCCAGGATGCCGGGCGTGTTCTCCACCAGGACGGAGAGCGTGTGCTTGGACATGGGTCTTCTCTCTTCTTCCGTGCGTCCGTGACGTCCTGGGTTCAGTCGTCTTCGTTGTCGCCGAAGTCGGGACGCACGCCCCGGGCGGCCATGACCTCGTCGTTGGAGGTGCCGGCGGCGACCATCGGCCACACCTGGGCGTCCTCGTGGACGATGAAGTCGATCACGACCGGGCGGTCGTTGATGGCATTGGCCTTGGCGATGACCGCATCCAGTTCGGCAGGGTCCTCGCAGCGCATCGCGACACAGCCCATCGCCTCGGACAGCTTCACGAAGTCCGGGACGCGGGTGCCGCCGCTGGCCTTGCCCGCCGTCACAAGGCCGTCGGACTCGGGGCCGCTGTGCAGCACGGTGTTGGAGTAGCGCTGGTTGTAGAAGAGGGTCTGCCACTGGCGGACCATGCCCAGCGCGCCGTTGTTGATGATCGCGACCTTGATCGGGATGTTGTTCAGCGCGCAGGTGACCAGCTCCTGATTGGTCATCTGGAAGCAGCCGTCGCCGTCGATCGCCCAGACCGTGCGGCCCGGCTGTCCGGCCTTGGCGCCCATCGCGGCGGGCACCGCGTAGCCCATGGTCCCGGCGCCGCCGGAGTTCAGCCAGGTCGCGGGCCGCTCGTAGTTGATGAAGTGGGCGGCCCACATCTGGTGCTGGCCCACGCCCGCGGCGTAGATGGTGTCGGCGGGGGCGAGCTCGCCGATCCGCTGGATGACCTGCTGCGGGGAGAGGCTGCCGTCGTCCGGCAGGTCGTAGCCCAGCGGGTAGGTGTCGCGCCAGCGGTTGAGGTCCTTCCACCAGGCGCTGTAGTCACCCCTGTGGCCGGCGTCGTACTCGGCCTGGACGGCGACGATCAGGTCGGCGATGACCTCGCGGGCGTCACCGACGATCGGCACATCGGCGACGCGGTTCTTGCCGATCTCCGCCGGGTCGATGTCGGCGTGCACGACCTTGGCGTACGGCGCGAAGGAGTCCAGCTTGCCGGTGACGCGGTCGTCGAAGCGGGCGCCGAGGGTGATCAGCAGGTCCGACTTCTGCAGCGCGGTGACGGCGGTGACGGCGCCGTGCATGCCGGGCATGCCGACGTGCTGCGGGTGGCTGTCGGGGAAGGAGCCCAGCGCCATCAGGGTGGTGGTGACCGGGGCGCCGGTGAGCTCGGCGAGCACCTTGAGCTCGGCGGTGGCGCCGGCCTTCATCACACCGCCGCCGACGTAGAGCACCGGGCGCTTGGACTCGACGATCAGCCGGGCGGCCTCGCGGATCTGCTTGGCGTGCGGCTTGGTCACCGGGCGGTAGCCGGGCAGCTCGGTGTGCGGCGGCCAGACGAAGGTGGTCTGCGCCTGGAGGGCGTCCTTGGCGATGTCGACCAGGACCGGGCCGGGGCGGCCGGTGGAGGCGATGTGGAACGCCTCGGCGATCGTCCGGGGGATCTCGGCCGGGTCGGTGACCAGGAAGTTGTGCTTGGTGATCGGCATCGTGATGCCGCAGATGTCCGCCTCCTGGAAGGCGTCCGTGCCGATCGCCTTGGACGCGACCTGACCGGTGATCGCGACCAGCGGGACGGAGTCCATATGGGCGTCGGCGATCGGGGTGACGAGGTTGGTGGCACCCGGTCCCGAGGTCGCCATGCACACGCCGACCTTGCCGGTGGCCTGGGCATATCCCGTGGCGGCGTGTCCGGCGCCCTGCTCGTGGCGCACCAGGACGTGCCGGACCTTCGAGGAGTCCATCATCGGGTCGTACGCAGGCAGGATCGCACCGCCGGGAATGCCGAATACGGTGTCGGCCCCGACCTCCTCGAGCGAACGGATGAGGGACTGCGCACCCGTGACGTGCTCGACGGTGGCGGACTGCTGCGGTCCGCCGGAGTTACGGGCCCGCGGCTGCGGATGGTGGGCCCCGGAGGCCTGCTCGGTCATCTGCGTCTCTTCTCGAAGCTGAGGGTTTTGACGGGATTTGTGAGGTAGCTGTGCAACAAAAAACCCCCCGTGCCTAGTGGCAAGCGAGGGGAGCGCGTCGGAGCGGTTCGCTGGGCATCATCAGGGCCCTGGCTTCAGCCGACGCGCTTTCCAAGTACGAGAATTCGGGTGCGCATGGCACTGACCCTCTCCCCGCCGTGCACCGAGTGTCAAGTGGGTGGGACGGGGGTCTCACTATTTGAGCGCAATGGCGGATGCACGAGCGAATCCGGACCCGCCGTACCTGCCCGCCTCACGGGCAGTCCGCTGCCGCTGAGCACCACCGCGCGCCCCTCTCCCTCGGGGTCGGGCACCGGGTAACTGCCGCGGGACAGGGCGCTCCGCAGCCGGTGCTCGTCCAGCGGCCCGGCGAAGGCCAGGCCCTGGCCGTGGGTGCAGCCCATGGAGCGCAGTGCGAGGACCTGTTCGGGCAGATCGACGCCGTCCGCGACGGACTGCATCCCGAGGTCGGCGGCGATCCGCAGCAGCCCGGCGGTGATCTTGTGCAGCCGGGGAGACTCCACGACGCCGTCGACCAGGCCGCGGTCCAGCCGCAGGACGTCGATGGGGAGCCGCCGCAGCGCGGTGATGGCGGCGTAGCCGCTGCCGAAGCCGTCCAGGGCGATCCGTACGCCCAGCCGGCGCAGCGCCACCAGGCGGCGCTCCAGCTCGTCCAGGGGGACGCGGGGGTCGCTTTCGGCCAATTCCAGGACGAGCGAGCCCGAGGGCAGGCCGTGCCGGGTGAGCAGCGCCTCGACGGCCTTGGGGGGCATCCCCGTCCGGCCGCCGTCCAGCAGCCGGCGAGCGGAGAGCCGGATGGCGACCGGGACGGTGTGGCCCGCGCGCTGCCGCGCCGCGGCCTGCTCGACGACCTCCTCCAGCTGCCAGCGGCTCAGCTCCGCGGCGCGCTCGCCGTCCTCCGTGCGCCGGCCGCGGTCGCCGACCCGCAGGAACTCGGCGGGGGTGAACCAGATGCCCTCGGCGGAACGCCAGCGAGCGTGCGCGGCGACCGCGGTGACCTTGCCGCTGGAGAGCTCCACCACCGGCTGGTGCAGCAGCGCGAACTCGCCGTCATGCAGCGCCGTACGCAGTTTGGTGGCGAGCTCGGCACGCTGCACCACCTCGGTCTGCATCTGCGGGGCGTACATCTCCACCCGGCCCTTGCCGGCCTGCTTGGCGCGGTACATCGCCATGTCGGCGTTGCGCAGCAGAGCGGCCGGGGTGACGCCCGGGTCGGCGAAGGCGACGCCGATGCTGGCCGCGACGCGGACGTCCCGGCCGTCGATGCGGTACGGCTCGGAGAGCTTGATGCGCAGCCGGTCGGCGATCTCATGGACGCGGAATTCCCGGGCCGCGCGGTCGCGGGTACCGTCGCCCGTGATCAGCGCGGCGAACTCGTCGCCGCCGAGCCGCGCCGCTATGTCTCCCGAGCGCACCGAATCGCCGAGCCTGCGGGCGGCCTGCACCAGCAGTTCGTCGCCGGCCTGGTGCCCGATGGTGTCGTTGACCTGTTTGAAGCCGTCCAGGTCGATGTAGAGCACGGCGGTGTCGTGGTCGCTGGCGCGCCGGCCGGTGACGGCCTGGCTGACCCGGTCGGTGAACAGCGCGCGGTTGGGCAGGTCGGTGAGGGCGTCGTGCGAGGCGTTGTGCTGGAGCTGGGCCTGCAGTCGGACCCGCTCGGTGACATCGCGGGAGTTGAAGATCAGGCCGCCGTGGTGGCGGTTGACCGTGGACTCGACGTTCAGCCAGCCGTCGCCGCCGGAGCGCTGCTCACCGGCCCGGAAGCGGCATTCGATACGGGTGGTCGGTTCCTGTTCGGGGGCGGCGGCGAGGAACCTGCGCACCTCGTGCACCACCCGCCCCAGGTCCTCGGGATGGATCAGGGAGGCCAGCTCGGAGCCGACCAGCTCCTCCGCCTCACGGCCGTACACGCCCGCCGCGGCGGGGCTCACGTAGCGCAGCACACCGGTCGGGGCGGCGATCATGATGACGTCGCTGGAGCCCTGCACCAGGGAGCGGAAGTGGTTCTCCTTCTGGGCCAGCTCCTGGGTGAGGGTGATGTTGTCGAGCAGCATGATGCCCTGGCGGACGACCAGCGCGAGGACGACCGTGCAGCCGGTGAAGAGCACCACGCGGTCGATGCGCCGCCCGTCCAGGACGTTGGTGAGAATGCCCAGGGTGCAGACGGCGGCGGCGAGATACGGGGTCAGGGCGGCGAGCGAGCCCGCGATGGGGCGGCTGCCGGGCGGCTGGACGCGGCGTGCGGCGCGCTGGAAGTCGTCACCGGCGCGCTCGGGGTCGTCGTGGGCGCCGGCCGTACGGCGGGCGACCCAGGGCGCGTACGCGAGGAGTATCGAACCGGCGAACCAGCCCGCGTCCAGGATCTGGCCGGAGCGGTAGTGCTCGCGCAGCAGCGGCGAGCTGAACAGGGCGTCGCACAGCACCGTCAACGCCAGCGCCGCGATGGCGGTGTTGATCGCGGAGCGGTGCACCGAGGAGCGCCGGAAGTGCAGCGCGAGCACCATGCTCACCAGCACGATGTCCAGCAGCGGGTAGGCGAGCGACAGGGCGCCCTGGGCGACGTTGGCGCCCTGGAAGTGGGTGGTGTGGGCGAGCGCGAGGCTCCAGGAGAGGGTGACCAGGGAGCCGGCGATCAGCCAGGCGTCGAGGCCGAGGCAGACCCAACCGGCCCTGGTGACCGGCCGCTTGGCGAGTACCAGCAGACCGACGATGGCCGGCGGCGCGAACAGCAGAAAGCAGAAGTCGGCGAGGGAGGGGCTGGGCACCGGGGCCCGCAGGACGACTTCGTACCAGCCCCATACACCGTTGCCGAGGCCTGCCATCCCGGAGGAGGCGGCGAACAGCATCCAGGCCGGCCGGAAGCGGCTGCTCGGGTGCTTGCGGGCGTACAGTCCGCAGGAGACGGCCGCGACGAGGGCGGCGACGCTGAGCCCGAAGTCACCCATGAACAGCGCGACTTCGTGTGACCCCCAGCCGACGGCGGCGCCGACGGCATAGCCGCCGCAGACCACCGCCAGGGCGATTTGCGGTGCCACGCTCGGCGGGCCGCCGGCGGAGGCCGGCGGCCTGGAGAGCACCGCCCCCGGGGCGCTCACCGCGTTCTCCCGCTCGCCCGTGCACGACGACGTCGCGATCGGCGCGCCTGAGGATCCAGCAGTATTCCCTCGGGCGCTCGTGGATCGCGCGTATCGCGATTCGCCCATCGGCCGTACATCGCCCGTCGCCCCCCTCGAGTTCCGGATCCTTCGCACCGCGCCGCGCAGACCCCGGCGCCGTCCCCTTTTCCGGACGATACACCAGTTCCGTCACTCAGGGACATAGGGTCTCTACAGAGCGTGACTGACTGGGAGTTGATGAACACCCCCTGCAGTCGTACGGCCTCGTAGAGCTACTCGCAACCGTTTTGGTCAGCTGTAGCTACCACGTTCCGCAAGGGCTCCCCGGCCGCGAAAAGCGTCAACTGGTCCCGCAGAAGCCGCTTCGCACGGGGCAGGAAGGCAGAACTGGGGCCACCGACGTGTGGAGTGATGAGCACGCCGGGAGCGTGCCACAGCGGATGGCCGGCGGGCAGGGGTTCGGGATCGGTGACGTCCAGCGCGGCGCGCAGCCGTCCGGACGCCAATTCGCCGAGCAGTGCGCCGGTGTCGACGATCGCGCCGCGGGCGACGTTCACCAGGAGTGCGCCGTCCTTCATCCGGGCCAGAAAATCGCGTCCGACCAGGCCACGGGTCTCGCCGGTGAGCGGAGTGGCCAGGATGACGACGTCCGCGTCGGGCAGGAGGGCGGACAGGGCAGGGAGTGGATGCACGGGACCGCGCACAGTTTCACGGGCGGTGCGCGCGATGCGCGCCACCCGCGCGCACTCAAAAGGTGTGAGCCGGTCTTCGATGGCACTGCCTATCGAACCGTAGCCCACAATGAGGACGGACTTGTCGGCGAGGGCCGGCTGGAAGCCCGCCCGCCATTCCTCGGCGTCCTGGCCCCGTACGAAACCGGGGATATCGCGCAGCGCCGCCAGCGTCAGGGTGAGCGCCAGCTCGGCCGTGCTGGCGTCGTGCAGGCCGCGGGCGTTGCACAGCTCGGCGCCGGACGGCATCGCGGGCAGACCGGGCAGCATGTGCTCGATCCCGGCGGTCAGCGTCTGTACGGCCTCGACCCGGGCCATCAGGGGCAGCGGGCGCAGGCAGGCCTCCGCGCCCTTCATGTAGGGGACGGCATAGAAGACGCACTCGGCGGGGTCGGCGGGGTAATCGGGACCGGCGTCCCAGTGGACGTAGCGGAACCCCTCGGGGAGGCCGTCGATCTCGTCGGGCGGGATGGGGAGCCAGACGTCTCTCGCGCCGGTGCGGCGATGTGCTGATGCCATGGCCCGAGGCTATGCGAAGAGGCGTTTGGTTCAGACGTTAGTTTGGTGACGGCCCTTGATCGGGGGCGAGGGGACGGAGGCACGACCAGGTGGAGCGCAGGACAATCGGTGCGGCGGCCCTCGAAGTGGGCGCTATCGGACTGGGCTGTATGCCGATGAGCTGGGGGTACACCGAGTCGCAGCGCAGCGGGGAGGGCTCGCTGCGGGCCGTGCACGCCGCGCTCGACCGGGGCTGCAGCCTGCTGGACACCGCCGATATGTACGGCCCCTTCACCAACGAACTGCTCGTCGGCCGGGCGCTCAAGGAGCGGCGCCAGGACGCCTTCGTCTCGACCAAGTGCGGGCTGCTGGTGGGCGAGCAGCACATCGTCGCCAACGGGCGCCCCGGCTACGTCAAACGCGCCTGTGACGCGTCGCTGCGCCGGCTGGGCACCGACCGCATCGATCTCTACCAGCTCCACCGGGCGGACCCCGAGGTGCCCATCGAGGAGACCTGGGGCGCGATGGCGCAGCTGGTGGCCGCGGGAAAGGTGCGGTCCCTGGGGCTGTGTGCGGTGGGCGCGCGGGCGGTACGGCCGCCGCGTGCGGCGCGTATGGAGCGCCGGGCGGGCGCCGGGAGCCGCCTTCCTTCGCGGATGCACGACGGCACACTGCGCCAACTGGAGCGCATCCAGCAGGTGTTCCCGGTCAGCAGCGTCCAGGCCGAACTGTCGGTGTGGTCGCCGGAGGCGCTGGAGGCGCTGCTGCCGTGGTGCGAGTCCCGGGGCGTCGGCTTCCTGGCGGCGATGCCGCTCGGCAACGGCTATCTGACCGGCACCCTCACCCCGGGCCAGGGCTTCGAACCGGAGGACGTACGGGCTCGCCACCCGCGCTTCACCGCCGAGATGATGGCGGCGAACCAGCCGGTGGTGGCGGGGCTGCGGCGGATCGGCGCGCGCTACGGCGCGACGCCCGGCCAGGTGGCCCTGGCCTGGGTGCTGGCGCAGGGCCGCCACGTGGTCCCCGTCCCGGGCACGAAGAAGGAACGCTGGGCCGCCCAGAACGCCAAGGCGGCGGAGCTGGTGCTGAGCCGGGAGGACCTGGCGGAGATCGCGGGTCTGCCGCCCGCCCGGGGCTCTTGGTACTGACCCGGGGGCTTGGTACTGACCCGGGGGGGCTTGGCACCGACCCGGGGCTCTTGGTGCTGACCTCGGGGTCTTGGCACCGAGGGGCGCGCCACCGTCCGCCCCACCCGCCACGATGTGGTCTCCTTGTCCCGCCCGACAACGAGAGGACCCCGCCGTGCAACGCCGTTCCCACACCGCCGTGTTGGCCGTCGCTTCGCTGCTTCTGGCGGCCGGGTGCTCGTCCGCCGGCGCGCCGGCCGCCAACGGGGGGAACACCGCCGCCCCCAAGGGCAAAGGCAAGGACTCCGGCGCTCCGGCGTCGCCGAGCGCCACGCCGTCCGCCACCGCGCCGCCCACCAAGGGGTCGGTCAAGGTCGTCGGCACCCTGACCACCGGGCTGAAGTCGCCCTGGGGCGTCGCGGTGCTGCCGGGCGGGGATCTGCTGGTGGCCTCCCGGGACACCGGGAAGATCGTCCGGGTGTCGGCGGACGACGGGAAGACCACGGAACTGGGCTCGGTACCGGGCGTGGACCCGGAGGGCGAGGGCGGGCTGCTGGGGATCGCGGTGTCCTCGACGTTCGGGGCGGACCACCAGGTGTACGCGTACTTCACCACCGCGTCCGACAACCGCATCGCGCGCATGATCTACGACGAGAAGCGCCCCCAGGGCGACCAGCTCGGTGCGCCCGACACGATCCTGCGGGGCATCCCCAAGGGCCAGATCCACAACGGCGGCCGGATCGCCTTCGGCCCGGACAAGATGCTCTACGCCGGCACCGGGGAGACCGGCGACACCGGGCTCGCGCAGGACAAGACGTCGCTGGGCGGCAAGATCCTGCGGATGACGCCCGACGGCGAGCCGGCGCACGGCAATCCCCAGGCGGATTCGGTGGTCTACGACTACGGCCACCGCAATGTGCAGGGCCTGGCCTGGGACGACGAAAAGCGGCTGTGGGCCTCGGAGTTCGGGCAGGACACCTGGGACGAGCTCAACCTCATCGAGCCGGGCCGCAACTACGGCTGGCCGGAGGCGGAGGGCAAGGCCAAGGGGGACCAGGCGGGCTCCGGGTTCGTGGACCCGGTCGAGGAGTGGAAGACCAAGGACGCCTCGCCCAGCGGCATCGCGTACGCCAGGGGCTCCATCTGGATGGCCTCGCTGCGCGGCGAGCGGCTGTGGCGGATCGCCCTGAACGGCACGAAGCCGGTGGCCGCGCCGCAGGCGTTCCTGAAGGGCAAGTACGGGCGGCTGCGGACCGTGGTCGCGGCCGGCGACGGCTCGTTGTGGCTGGTCACCAGCAACACCGACGGGCGCGGCCACCCTGCCAAGGGCGATGACCGGATTCTCCGTCTGAAGGTGAGCTGATCCCTTGCGGGCAAACTGATCCCCTTTTCGCGCGAGATGCCTACACTCGAAGGCGGGGTGAGGGTGCCTCCCGCTTGCGGGGAGGTCTCGCCGAAAGGGGGCACGTTGTTCAACGTCGTCGAGGAACTGTTCGCACCCGGCCGTAAGCACACCGACGAGGAACGGCAGAAGATGTCGCTCGTCGTCGATGACGTGGGAGACGGCGATCCCGGGTCGGGCCCGATAGACCTCTCGTCCGGCACCGTCGTCGTCCGCCCGCCGCGCCCACAGCCCGCACCGGACGACGCGGACTGAGCGCGCTGTGGGAGCCCGTCAGGTGACGGCCCTGCGGAACATCTGACGGGAGCCGCCCGCCGGGCCCGGGTGCGTGGGCTCGGCGGGGGTGAAGCCGAGGGAGTGGCAGAAGGCGCGGGCGCCGCTGACCGTGGCGCCGGGGTGGTCCGGCCCGAAGGTGGTCACCTGGAGGGTTCCCGGGCCCCGTACGAATCTGCGCGTGGCGTGCGCCATCAGCGTCCGTCCGACGCCCTGCCCGAACCGGTGCTCCACCTGGGCCGCCAGGGCGAGAAAGCCGGCGGCGGCCTGCTAACGGGCGAGCCTGACGATCACCGGGAGGCCGCCCGCCGTATCGGGTACGGGGCGCGGCTCACCGGCTCATCGGCTCATCGGCTCCCCGAACAGTCGTAGCCGATGCGCCACCGCACCCGCCTCGCCGCGGCCGGAGACGCCCAGTTTGGCGAGGATGTTGGAGACATGGACGCTGGCGGTCTTGGGCGAGATGAACAGGGTGTCGGCTATCTGGCGGTTGCTGCGGCCGTCGGCGACCAGACGCAGCACGTCGCGTTCGCGGGGCGTCAGGCCGAGGGAGTCGGCGGGGGCGGGGCCCGCCGGTGAGGAGGGCGCGGCGTCCGGGGCGGGCGCGGCGGTCGCGGTCAGGCCGGGCAGGGGGATGCGGGCGCGCTGGGCGAGGAGTTCGACCTCGTCGGCAAGCGGGCGGGCGCCCATCGTGGCGGCCGCGGCGTGGGCCTGGGCGAGGAGGAGTACGGCGGCCTCGCGCGGGGTGCGGCCGTCCAGCCCGGCGGTGGCCCGCTCGGTGCCGTGGAGCAGCGATTCGGCCCAGCGGTAGCAGGCCCAGGCCAGCTCGTGCGGACGCTCCAGGGGTTCGAAGGCGCCGACCGCCTCGGCCCAGGCGTCCGGCGCCTCCCGGCCCTCGGCGCGACGGAGTTCGGCCTCGACCGCGAGGCCGTAGGCGTCCCAGACCGGGGTGAGGCGGGGCAGGTCCTTGGCGGCGTCGCGGATGCGGGCGAGGATCCCCGCCCGGCCGGGCTCGGCGGCGGGCAGCCCGCGGGTGTCCGACTCGGCGACGGTGGCCGACCAGAGCAGCGGCCAGGCATAGCGCTGGGTGCCGAGCGGGAACCCGGCATCCAGGGTTTGCTGGAGGATGCCGCGGGCGTCGAGGACCCGGCCCTGCCCGGCGGCGATGCGCAGGGCGTGGCGCGCCAGCGGGATGGCGTGCTGGGGCTGGTCGTCGTGGGTGCCGTAGCTCTCCCGGGCGAGGGCCAGTTCGCGCTCGGCGGCGGCGAGGTCGCCCTTGTCGAGGGCGAGGTGGGCGAGGCGGTGGCCGGCCAGCCCCGTGGAGCGGGGGCTCTGGGACAGGCGGCGGGCGTCGGCCGCGGACCGGCTCGCCTCCTCCCAGCGGCCCAGCGAGTGCAGCGACTCGGCGCGGTTGCCCAGCACCCAGCTGGTGTTGTCGTTGAGGCCGTAGCGGGTGGTCAGTTCGATGCCCCGCGCGGCGACCTCGAGGGCCTCCCGGGAGCGGCCGACGCCCTCCAGGTGGGAGGGGAGGTTGATGTGGCCGCGGCCGATGACCGCGAAGTAGCCGCGGTCCACGGACAGTTCGAGTGCGGTGCGGAATTCGGCGAGGCCGCCCTCGACCTCGCCGGCGTCGATCCGCAGGCCCGCCAGCGTCAGCCGGGAATTGAGCTCGGCCTCTTCATCCCCGACCGACCGGGCCAGCTCCACGGCGCGTTCGGCCGTGGCGAAGGTGTCGGGGCCCGGTTCGTGCAGCACCGACCAGCCGGCGACACCGGCCATGACGGCGGCGTGCACGGAAGACGGCGGCAGCCCGCGCATCAGCTCCTGCGCCTTGCCCAGGTCCTGCCAGCCGTCGCCGCGGCCGGTGCGCTGGCAGAGCCGGGAGCGCTGCACCAGGAACCAGGCCTCGCGCAGAGGGTCGTTCTGGTCGCGCAGCGAGCGCAGGGCGCGTTTGGTGATGGTGAAGGCCCGCTCGCCGTCGCCGGACAGCCGGGCGGCGACCGCGATCTCGGCGAGCAGGTCGAGGAAGCGCAGGGCGTCGTCGTCGCAACCGCAGGCCGGATATGCCTCGGCGGAGTCGGGCGGACGCACGCTCTGGCGGACCTCCGGGGGCGCGTCGTCCCACAGCTCCAGGGCCCGGTCCAGCAGCCGCAGCTGCTCGGCGTAGGCATGGCGGCGGCGGGCCTGGACGGAGGCGGCGAGGACGGCGGGCAGCGCCTTGGCGGCGTCATGGGCCTTGTACCAGTAGCTGGCCAGGCGGGCGGCGCAGACATCGGCGCCGACCAGGGAGCGGTTGGCCTCCAGGGCCTCGGCGTAGCGGCGGTTGAGGCGGGTGCGCTCGCCGGGCAGCAGATCGTCGACGACGGCCTCGCGGACGAGGGCATGGCGGAAGCGGTAGCCCGTACCGTCCTGGGTGGGCACCAGGGTGTTGCTGCCGACGGCGGCCCGCAGCGCCGCGATCAGGCCGTCCTCGGGCATCTCGCTGACGGCGGCGAGGAGTTCGTGTTCGACCGTGGAGCCGCCCTCGGAGGCGATGCGCACCACGCGTTGGGCGTCCTCCGGCAGCGCCTCGACGCGCACCAGCAGCAGATCGCGCAGCGGGTCGCTGAGGCCGTGCAGACAGCCGTCGGCGAGGCTGCGGGCCAGCTCCTCGACGAAGAAGGCGTTGCCCTCGGAGCGCTTGAAGACCCGTTCGACGGTGGCTTCTTCGGGCTCGCTGCCGGTGATCCCGGCGAGCTGGGAGCGGACTTCGGCGCGGGTGAAGCGGGCCAGCTCGACGCGCCGGACCGTACGCATCCGGTCGATCTCGGCGAGGAAGGGGCGCAGTGGGTGGCGGCGGTGGATGTCGTCGGAGCGGTACGTCGCCACCAGAAGGACGTTGGCGCCGTGCAGGGCGCGCAGGAGGTAGGCGAGGAGTTCGCGGGTGGAGCGGTCGGCCCAGTGGAGGTCCTCGATGACGATGACCAGGCTGCGCTGCGCGGCCAGCCGCTCCAGGAGGCGGGCGGTCAGCTCGAAGAGGCGGGCGCGGCCGATCTCCTCGTCGTGGGTCTCGCCCGCGGTCTCCCCCAATTCGGGCAGGATGCGGGCGAGTTCCCCCTCCTGGCCGGCGACGGCGGCGGCGAGGTCGACGGGCAGATGTGCGTTGAGGGTGTGCAGGATGGCGGAGAACGGGGCGTAGGGCAGGCCCTCGGAGCCGATCTCGATGCAGCCGCCGAGCGCGACCAGCGCGCCCCGGTCGCGGGCGGATTCGGTGAACTCCTCGATCAGCCGGGTCTTGCCGACCCCGGCTTCACCACCGATGAGCACCGCCTGGGGCGCGCCAGACGCCGCGATACGGGCGAGTGCGTCGCGCAGTGCGGCAAGCTCGGCCGCACGGCCGACGAACACGGGACTGACGGACCAGATCTCCACGCTGCCGAGCATCGCACAGCGGTCCGACAATCCGGCACTGTGTTTCATCACGCGAAACGCCCGGCCCGCTGCGCGGCGACCCGGCGTCAGGCGGCGGCGCGGCGTACCCGCGCCCACCGGCCCCGCTTCGGACTCACCCGCCCTTCGGCTTCGTTCTCCCCGGAACGGGCCGCGACGCGCTGCCCCTCGACCGCCTGCCGCACCAGACGCTGCCGGTCGGCCTCGCGGCGCAGCTCCTCGTAACGGATCCGGATCTCCAGCTCGGAGGTGTGCATGGTGTCTCTCCCGACTGTGGTGGTGCCCTGGTTCGACTGCTTGTCGATGTGCTCAAGCTTCGTCGCCAAGGGGGGTCCACCACATCGGGAGAGTGCCCGATCTCCTTGCCCGTACGGGACTTAGAACCCCGCGGGGCGGCCCGCAGGGGACTTAGAAACCGCCGGGGCGGCCCGTAGGGGACTTAGAGACCGGCGCCGTCCGGCGTACGGGACTCAGGCGCCGGGCGCGGCGCCCTTAGGGATGCTGGGCAGGCTCGCGAACAGGTCGAGGTACATGCCCGCCGAGATGAACAGTCCGAGCACGCCGAGGGCCAGTGCGCCCCAGGCGACGGCCCGTACCCAGGTGGCGCGCGGCCGGGTCAGCACCACCGCGGCGACGATCACGGCGAGCAGTGCGAAGACGCCGTTGACCAGGGCGGTGGTGTGCCAGGGGGTGCCGTAGACGGCGGAGATCTGGTCGGTGGCCTTGCCCGACTGGAGCTTGATCTGGCCCAGGAGGGTCTGCCGCTCGGCCATCAGGGTGCCGAGCCAGGTGCCGGTGAGGGAGGCAAGTCCCAGCCCCGCGGCCACCACGGCACCGGCACCGGCGGCGACCCCGATGGCGGGCCGGTCGGCGCCGTCCCCGGTGTCGTCGGCGGCCTCGGTACCGGCCGCCTCAGTGCCGGCCTCCCGGTCCGTGGTGTCATCGGCCTCGGCAGGGACCGCAGCCTCGGGTTCGGTGCTCGTGCCGGTGGCGCTGTGAGTGGCGGTCTCCTTGGCCGCGTCCGCCTCCGGGGCGGTCTCGTCGTCGGTGCGCTTGTCCGTAGTCGTCGTTCCCATGGGCGCGACCGTAGGTGCCGTGTCTGAGAGTCCGATGAGAGGGGACTCCCGGGCCGGGCGGCACGCCGCGGCACGCCCCCGGGTGCGTCCGGTCTCCTACACCCTGACCAGGGGATTGTCCCCGTCCCGCGGGCCGGGGACCGCGACCGGATCGTTGCTTTCCGGTGGCGGTTCGATGCTGATCCGGGGCAGTCGGCGCTCCAGCCAGGCGGGCAGCCACCAGTTGGCGCCGCCGAGCAGGTGCATCAGGGCGGGGACCAGCAGCGTACGGAGCACAAAGGCATCCAGGGCGACGGCCGCGGCCAGCCCGATGCCGAACATCGCGATGATCCGGTCGCCGCTGAGGATGAACGCCGCGAACACCGCGATCATGATGACCGCCGCGGAGTTGATCACCCGGCTGGTCTCGGCGAGGCCGACCCGTACCGCGCGGCGGTTGTCGTGCGTCAGCTGCCACTCCTCGTACATCCGGGACACCAGGAACACCTGGTAGTCCATGGACAGCCCGAAGAGCACCGAGACCATGATGACCGGCAGGAACGGCTCGATCGGCCCGGCGCTGCCCAGCCCGAGCAGCTCGCTCCCCCACCCCCACTGGAAGATCGCGACGACGATCCCGAAGGACGAGGCGACCGCCGCGATGTTCATCAGGGCGGCCTTCAGGGGGATGCCGATGCTCCGGAAGGCGAGCAGCAGCAGGATCGAGCCGAGCGCGATGACGACGCCGACGAAGAGCGGCAGCTTGCCGACGATGACGGAGGCGAAGTCGTCGTAGCTCGCGGTGATGCCGCCGACGTGCACCCGCATGGTCGTCCCGTCCGCGGCGTCCGGGAGGACGTCGGTGCGCAGGCGATGCACGAGGTCGGAGGTCTGCCGGGACTGCGGTGAGCCGGCCGGTACGACGGTGATCACGCCGGTGCTGCGGCTGCCGTCGAACTCGGGGCCGCTGACCTGGGTGACGCCCGGCGTCTCCCGCAGCTCCCGCGGCAGCCGGTCGAAGGCCAGCCGGTCCTTGGGGCCGTCCAGGCTGCCGACCAGCGTCAGCGGTCCGTTGAACCCGGGCCCGAAGCCGCCCCCGTCTGCGCCGCCACCCGCCAGCAGGTCGTACGCCTTACGGGTCGTCGACGTGGCCGGGTCATTGCCCTGGTCGGAGGTGCCCAGGTGGAGGCCGAAGGCGGGCAGGGCGAGGACGGCCATGACGGCGGCCGCGGTCACCCCCAGCAGCTTGGGGTGGCGCTCGACGAAGGAAGCCCAGCGAGCGGCGATGCCGGTGGCCTGCTCGGGCCGCGGGCCGCGCTCGGCCAGCCGCCGGCGCTCGCGGCGGCTGAGCGCCCGCATCCCGATCAGCCCGAGCAGCGCGGGCAGCAGGGTGACGGAGGCGGCGACGGTGAGGACGACGGTGAGCGAGGCGGCGAGGGCGACGCCGTTGAGGAAGCTCAGCCGCAGGATCAGCATGCCGAGCAGCGCGATACAGACGGTGGCCCCGGCGAAGACGACCGCCCGCCCGGACACCGACACGGCCCGTTCGGCGGCCTCCTGGACGGACAGTCCCGCTCGCAGTCCCTTGCGGTGCCGGGTGACGATGAACAGCGCGTAGTCGATGCCGACGCCGAGGCCGATGAGCATGCCCAGCATGGGCGCGAAGTCGGCGACGGTCATGGCGTGGCCGAGCAGGGTGATACCGGCCGAGGCGGTGCCGACGGCGACCAGCGCGGTGATGATCGGCAGGAAGGTCGCGGCGAGCGAGCCGAAGGCGAGGAACAGCACCACGGCCGCCGCGCCCAGCCCGATGATTTCCGGCAGTTGGGCGCGCGGCGCCTGGGTCAGTGCGATCCCGGCGCCGCCCAGCTCCACCTGGAGGCCGTCGCCGGAGGCGGCCTGCGCGGTGTCCACGACCTTTTTGACCTGGCCGGCGCGCAGCTCGTCGGCCGGCCGGTCGAAGACGACGGAGGCGTAGGCGGTGTGCCTGTCCTTGCTGATCTGCCGGGCGCCTTCGCCGGTCCCCGACGCATGGCGGGAGCCGTCGCCCGGCCGGCCGTACGGGCCGTGCACCTCGGCGACCCCGGGCAGCGCGGCGACCTTCCGCAGGGTGTGCGTCATCCGCTCCTTGACCGCGCCGGCCCGTACCGAGCCCGCATCCGTATGCCAGACGAGGGTGTCGCTGTCCCCGGACTGCCCGGGGAAGGCCTTCGCCATCAGGGCGGCGGCCTGTCCGGATTCGGTCCCGGGAACCTCGTAATCGGTCGAGTACGCGGATCCCATCACCCCCGCGGCGGCCGCGACCCCCGCGAAGGCGGCGAGCCAGAGAACGATCACCACGATGCGGCGCCTGAAACACCACCGAGCCAGAGCGGTCACGGACCTCGTCTGCTTCCCGGGTCGAGCGTCGATAACTCCCGGGTGGCGGGTGGTGCCGAGCGCGGATGTACGGGTACGGGGCGGGCCCGCCGCTGCCGGCGATGGAGCGGCGAGCCCACCTGACAGAGCAGAGTGTCAGCCCGAAAAGATCCTTAGACCTCTTTGTGGATTTCCCCACAAAGAGACGGGAATAGGGAACGCGTCCCGCCGGCCGCCGCCCCGCCTCAGCCGGTGATCGACTCCTCGCCGTTCTCCACATGCCCCATCAGCCTGCGGCGAAAGGACACGTCCTCGGCGACCGTGAGCGCGAGGTCGTACCAGCCGTGCGCGTCCGCGGTCTCATGCGCGACGGTACGGGTGCTGCCGGCCCCTACCTTCACCGTGCGCGGCGCGGTGTCCGCATCCGCCAGCGGTGTGAGGGTGCAGGTCAGATCGCCGCCGCCGTGGTTGACGAGGGTCAGATGGAGCTCCCGCCGCCCGGCGTCGATCCATGTACTGATCTTGACGTCCGCCGCCGCACCCCGGCCCGTACCGCCGAACTCCCGCCGGAACCCGTTCGGCCCGGTCACCGTGAAGCGGTAGGCGCCGCCCTTGACCGGCACCTCCCACTCCGCCGCCCCCCGCACATCGCGGTGCTGCGGCACGTCGTACTCCTTCGCGTACGGGTAGAGCGCGAAGTGCGCGGAGGCCTTCCCGGCGTTGCGCAGGGCCATCCGGAAAACCGCGGCCCCCGGGTCGAAACCGCCGTCGGCGTCCGGCTGGTACGGCAGCGGGCGGGCCGGGCGGCTGCCGCTCTCCTGCCGGGGCAGCGCCTGCTCCAGCGGCGGCCGCGGCGCCCACCGTCCGCTGAACTGCGGGATCGCCCCCGGCTGCGGCACCGCCGGCTGCCGGCGCCCGCGCGAGAAGTCGAAGGCGCCGGTCAGATCCCCGCACACGGTCCGCCGCCAGGCGCCGATGTTCGGCTCTTTCACCCCCGTCCACTTCTCCAGGAACCGGGTGAGGGAGGTGTGGTCGAAGACCTGCGAGCAGGCGTAGCCGCCGACCGTCCACGGCGAGATGACGATCATCGGCACCCGCATGCCCAGTCCGGTGGGCTTCCCGTCCCAGAATTCCCCGTCCGTCCCGGCGGGCGGCACCGGCGGCGGCACGTGGTCGAAGAAGCCGTCGTTCTCGTCGTACGTCAGGAAGAGCGCGGTGTGCCGCCAGACGTCAGGGTTCTTGCCCAGGGCGTCCAGCACCTTGTAGACGATGGTGGCGCTCTCGACCGGCGACGACGACCCCGGGTGCTCGGAGTCCGCGGCCGACGGGACGATGTACGACACCTCCGGCAGTTGGCCGCTCGCCACATCGGCGGCGAAGGCCGTCGCCGTGCTGTCCGGCTCACCGCGCCGCAACGCCCGCTCGAACAGGCTGCGCTCGGCGCGGTTCAGCCCCTTGACGCCCTCCTCCAGCAGCCCCTGCAGCCGCTTGCGCCCGGCCTCGTCGGCCCCGGCCACCTTCCCGTAGAAGGCGGTCATGGTGTGCACCCCGTCCACCTTCACCAGGGCTTTCCTCGCCACTGCCTTGAAGCTCGCATAGAACTCCAGGTTGTTGTCGGTGAAGTTGTCCCACTCCTGGTAGACCTGCCAGCTGTGCCCGGCCTTCTCCAGCCGCTCCGGGTACGTCGTCCACGTGTAGCCGGTGTGGGTGTCCTCCTCGTACGCGTCGTTGCCGACGGCCCGCTTGCCGTTGGGCTCGTAGCCCGTCCAGCCGCTCACCAGGTGGTTGCGGTTGGGGCTGGTGGAGGAGTGGATGGCGCTGTGGTACGCGTCGCAGATGGTGAAGGTGTCCGCGAGCTCGTAGTGCAGCGGGACGTCCTGGCGGTCGTAGTGCGCCATGGTGGCGGCGGTCTTGGCGGTGACCCAGTTGTTCATCCAGCCGCCGTTCCACGCCGTCGCCCCGCCCTCCCAGCCGTGGTCCAGCGCCCCGATGTACTGCAGGTCCTTCTTCTGCGCCGCGGCCGCCTCGCGCACCGAGAAGGGCAGGACATGTCCGAAGCCCAGCAGCCCCGGCTGTTCGTAGACGCTCCTGCCGCCGGGCAGTTCGATCGCGTTGCGGTCGGCGTAGCCGCGCACGCCACGCAGCATCCCGAAGTAGTGGTCGAACGAACGGTTCTCCTGCATCAGCACGACCACATGCCTGATGTCCTTGAGCCCGCCGCCGCCCCGTCCCGGCCGTGCCTCGTCGTCCGCCAGCGCCTGCTGCAACGACGGCGGCAGCAGCGAGCCGGCCATCGCCGCGCCCGCCGCCGCGCCAACTCCCAGTACCCGTCTGCGAGATATCTCAGGTGCCACGCCCGACCTCCCAGTCGACGATCACTCAGCCAGCCACTCGGTCAATGGTCTTGACCCAGCCCATTGAGTTGGTGCGACGGGGACGGTAGTGGACCACCGTGACGGGCGATAGGTACCGGAGTGACAACTTTGGGAACGCTGGGTCTGCCGCCGCGCCTCGATGTCCCGAACGAGGCCGGTGTGCTCCAACAGGAGTATGGGATGCTGCGATCGCAGGCACTCACACCTGAAGACAGCATCAGCCTGCTTGGGGGGCGAGGATGAAGCACCGTCGGCTCGGTACCGACGGGCCGGGCGTCGGCGCGCTCGGCCTCGGCTGCATGGGGATGTCCACCTCGTACGGCGTCCCGGACGACACCGAATCCCTGCGAGCCCTCGACCGCGCGAGCGAGCTGGGCGTGACCCTGCTGGACACCGCGGACGCCTACGGGCGGGGCGCCAACGAGGAGTTCGTCGGGCGCTGGCTGCGCGGCCGTACGGCCGCGCAGCGGGACGGTCTGGTCGTGGCGACCAAGTTCGGGCTGCGGCACGATGACGCCACGGGGCGGGTCAACGCGGTCGACGGCTCGGCCGCCTGGGTGCGCGAGGCGTGCCAGGCCTCGCTGCGCCGCCTCGGTACGGACCGTATCGACCTCTACTACCTGCACCGCCGTGATCCGGCCGTCCCCATCGAGGAGACGGTCGGCGCGATGGCTGAACTGGTCGCGGCGGGCACCGTACGCCACCTCGGCCTCAGCGAGGTGAGCCCGCGGACGCTGCGCCGGGCGCACGCCGTGCATCCCATCAGCGCCGTACAGCTGGAGTACTCCCTCTTCACACGCGACGTCCTGGAAGGCGAGATGCTGGCGACCTGCCGGGAGCTGGGCATCGGCGTCGTCGCGTACTCGCCGCTCGGACGCGGGATGCTGACCGGCGCGCTGACGTCACGCGACGACCTCGTCGCCGAGGACGCCCGGCGCCGGTGGCCGCGGTTCTCCGAGGAGAACATCGACCGCAACCTGCGCCTCGTCCGGGCCCTTCGTACCACCGCCGCCGCCCTCGGCTGCACCCCGGCACAGGCCGTCCTCGCCTGGCTGCTCGCCCAGGGCGAGGACATCGTGCCGATCCCCGGCACCAAGCGCTGCGCCTATCTGGAGGAGAACGTGGCCGCGGCCGGCATCGCGCTCGGCCCGGAAGGGGCGGACCGGCTCCGCGCCGTCGTGCCCGACGGCTCCGTGGCCGGGGAACGCTACCCGCTCGCCGCCCTGGAGCGGCTGGGCCACTGATACCGGCCGGGGCCGGCGCAGAGCGGGATGCGGCAGCTCATCCCTCCAGCAACGCCGGTGCCAGCTCCCGGAGTTGGCCGAGGCCCAGGCCGCGGTTCGGGGCCACCGGCTGAATGGCCACGTGGTCGGCGCCCGCATCGTGGTGTTCCTGGACGCGGCGGCGGATCGCGTCCACGTCTCCCCAGGCGACGATCGCGTCGACCAGCCGGTCGCTGCCGCCGTCCTTGAAATCGTCGTCGCCGAAGCCGAGCCGGCGCAGGTTGCCGGTGTAGTTCGGCAGCTGCAGGTAGAAGTGCATGTGGTGTTCGCGGGCCGAGGAACGGGCCGTCGCGGGGTCGGACTCCAGGAGTACGGCCTGTTCAGGGGCGAGCAGCGGGCCGGTGCCGAGGGCCTCACGGGCGCGGGCGGTGTGCTCGGGCGGAACGAAGTACGGGTGGGCGCCGGCCGCGCGGTCCCTGGCCAGCTCCAGCATCTTCGGGCCGAGCGCCGCCAGCACCCGCTCCGGCGCGGGGCCGGCCTCCGGGCCGTCGAACGGGGCCGCGTCCATCGCGTCGAGGTACTCGCGCATGACCGCGAGCGGCTTGGCGTAGGTGTGGCCCCGCCGGGCGACGGTCGGGGCGTGGCTCGCGCCCAGGCCGAGCAGGAAGCGGCCGTCGTACGCTTCGGCGAGGGTGTGCGCGGCGGCGCTCGCGGCGGACGCGTCGCGGACCCAGATGTTGGCGATGCCGGTGGCGACGGTGATCCGCTCGGTGGCGGCCAGCAACAGAGCGGCCCGGCTGACCGCCTCCGTACCGGGTGACTCCCCGAACCACAGCGCGCCGTAGCCCAGTTGCTCGATCTCGGCCGCCGCCTGGCGGCCGGTGGCCGCCGAGACCCGGCCGAGCCCGCCGTGCCAGACACCGACCCGGCCGATCCGCGAAGCAAGAGCGTGCTGCTGCACCGTTCCTCCACTGGCTGAGGTGTGGTGGCCCCGCCCGCGCCGGCGGCGGCGGTGCCTCTCCTTGATCACAGCACGGCGGCGCACCCCGGCATTCCCGGGCCGGGCCAATCGGGTGGGGGAATCAGCAGGTGGGGGAACAGCGAAGCGGCCGCCCTCCCGGAGGAGGACGGCCGCTTCGCGCTATCGGATCAGTGGTGCGTCAGCCCTCGACGCCCAGCCGCTCCAAGATGAGCTCGCGCACCCGGGCCGCGTCCGCCTGGCCGCGGGTCGCCTTCATGACCGCACCGACCAGGGCGCCGGCCGCGGCCACCTTGCCGCCGCGGATCTTGTCGGCGATGGCGGCGTTGGCGGCGATCGCCTCGTCGACGGCGGTGCCCAGGGCGCCCTCGTCGGAGACGACCTTCAGGCCGCGCTTTTCGACGACCGTGTCGGGGTCGCCCTCGCCGGCCAGCACACCCTCGATGGCCTGGCGGGCCAGCTTGTCGTTGAGGGAACCCTCGGCGACCAGCGCGGTGACCCGGGCGACCTGCTCGGGCGTGATCGGCAGGGCGGCGAGGTCCACGCCGTCCTCGTTGGCACGACGGGCCAGCTCGCCCATCCACCACTTACGGGCCGAGGCGGAGTCCGCGCCGGCGTCGACGGTGGCGGTGATCAGGTCGACCGCACCGGCGTTGAGGATCGACTGCATGTCGTGCTCGGAGATGCCCCACTCCTCGCGCAGCCGGTTACGGCGTAGGCGCGGAAGCTCGGGCAGGCCCGCCCGCAGTTCCTCGACCCACTCGCGCGCGGGGGCCACCGGCACCAGGTCCGGCTCGGGGAAGTAGCGGTAGTCCTCGGCGTTGTCCTTGATGCGGCCGGCCGTCGTGGAGCCGTCCTCCTCATGGAAGTGCCGGGTCTCCTGGACGATGGTGCCGCCCGAGGAGAGCACGGCGGCGTGCCGCTGGATCTCGAAGCGGGCCGCACGCTCCACGGAGCGCAGCGAGTTGACGTTCTTGGTCTCGCTGCGGGTGCCGAACTTCTCGGTGCCGTTGGGGCGCAGCGACAGGTTCACGTCGCAGCGCATCTGGCCCTGCTCCATACGGGCCTCGGAGACGCCCAGCGCCTTGATGAGCTCGCGCAGCTCGGCGACGTACGCCTTGGCGACCTCGGGGGCCCGCTCGCCCGCGCCCTCGATGGGCTTGGTGACGATCTCGATGAGCGGGATGCCGGCGCGGTTGTAGTCCAGGAGCGAGTGCCGGGCGCCGTGGATACGGCCGGTGGCACCGCCGACGTGCGTCGACTTGCCGGTGTCCTCCTCCATGTGGGCGCGCTCGATCTGCACCCGGAAGACCTCGCCGTCCTCCAGCTGTACGTCGAGGTAACCGTCGAAGGCGATCGGCTCGTCGTACTGGGAGGTCTGGAAGTTCTTCGGCATGTCCGGATAGAAGTAGTTCTTCCGGGCGAAGCGGCACCACTCGGCGATCGAGCAGTTCAGGGCCAGGCCGATCTTGATGGCGGACTCGACGCCGATCGCGTTGACGACCGGCAGCGAGCCGGGCAGGCCCAGGCAGGTGGGGCAGGTCTGCGAGTTGGCGTCCGCGCCCAGGGTGGTGGAACACCCGCAGAACATCTTGGTCTTGGTGCCGAGTTCGACATGCACCTCGAGCCCCATCACGGGGTCATAGGTGGCCAGCGCGTCCTCGTACGACACCAGGTCGGTGACAGTCACGGTGAAACTAACCTCTCAGGTCCGGCGCCGCTCAGCCCGCGAGGACGTCGTCGTCGCCCAGACGACGCAGTTCGCGGATGAGCAGGGCGACACCGGTGACGATGGCGGCGGCGGAGACGACGGCGTCGACCAGCTGGAGCGTGTCCTGCTCCGTCCGGGCCTTCTTCGCCTGCTTGACGACGCTCACCGCGCCGAACAGCGTGGTGCCGATGGACAGGTACGTACCGGGCTTGGACTTCTTGAAGCCTTTGGCCTTGGCAAGCTTTCCACTCACAGTGCAGGTGCCTCCTCGAGCAGCGGATGACCCCACTTGGCGGTGAACGCGGCCTCGACCGCGGCACCGACCTTGTAGAGCCGGTCGTCGGCCATGGCAGGAGCGATGATCTGCAGACCCACCGGCAGCCCGTCCTCGGGGGCCAGTCCACAGGGCAGCGACATGGCTGCGTTGCCTGCCAGGTTGGTGGGGATCGTGCACACGTCGGCGAGGTACATCGCCATCGGGTCGTCGCTGCGCTCACCGATCGGGAAGGCGGTGGTCGGCGTGGTCGGCGAGATGATCACGTCGACCTGCTCGAAGGCCTTCTCGAAGTCGCGCGTGATCAGGGTGCGGACCTTCTGGGCGCTGCCGTAGTACGCGTCGTAGTAGCCGGAGCTGAGCGCGTACGTGCCGAGGATGATCCGGCGCTTGACCTCGTCGCCGAAGCCGGCCTCGCGGGTCAGTGCCGTGACGTCCTCGGCGGACTTGGTGCCGTCGTCGCCGACCCGCATGCCGTAGCGCATGGCGTCGAAGCGGGCCAGGTTGGAGGAGCACTCGGACGGCGCGATCAGGTAGTACGCGGACAGCGCCAGGTCGAAGGACGGACAGTCCAGCTCGACGATCTCGGCGCCCAGCTCCTTCATCAGCGCGACCGACTCGTCGAAGCGCTGGATGACGCCGGCCTGGTAGCCCTCGCCGCGGAACTGCTTGACGACGCCGACGCGCATGCCCTCGACGCTGCCGTTGCGGGCCGCCTCGACGACCGGCGGGACCGGCGCGTCGATGGAGGTGGAGTCCAGCGGGTCGTGGCCGGCGATGGCCTCGTGCAGCAGCGCCGCGTCCAGGACCGTACGGGCGCAGGGGCCGCCCTGGTCGAGGGAGGACGAGAAGGCGACCATGCCGTAGCGCGAGACGCCGCCGTAGGTGGGCTTGACGCCGACCGTGCCGGTGACGGCGGCGGGCTGGCGGATGGAGCCGCCGGTGTCCGTGCCGATGGCGAGCGGGGCCTGGAAGGAGGCGAGGGCGGCGGAGGAGCCGCCGCCGGAGCCGCCGGGGATCTTGGTCAGGTCCCAGGGGTTGCCGGTCGGCCCGTAGGCACTGTTCTCCGTCGAGGACCCCATGGCGAACTCGTCCATGTTGGTCTTGCCGAGGATGACGACGTCGGCCGCCTTGAGCTTCTTGGTCAGCGTCGCGTCGTACGGCGGGATCCAGCCCTCGAGGATCTTCGAGCCGACGGTGGTGGGGATCCCCTCCGTCGTGAAGATGTCCTTGAGCGCGAGCGGGACGCCGGCCAGCGGGCCGAGCTTCTCGCCGCGGGCCTTCTTCTCGTCCACGGCGCGGGCCTGGGCGAGCGCGCCCTCGCGGTCGATGTGCAAGAAGGCGTGCACCTTCTCGTCGACGGCTTCGATGCGGGCCAGGTGGGCCTCGGTCACCTCGACGGCGGTGATCTCGCCGGCGGAGATCTTCGCCGCGATCTCGGCGGCGGTGAGCTTGATCAGGTCAGCCATGTCGGTCACTCCTCCCCCAGGATCTGCGGCACCTTGAAACGCTGCTGCTCCTGGGCCGGGGCGCCGGAGAGCGCCTGCTCGGGGGTCAGCGACGGACGGACCTCGTCCAGCCGCATGACGTTGGTCAGGGGCAGCGGGTGGGAGGTCGGCGGTACGTCTTGGTCGGCGACCTCGGAGACGCGGGCGACCGCGCCGATGATGTCGTCGAGCTGCGTGGCGAAGTGGTCGAGCTCTTCGGCCTTCAGCTCCAGACGTGCCAGCCGGGCGAGGTGGGCGACCTCCTCGCGCGTGATGCCAGGCATGCAGCGATCCTCTGGTGTTCTGGGGCGGAGTGTTCTGGGCGGGATGTTCCAGGTGGCGGGTTCCGCGTGGAGTGTTCTGGCGAATGCTCCGGTGCTCCTGTGAACTTTTCCGGCCCAATCCTATGGCGTACGGGAGAGCTGTCCGAAATGCATTCCGCGGAACGGGGCCGGAAGGGCGGGGCGAGGACGGTACGGGGCCCGGCGGACCCCGCTACTCGGGCTGCGGGTCCGGGCGCGCTTCCTCGGCTTCGGGGCCGCCGGTGCCGGGTTCGGGCGCGGGTTCGGGCGCTTCGGAGGAGTCGGACGCGCCGGGGTCTCCGGGCGGGTTCTGTGGTGGCGGATCCTGCGGCGGATCCTGTGGTGGCCGGTCCTGCGAGGGCGGGTCCTGCTGGGGCTGGTCGTGCTCGGGCTGGTCCTGCGAGGGATCTTCGGAGCGGGGACACGGGACGGCCGATGGCCGGGTCGTCAGTTCAGGACCTGTCCCGAAGGGCTCTTGGCTGCCTTCTCCGCCGCCAGGGCGGTCGTCTCCGATTCGCGGTGCCAGCCGTGCTCGCCGCGGGCCCGTAGCCAGGCCGTGGTCTCGTCCGGCGGCATCGCGGCGGCCACCAGCCAGCCCTGTACGGCGTCGCAGCCCAGGTCCCGCAGCCGCTCCCAGGTCTCGTCGTCCTCGACGCCTTCGGCGACGACCAGGAGGCCGAGGGAGTGGGCGAGGTCGAGGGTGCAGCGGACGATCTCGGCGTCCTCGTTGTCGACGGCCAGCCGGGCCACGAACGAGCGGTCGATCTTGAGCTCGCTGACCGGGAGGCGCCGCAGATGGACGAGGGAGGAGTAGCCGGTGCCGAAGTCGTCGAGGGACATCTTCACGCCGTGGGCGGTGAGCCCGGCGAGGGTGTCGGCGGCGCGCTGCGGATCCTCCAGGAGGACATGTTCGGTTATCTCCAGCTGGAGGGCGCCCGGCGGGACCCGATGTCGGGCCAGCCGTGCGGCGACGGCGCCCGCGAACCCCGGGGAGTGCACATCGCGGGGGGAGACATTGACCGCGACGGGCACCTCGAGGCCCATCGCGCGCCAGCGCGCCACCTGGGCGAGGGCGGTCTCCAGGACGTACTCCGTCAGCCGTGGCATGAGTCCGGACGACTCCGCGATGGCGATGAATTCGTCCGGTGGCACTCTGCCGCGGTCCGGGTGTACCCAGCGGACCAGTGCCTCCAGCCCGGCGACATGCCCGTCGAAGCCGACCTTGGGCTGGTAGTGCAGCTCGACGTCGCCGGCGTCCAGGGCGCGGCGCAGGTCCCCCAACAGGCCGAGCCGGTCGGGGGTGTTGCCGTCCCGCTTGGCCTCGTAGAGCTCCACTCCGCTGCGGTCCCGCTTGGCCTGGTACATCGCCACATCGGCGCGGCGCAGCAGCCCTTCGGCATCGAGGGCGTGGTCGGGGAAGACGGCGACCCCCGCGCTGGCTTCCAGTACGAGGGTCAGACCGTCGAGGTCCAGAGGGGAGCCCAGGGCGGCGACGAGGTTGCGCGCCACCCGCTGGGAGCTGGTGAGGGAGTCGGTGGTGGGCAGGAGGACGGCGAACTCGTCGCCGCCGAGCCGGGCCGCCTCGGCGCCGCGCGGCAGGGCGTGCCGCAGCCGGTCGGCGATCTGCAGCAGCAGGCGGTCGCCGGCGAGATGGCCGAGGGTGTCGTTGACGGAGCGGAAGCGGTCCAGGTCGATGAGGACCAGGGCGGAGCGGACGCCGACCCGCTCGGCCTCGTCCAGCGCCGTCCAGGTGCGCTCCAGCAGCCACTGACGGTTGGGCAGGCCGGTGAGCGGGTCGCGCAGTTGCTCCTCGGCGCGGGCGCGGGCGATCCACAGGGTGGAGTCCAGCGCGATGAGCGGTACGGCGAACAGCGGCAGCAGCAGCGGCGCGTGGACGGCGCAGACGGCGATCAGCGGGGAGATACCGAGCAGGGCGATGCCCACGAGAACCTGCCGCACCACGGCCGTTCGGGCGATGGTGGGCAGGCCGCCGGTGCGCGGCGCCAGCGTGAACCAGAGCAGGGCGCGGCTGACGAGGAGATAGACGCCGGCCGCGGTGAGGACTTCGGGGAGTACGGACAGGTCCCAGGCCTGCGGGTGCCAGGGGAGGCGGACGGTGGCGTCGACGCCCAACACGGCCAGGCCGAGCGCGGCGACGCCGATGCCGATGATGTCCACGGCGCCGTGCAGCACGGCCTGTCGCCACCGGTGTCTGCGGGCGGCGCCGACCAGGACGACGACCGCGAGGCTGACGAGGGTGGCGGGCACCCAGCCGTACAGGAGCAGTACGGCAAGGGCGAGGGCGGCGCCGGAGCCGGTGCCGCCCCACCAGCGGTCCCGGCCGAGGGCGACCAGGTGGCCGACGATGACGCCCGTGAGGATCGCCAGCGACCAGCCGACGGGGCCCCCCGGGAAGAGCGCATCACCGTTGCCGAGGGTGTGGATGACGCCCGTGGCGAGCGCCAGGCCCGCCACGATGAGGATGGTCGCGGGCAGCGCGGGCACGACGAACCGCTGGAGCCGCGACGCCGGAGCGGCGCTGTCGGTCGGTTTCATTCCGATCCCTCTCACAGCCGGCTGTGCCCGCGCCACGGCAGGCGCACACCTCAACAGTAGGCGCCGGAAGGCCACTACGGGCAGCGATCGGCAGCGGTTGCCCGAATGCGACCTGGCCTGTCCGACGCATCTGGTATGCGCCAGTGGGGTGATTTCTCACTCCTCCTCAGGCGGAGTGACCGCTACCGCTCGTGCCGCCTCGGGACCCTCTTCCAGCAGCACCGCGAAGCCTTCATCGTCCAGCACAGGCACCTTCAACTGCATGGCCTTGTCGTACTTCGAACCCGGGTTGTCACCCACCACTACGAAACCGGTCTTCTTCGAAACGGAACCGGTCACCTTCGCTCCGAGAGCCTGGAGGGCCTCTTTCGCGCCATCTCTGGTGTGTGATTGAAGTGTGCCCGTCACGACGACGGTGACGCCTTCCAGCGGACGCGGGCCTTCCTCGCCCTTGTGCGCCTCCTCCATCCGGACGCCGGCGGCCCGCCAGCGCTCGATGATCTGCTGGTGCCAGTCCTCGGCGAACCACTGCTTGAGCGAGGCGGCGATGGTCGCTCCGACGCCGTCGACGGCGGCCAGCTCTTCCTCGCTCGCCTCCCGGATGCGGTCGATGGAGCGGAACTCTCGCGCCAGCGCCTCCGCCGCCACCGGGCCGACATGGCGGATCGACAGCCCCGTGATGACCCGGGCCAGCGGGCGCTGCTTGGCGGCCTGGATGTTCTCCAGCATGGCCAGGGCGTTCTTCTTCGGCTCGCCCTTCTGGTTGGCGAAGAAGGTGACGATCTTTTCCTCACCGGTCTTCGGGTCGTGCTTGGGCAGGCCGGAGTCGGGGTCGAGGACGTAGGACCTGATGGGCAGCAGCTGCTCGATGGAGAGGTCGAAGAGGCCGCCCTCGTCCTTCAGCGGCGGCTCGGCGGGCTCCAGGGGCTGGCTGAGCGCGGTGGCCGCGACATAGCCGAAATTCTCGATGTCCAGGCATTTGCGGCCGGCCAGATAGAACAGCCGCTCTCGGATCTGGCCGCGGCAGGCGCGGGCGTTGGGGCACCGCAGGTCGATGTCGCCTTCCTTGGCGGGCTGCAGCGCCGTCCCGCACTCGGGGCATTCGGCCGGCATCACGAACTCCCGCTCGCTGCCGTCCCGCAGATCGACGACCGGGCCCAGGATCTCGGGGATGACATCGCCCGCCTTGCGCAGCACGACGGTGTCCCCGATCAGGACGCCCTTGGCCTTGACCACGTCCTGGTTGTGCAGGGTCGCGAACTCCACCTCGGACCCGGCGACGGTGACCGGCTCGACGACGGCGAACGGCGTGACCCGTCCCGTGCGGCCGACGCTGACGCGGATGTCCACCAGCTTGGTGTTGACCTCCTCCGGCGGGTACTTCCAGGCGATCGCCCAGCGCGGCGCCCGCGAGGTGGAGCCCAGCCGCCCCTGGAGCGGGATCTCGTCCAGCTTGACGACCACGCCGTCGATCTCGTGCTCGACGGCCGTACGGCGGGTGACGGGATTGCCGTAGTGGGCGATGAACGCGCGCACCGCCTCCAGGGAGTCGACGACGGTGTTGTGCGCGGCCGTCGGCAGGCCCCACTCCCGCAGCAGGTCGTAGGCCTGCGACTGGCGGTCGATGGCGAAGCCCTCACGGGCGCCGACGCCGTGCACGACCATGTGCAGCGGGCGGCTCGCGGTGACCTTGGGGTCCTTCTGGCGCAGTGAACCGGCCGCGGCGTTACGGGGGTTGGCGAACGGCGGCTTCCCGTCGGCCACCAGGCGCTCGTTGAGCTCGAGGAACTTCTCCATCGGGAAGTAGACCTCCCCACGCACCTCGACCAGCTCGGGGATCCGGTCGCCCTTCAGGCGGTGCGGGATCTCGGCGATCGTACGGACGTTGGGGGTGATGTCCTCGCCCGTGCGGCCGTCGCCACGGGTGGCGGCGCGGGTCAGCCGGCCGTGCTCGTAGGTGAGGTTGACGGCGAGGCCGTCGACCTTGAGCTCGCACAGGAAGTGATAGCCGGCGCTCTTGGGGTCGCCGCCCAGCTCGCCCGCGATCCGCTCGGCCCAGGCCGCCAACTCCTCGTCGTCGAAGGCGTTGTCGAGCGAAAGCATCCGCTCGCGGTGCTCGACCTCGGTGAATTCCGTGGCGTACGCCCCGGCCACCTTCTGCGTCGGCGAATCCGGGGTGCGCAGCTGCGGATACTCGTCCTCCAGGGCTTCCAGGGAGCGCAGCAGCTTGTCGAACTCCGCGTCGCTGACGACGGGGGCGTCCTTCACGTAGTACCGGAAGCGATGCTCCTCGATCTGCTCAGCGAGCTGCGCGTGCTTCTCCCGCGCCGCTGCGGGCACATCGGATACCGCTGCGTGCTGTTCGCCAGCCACCGTCTTGTCCTCCCGTGGTCCTTGAGTGCCGTCACTCAGGGTTGTCTGCGAGCGATCTCGCCGCCCGGACGCAGTGAGCGAGGGCCGAGCGGGCATAAGCGGGCGAAGCGCCCGCCAGTCCGCACGAGGGGGTGACGACCACCGACTCGGAAAGAGTCCCTGGTGTCAGCCCCAGCCTGCGCCACAGCGTCCTGACACCCATGACGCTACCGGCAGGGTCTGACAATGGGCCGTCCACGCCCGGCACCACGCCCGCGAACAGCGCCGTACCGCCCTCGACGGCTTCTCCGATCGCCTCCTCCTCACGCTCGGTGAGCAGCGAGAAATCGAACGAGATGCCCGCGACACCGGCCCGCCGCAGCAGCCCGAACGGCACGTCGGGCGCACACGAGTGGACGACGACGGGCCCGCCCTCCGCGACCTCGACAAGATCACGCAGCGCGCCTTCGACCACCGCCCGGTCCACGGCCCGGTGGGTGCGGTAGCCGCTGGCGCTCTTCACCCGCCCCTGGAGCACCGCCGTCAGCGACGGCTCGTCCAGCTGCAGCACGACCTCGGCGCCCGGCACCCGCCGCCGTACGTCCGCGAGATGCCCGCGCAGCCCCTCTGCCAGCGACGCCGCGAGATCCCGGCAGGCCCCGGGGTCGCTGAGGGCCGCCTCGCCGCCCCGCAGCTCCAGCGCGGTGGCCAGCGTCCACGGGCCGACCGCGGAGACCTTCAACGGCCCCTCGTACCCCTGGGTGAACTCCTCCAGGGCGTCGAGGTCTTCGCCGAGCCAGGAGTGGGCGCGCCGGGTGTCGCGGCCGGGCCGGTTGCTGATCCGCCAGCCGCTGGGCTCCACATGACCGTAGATCTCGACGAGCATCCCGAGGGTCCGGCCGATCATGTCGGCGCCCGGCCCTCGGGCCGGCAGCTCCGGCAGATGCGGGAAGGCCTCCACCGACCCGGTGACGGTCTTCGCCGTTTCCCGCGCATCACCGCCCGGCATCGATCCGATGCCGGTCGCCGCGCCTGCTGCCCACTTGTGCGTGCTGTTCGTGCTCACCCAGAGAGGGTATGCGGCGGGGCGGAGTGGGCGCGGCGGGGCGCTCATGTGCTGCGGAGCGGCGGGGCGCTCACGCGTGGCCGGGTACGCCGCGGGGCGCTCAGGCCCGCCCGCGGATGCCCAGCCACCCGATGACCGCCGCGGCCGCCAGCGCGCCCGCCGTCAGTGCGAAGGCCAGGGTCGCGCCCTGGTAGCCGCCGCCCGCCCCGGTCAGCACCGCGCCCATCCCGGCGATGCCGACCAGCGAGCCGATCTGGCGGTTGGCGTTCAGGGTGGCACTGCCGATGTCGGCGTGCTCGCGGCCCGCGGCCTCCATCAGGACGCCGGTCATCGCCGGGGAGCTGATCCCGCTGCCGATGTTGCTGGCGGCGAGCAGCACCGCGATCACCCAGTACGGGAGCCCCGGCGTGAGAATCAGGAAGAGGACGGTGTACCCCGCGGCGGAGACCGCCAGAGAGGCGGCGAGGGCCGTCCGGTTGCCGATGCGCAGCCCGAAGCGTGCGTAGAGCATGTTGCCGAGCGGGATGATCATGACGGCCGGCAGCATCTGCAGCCCGGCCGTGACGGGGTCGGCGCCGCGCGCGGTCTGGAGGAACAGGCCGAGGACGAACAGCGCCCCGTAGAAGGCGAAGTTGAAGAGGAAGCCGATGGCGTTGGCGGCGGCGAAGCGGCCGTCCGCGAAGAGCGAGACCGGCAGGATCGGGGTCCGCACGGCACGCTCTCGTACGGCGAATCCGGCCGCGCCCAGCACGGTCACCGCGAACGCCCCCAGCACCCAGGGCGAGGACCAGCCCTTGTCCGGCCCCTCGATGAGCCCGTAACTGAGCGAGCCGAGCGCGAGCAGCCCCAGGACGTGGCCACCGCCGCCCAGCGCCGAGCCGCGCGCCGGGATGACCGCGATGATCCGCGGGGTGAGCACCAGCGCGACGATGCCGATGGGGAGGTTGACGAGGAAGATGCTGCGCCAGCCCAGGGTGCCGACCAGGAGGCCGCCGAGGGACGGGGCGAGCCCGATGGACGTCGAGACGATCGCCGTCCAGATGCCGAGGATCTTCGCCCGGCGGGCCGGCTCGGGGAACGCGTTCATCAGCAGCGACAGCGAGCTGGGCATGAAGAGCGCCGCGCCCACCCCCTGGGCGAAGCGGGCCGCCACCAGGACGGCACCGTTCGGCGCGACGGCCCCCAGCAGGGACGCGGCGGTGAACGCGGCGAGCCCGATGAGATAGATCCGCCGGGCGCCGAACCGCTTGGCCAGCGATCCGGCGAGCAGCAGCAGCGCGGCGAAGGCCAGGACATAGCCGTCGACGACCCAGGTCAGGCCCGACATCGTCAGTCCGAGCCGGGCCCGCAGGTCGTTGGAGGCGACATTCATGATGCCGGTGTCCAGGCTCGCCATCACGAACCCGAGGGCCAGGACGAGGAGTTGGACTCCCCCACGGGGCTGCCCGGAGGGCCGCGTCCGGCTCGCCGTCACGCGTGGCGCCGCTGTCTGAGTGATCATGGTTTTAGTTAAAGCTGTACCTATCTCGCGACGCAATGATTACAGCTATAACTTTACCGAACGCATACCAAGCCACACGGGAAGCCGAGGAGGAAGAAACGGAGGAGGCCGCGGAGAAGGCTGCAGAGGCGGCCGCGGAGGAGGCTGCGCACGAAAGAGGCCCCGGGGAACCCCCAGGGCCTAGGACAGTGCGGCGGACGGCGGCTACGCGCCCCGCCCCAGCGCCTTCAGCAGGTCATCGCGCAGCGCGGCCCGCTCCTCGTGCGAGAGGTGATCGAGCGGCGATTCGGTACCCATCCGCCGCAGCAGATCCAGCCGCAACTCCCGCCCCGCCTCGGTCAGTACGAGCTGCTTGGCCCGCCCGTCCAGCGGATGCGGCCGACGCACCACCATGCCCTGTTTCTCCAGCTTGGAGATGACATAGGTGACATTGGGCGGCTCGCAGCACAGCACCCCGGCCAGCTCCCGTGCGGTCTTCGGCTCGCCGAGCTCCTCCAGCGCCTTCGCCTGCGTCGGCGTCAGATCGAGCTCGGCGATCCGGCTGCGCTGATGGGCGTCCAGTTGGCGGCTCAGTTCCGTGACGAGCCCCCGGATCTCCCGGAACCCGCACCCCGCCGCCGCGGTCGCCTTCGCTTCTTTGGTCACCCATGCAGCGTACGTCGGCCCCGGCCGAAACCGGCGGGCCCAGCCGGTACCGCCCTCGGGCTCAGCGCCCCGGCCGCACCGTCACATCGTTGATCTCGGCGTCCCGCGGCAGATCGATGGCCGCGAGGACGGTCGTCGCCACCGACTCCGGGTCGATCCACCGGGACGGGTCGTACTCCTTGCCCTCCTGCTGGTGGACGCTGCCCTGCATGGGCGTCGCCGTGCGCCCCGGGTAGACCGAGGTCACCCGGACGCCGTTGCCGTGCTCCTCCGCCCGCAGCGAGTCGGCCAGCGCCTTCAGGCCGTGCTTGCTGGCGGCGTACCCGCCCCATTCGGCGTGCGCGTGGAGGCCCGCGCCGGAGTTGACGAAGACGACATGCCCCTGGGCCACCCGCACCAGCGGCAGCAGCAGCCGGGTGATCTCGGCGGGCGCGAGCAGATTGACGGTGAGCTGGCGCTGCCAGGCCTTGGCCGGCAGGTCGGCGATCGCGCCCAGCTCCACGACGCCGGCGATGTGCTGCAGGGAATCGATACGGTCGGGCAGCGGCTGCTGGCCGAAGGCCCAGGAGAGCTTCTCCGGCTTGGCGAGATCACCCACGAGCGTGCGGGCGCCGGGGAACTGCCCGGCCAGCTCCTTGGCCCGGACGGCGTCCCGCGCCAGCAGCCACAGGTCCTCCCCGCGCTCCGCGAGCCGCCGCGCGACCGCCGCTCCGATGCCCGACCCTGCGCCCGTGATCAAGTGCGTACCCATGAGGCCGATCCTAACGAGGGGCCGGCGGCCGGAGGATGAGGGGCTCAGCCCTGTATGCCCGCTTTCTCCTCCAGGTACGCGAGGGCACCCACGCCGTCCTCCGCGAAGAAGACCAGCTCGGTGAGCGGAACGGGCAGGAACCCTTCCGCCTCCATCCGCAGGAACTGCTGCTTCAACCCGTCGTAGAAACCGGCGGTGTTCAGCAGCACGACCGGCTTGGTGTGCAGGCCGTGCTTGCGCAGCTCCAGGATCTCGGTGGCCTCGTCCAGCGTGCCCGTACCGCCGACCATGATGACGACCGCGTCGGCGCGCGCCAGCAGCTGCGCCTTGCGCTCGGCGAGGTCCTTGGTGACGACCATCTCGTCCGCGCCCGCATGCGCCTTGTGCGCCAGGAACTCCACCGAGATCCCGATCAGCTTTCCGCCCGCCCCGCGCACCCCGTCGGCCATCACCTTCATCAACCCGGTGTCCGAGCCGCCCCAGACCAGCGCATGGCCGCCCCTGCCGATCAGCTCGGCGAACTGCCGGGCGGGGGTGACATAGCGGTCGTCGAGGTCGGCGGCGGAGCAGAAGACGCAGATGTTCATACGGGCCACGATACGGACCGGGCCGGGCCGGTCTCCGGGCCCGGGGCGGAATATCTGCACCCGCCCCGGCCCGTGAACCTCGCCCCGCTAGATCAGGCCCTGGGCCAGCATCGCGTCCGCGACCCGCTCGAACCCGGCGATATTCGCGCCGGCAACATAGTCGCCGGGCAGCCCGTACCGCTCGGCCGTCTCGTAGCAGGTGTCGTGGATTCCTCGCATGATGGCCGCGAGCTCCCCCTCCACCCGCTCGAACGCCCACGCCTCACGCGCGGAGTTCTGCCGCATTTCCAGCGCGCTGGTCGCCACCCCGCCGGCGTTGGCGGCCTTCCCCGGGCCGAAGGCCACACCGGCCTCCTTCAGGAGCGACACCGCCTCCGGGGTGGTCGGCATGTTCGCGCCCTCGGAGACCGCCTTGACGCCGTTACGGATCAGGATCCGGGCGGCGTCCGCGTCCAGCTCGTTCTGGGTGGCCGACGGCAGCGCCACATCGCAGGCCACGTCCCACACCCGTCCGCCGGGTACGTAGGTGGCCGATACCCCGCGCCGCTCGGCGTACTCGCTGATCCGGCCGCGCTCGACCTCCTTGATCTGCTTGAGCAGCGCCAGGTCGATGCCCTTCTCGTCGACGATGTAGCCGCCCGAGTCCGAGCAGGTCAGCACATTCGCGCCGAGCGCCTGCGCCTTCTCGATCGTGTAGATCGCGACATTGCCGGAACCGGAGACCGCGACCTGCTGACCGTCGAGCTCCTCACCGCGCCGCTTGAGCATCTCCTCGGTGAACAGCACATTGCCGTAACCGGTGGCCTCCGTACGGGCCTTGGAACCGCCCCACTCCAGGCCCTTGCCGGTCAGCACGCCGGCCTCCCAGCGGTTGGTGATCCGCCGGTACTGGCCGAAGAGGTAGCCGATCTCGCGGCCGCCGACGCCGATGTCACCCGCCGGGACGTCGGTGTGCTCGCCGAGATGGCGGTGCAGCTCGGTCATGAACGACTGGCAGAACCGCATCACTTCGGAGTCGGACTTGCCGTGCGGATCGAAGTCGCTGCCGCCCTTGCCGCCGCCGATGTTCAGACCCGTGAGCGCATTCTTGAAAATCTGCTCGAAGCCGAGGAACTTCACGATCCCCAGATTCACCGACGAATGGAATCGCAGACCACCCTTGTACGGGCCGAGCGCGCTGTTGAACTCCACCCGGAAACCCCGGTTGACGTGAATCGCCCCGGAATCGTCCTGCCAGGGGACCCGGAACATGATCTGCCGCTCCGGTTCGCAGAGCCGCTCCAGCACTCTGGCCTCGACGAACTCGGGACGGGCCGCCAGCACGGGGGCCAGCGTCTCCAGTACCTCCAGGGCCGCCTGGTGGAATTCCGGCTCCCCCGGATTCCGCCGCACCAGCCCCGCGTGCAGAGATGCCGGCCCGGCCTTATGAACGCCGGGCGTGACCTCGGTTTGAACACTCGCCATGACTTGCGTTTCCCTTCGTGGCCGAACGGAAAGCCGCCTGCGGTCCGGGGCGTGACGGCCCCTCCTCGCAGCGACCGTAGACGTCCCGTCGCTCCGCCGACCTTACTTGCCGACCTGTGGCCGATCGACGCCACCACCCGGGGTGGTGTCCGCCTCGTACGTCTGGTGGATGTCTGCTGCCTTCACGGTGCCCCGAACCGCCGATGCCTGCCGATGTCTGCCGATATCTGTTGTCTGCTGATATCTGTCATTGTTCGCCGCCGACTCTCTGGTATGTGAAACACCGCACGCGGGGGTTCGGTTGCGTGGGGGGCCGCAGACCACCCGCTCGGCGTTCACCATTCGCCATTCGCCATTCTTCCGGCCGACCCGCCGCCCATTCGCCGCTCACCCAAGGAAATAACTGAGCCGGCTGTGCCGACCGGTCCGAATGAGTCTGCCGAACCGAATGAGTCGAATGAGTCGGCCGAGCTGAATGGGACGACTGAACTGCTATGAATTGACGCCCTTCCCTTCGACTGCCCCTCCTTATCGCCATGTTCCGGAATTTCTTCGCCCTCCCCCTACCGACCTGTATCCCTGCCCACCACGGGGCTTGTCATCACCCCCCATGCCGCGACCGTCACCCATAAATCCGTGGACGCGACGCTCCCGGCCCGGTTACGGTGCGCCCGTGTCCAGCCCCGAGTCATCAAGACGGTGGCCACCGGTCGTCCGGTGGCCTTTCTCCGTGCGCTAGCGCGCCGAGCCTGAAGCTCCGTAGCCCATGAGGCCCCATGCAGCCTCATGAGATGCCACGAAGCCCCATGAGTCATGTGGGCATGAGGCCATGCGCGCTGTTGACTGCGCCCGCTGCTGCCACCGGATCGCCGATCGCCTCGCCGATCACCCGGCCCTGCCGTGCATCGGTTACCCGATCCTTGCTGTGGTTTGCGGAGTCCTGGAGTCTCACCGTGCCCTTCGCTCGTGCTGTGCCCTTCGCCCGTACTGTGCCCTTCACCATCCACCTGCTCGCCCTGGCGGTTTTCGCCCAGGGCACCTCCGAATTCATGTTGTCCGGCCTCCTCTCGGACATCGCCCATGACCTGCGCGTTTCCATCCCCGCTGCGGGGGCGCTGACCTCGGCGTTCGCCATCGGAATGATCGTCGGCGCCCCGCTGATGGCGCTCCTGAGCCGGCGCTGGTCACGGCGTCGCGCGCTGCTGGCCTTCCTGGTCACGTTCCTGCTCGTCCACGTCCTGGGCGCGGTCACCACCAGCTTCACGGTGCTGCTGGCCACGCGGGTCATCGCGGCGCTGGCCAACGCCGGGTTCCTGGCGGTGGCGGTGGTGACGGCGACCGGCATGGTCGCCCCGAACGCCAAGGGCCGCGCCGCCTCCGTACTGCTGGGCGGCGTCACCGTCGCCTGCATCGCGGGCGTCCCGGCGGGAGCCTGGCTCGGCCAACTGTGGGGCTGGCGCTCGGCGTTCTGGGCAGTAGCCCTGGTCTCCGTACCGGCCGTCGTCGCGATCGTTTGCTCCGTACCGGCCGACGGCTCACCCTCCTCCACCTCCGCGCCTGCCTCCCCCGCCGCCTCCACCACGAGCGCCCGCGCGGAACTGCGCTCCCTGCGCAACCCGCGTCTCCTCGTCACCCTGCTCCTCGGTGCCCTGGTCAACGGCGCCACCTTTTGCGCTTACACCTACCTCGCCCCACTGATCACCACCGTCACCGGACTGCCCCCGGCCTGGGTGCCCGCCCTGCTGGCGCTCTTCGGCCTCGGTTCGTTCATCGGCGTCACCGTCAGCGGCCGCTTCGCCGACGCGCGGCCCGTCCCCCTCCTGGTGGCCGGCGGAGTGGCCCTGCTGATCGGCTGGACCGTCTTCGCCCTTACGGCCACGATCCCGACGGCGACGACCGTGCTCCTCCTCGTCCAGGGCGCCCTCTCCTTCGCCGTCGGCTCCACGCTGATCTCCCAGGTCCTGTACGTGGCGACAGAGGCGCCGACCCTGGCCGGCGGATTCGCTACCGCCGCGTTCAACGTGGGCGGCGCAGTAGGCCCCTGGCTGGGCGGCCTCCCGCTCACCGCCGGACTCGGCTACCGCGCCCCTCTCTGGATCAGCGCCCTGCTGACGGCGGCGGCACTCACCCTCGCCGGCACGGCCCAGGGACTACGGCGCCGCGCAACGCCCCCGGCCGGACCCCTCACCCCGTCCACCGATCGCCCCGTTGTGCACGAGTAGTCGTGGACGAGTGGTTGTGGACGAGTGGTCGTGGACGAGTGGTCTCGGGGCGGTCGTGATGCGGTCCGCCCGCCGCCCACGGTCGCCCGTCGGGCGTCACCGGGCCGCCGCCGCAACCGCGTGACCAGCCGGAATACGAGGTCGCGATTCCGCCGGTCTCCTCGCTCGTACCGCTCGATGATCGATTCATGTCTCGGAACATGAAGAGGAGTTGGACCGGCATGACGGAGAAGCTCGACGGCAGGGTGGCACTGGTGACCGGCGGCAGCCGGGGAATCGGGGCGGCTGTGGCGCTGCGGCTGGCCGAGGACGGTGCCGATGTCGTCGTCACCTACCGGCAGGACGCGGAGCGTGCAGAGGCCGTGGCGGGGAAGATCGAGGCGATGGGCCGCCGGGCCTGGGCCGTCCGGGCCGACAGCGGCGATCCGGCGCAGGTGCGGGCCGCCGTCGATGGAGTGGTGGCCCGGTTCGGCAGGCTCGACATCCTGGTCAACAACGCGGGAGCCGGCGTGCTGGGGCCGATCGGTGAGCTGTCGCTCGCGGACGTCGGCCAGGTCCTGGACGTCAATGTCCGGGGTTCTTTCCTGGCGGCGCAGGCGGCCGCCGGGCACATGGGCAGTGGTGGACGGATCGTCACCATCGGCAGCTGCATAGCCGAGCGGGTGGCGTTCCCGGGCGGCAGTCTCTACGCGACCAGCAAGGCGGCGCTGATCGGCCTGACCAAGGCGCTCGCCCGTGAACTGGGCCCGCGCGGCATCACCTCCAACCTGGTCAACCCGGGCCCGACCGACACCGAGATGAACCCCGCCGACGGCCCCGCCGGCTCCGCGCAGGCGGAACTGACGGCGCTCGGCGCCTTCGGGCAGCCCTCCGACGTCGCGGCGACGGTGGCCCACCTCGTGGGAGCGGACGGCCGGTACATCACCGGCGCCACCATCGCCGTGGACGGCGGCTTCGCAGCCTGAGGCGGTGGGCCCTTCCGGCCCGCGCGTCAGTGCCTGTGGGTCCGGCCTGGCGGAGTCCATCCGCCCGGCCGGGCCGGGCCGTCGCAGCGCATCGCGACGTGTGCCCGGGCCGCCTGGGGGCGTGGACCCGGCGGACCGGGTCCGGCGGGAGGATCACGGTCTGGCCGGCCGAGGCCTTCTCGCTGCGGCCGTCGCAGGTGATTTCCAGGGTGCCTTCGGTGACCGTCCCGACCTGTTCGCGGCTGACGGCGTGTTCGGGGCCGGTGGCGGCGAGGGCGGGCATGGTCGCGTTGGGGAGGCGGTGACGTTCTCGGGCGAAGGGGCGATCAGCTGCAGGGCGGTGCCCCGTCTTCCGTGGGGCGGGTGGGGGTGGCCCATTCGACGAGCTGGATGACGACTCCGTTGGGGTCGGTCATCTGGAAGAGGCGCTCGCCCCAGGGCTCCTCGCGCAGGGGCATGGTGATGGGAGCACCTTCACCTCGCAGGCGCGCCTCCTCCGCTTCCAGGTCGGTGACCGTCAGCGCCAGGATCAGCCCGGCCGCCTGCTGATCACGCTGCTCGGCCGGGAGGACCTCGATGCCCCGGCGGAGCAGAACGATGTCGACGGCGGCGTCGTCGCGGGTCAGGGAAGCGAAGCCGTCGTCGGCCATGGCCACCTGGTAGCCGAGGTGGGTGGTGAGGAAGTCGCGGGAGGCGTCCACGTCGGCGACGGTCAGGGAAAGGGTGGAGGCAGAGACGTTCACGGCGACCCTTCGGCAGGTGTGCGGGGGACGTACGGGCTGGTCGGCTGTCAGGCTGATCGGCTGTCAGCAGGTGCGGCGCGGCGCGTGGTACTGGGTGCGGATGGCTGCCGTGCGGCTGGTGCGGGGCAGGTCCCGGACCGGACGCCGGGCGGTCGGGGCCGGGCCAGGGCCCTGGGCGGCGGCAAGCTTGTCGGCGGCGGGCTTTCGCATACGTCGCAACTTTCCGTCAGGCGAATTTTGCGACGGACGTAACTTTACGAGCGGAGCATGGAATGCGTCAAGGGTAATTTTGCTACGAGTGTAAGATTTCCTCATGGGTATCGACACGTTGGGACTCCGCGAGTCCAAGAAGCAGGAGACCAGGCGGCTGATCTCCGACCACGCCACCCGGCTCTTCATCGAGCGGGGCTTCGAGCAGACGACCATCTCCGAGATCGCCACGGCGGCCCGCGTCGCCAAGAAGACGGTCACCAACTACTTCCCGCGCAAGGAGGATCTGGCCCTCGACCACCACGAGGAGTTCACCGCGAGCCTGGCCCGCGCCGTCACCGATCGGGCCGACGGCGAGTCGGCGCTCGCCGCGCTGCGGCGGGAGTTCAACACCGCTCTTGAGGAGCGCAACCCCGTCGCGGGCTTCGCCGGCCCCGACTTCGCCCGCATGATCGCCGACAGCCCCACCCTCACCGCCCGCGTCCGCGACCTCCACGACCAACGAGAAGAAGCCCTCGCCGCGGCACTCACCGACGCCGCTCCCCCCGCAGCCCCGGCCATCGCCCCCCGAGCCGCCGCGGCCCTCCTCGCCGCCGCCCACCGCCTGCTGTTCCAGCGCATCCAGGAACTCACGCTCGCCGGGCAACCCAACGACCGGATCGCGGCCACCGTGGCCCCCGAGGCGGCACACGTCTTCGACCTTCTCACCGCCCCCCTCGGCGACTTCCCCACCACCGCGGAATGACCCTCCCCGTGACCGGGAGACCTGCGTACGGCCGCCCAGCACACCGCCACCACAGTCACCGGCCACCTCATCCAGGTGCGCAGCGTGGCCACCGAGGCCATGGACGGCCCACCACGGCCGCCGCCGCGGCCTCGGTCGCGCCGGTTGAGCGAGTCCGCGTCAGCTTCCGGACCCGGCCGTCACCTCGGCAGCAGGCGCAACCGACCCCGCCTGGCCGTGAGATGTGTCGGCAGTGGCATGGGCGTTGGCGTTGCCACCCGCCCGCTCGACCTCGGCCTCGACCTCGGCCTTGACCATCTTCTCCATCGGATCGGCGGAGCTTCCCCCCGCGGCAAGCATCGCCACCAGGATGGCCACCACGGTGAGCACCGTCCCGAGCCAGACCATCGTGTCCACCGGCAGCGTGTACGCGCCGATGACCTTGAGCACGCACTCGGTCAGCAGCGCGCTCCCCCATATCGCCGAGAACCTCCGCTCGGCCCGCCGGAACGACGCGGAGCCCGCCATCAGCCGGTCCCATGCGGCGTTACCGGCCGCGCTCCCCTTTGTCACCCACGGCTTGAGTCCCGCGGTCATCAGCGGCCGCTGCATCCGTACGGAAAGCAGGATCGCTATCCCGATGACGCTGCTCACGGCACTGTCTTTCGCCAGCATCAGCCGGGGATCCCCGGCCACCGCGCTCATCGCCAGCCCCACGACGTTCACGATCAGCATCAGCAGCGCGAGGCCGTTGACGCCCCGGCTCCTGACCAGCCCCCACACCGTACGCAGCGCCGGCACCACACTGCTCCAGCCCAGCGCGGCCATCGTGCTCAGCCCGAAGCCGTCGCTGAGAACGTAATAGGAGGCCACCGGAATCCCGGCGTCCACGAGCAGCGGCGTGAGGCTCTCCAGCAACGGGTTGCGCGGCTTGCCGTCGGCGACGGCCGGGCTCGGACTCTGCCCCTGTTCGTGACTCTGGCTCTGGCTCTGGCTCTGGCTCTGGCTCTGGCTCACTGCGGACTCCCCCGAGTTGGACTGTGAACGGCTGCTTCGGCTTCCCTCTGACACCTTCAGCTTCGTCCATGGCTCCGCCCGGCAACAGTCGCGACCGTCCTGAGTTACCCATGACATTTGTCAGATCGCGCGATACGCAGCGCGTCCCCCAGCGCGCGCCTCGGCGAGCCGTCGCGAGAGAGAGCGGAACTCGCGGTCGGGCACCTCCGGATCGGCACGCATCGCCCGCGCGTAGCGCAACAGCTTCGCCCCGATGTCGAGTTGCCTCTCCTCGATACTGTCGGCCAGTTCGGATACCGGCCCGCCCTCACCGTCGGTGACCAGGAAGCAGGGACGGTCACGGCCGGATCATCACCCGGGCCTTCGCGTACGACCTGCCGGGGGCCGTCGCGCACGTCCTGCCGAGGGCAGCGCCTGAGCCGGAGCCCGCCAACGAACCCGCACCCGTGCCCGAACCGCAGCCGCAGCCGCAGCCGCAGCCGCAGCCCGCCAACGAGCCACCTTCAGCGCCCGCACCCCCTGCCGCCGACCTCCTCGCCCGTCTCCCCCAGCGCGACAGCCGTCTGCTCCTCTCCGAGCGGGAGATCGCCCCGCCGGCCCCGGCCGTCACCGTGGCCACCCGGAAAGCCAAGCACTTCGCGCGTACCGGCGCCACCGTCGTCAACCTCTGGGAGCACGCGGCATGGACGCCCTGACTACGCCCCCGCCCGCACCCGTCGCTCCGTCGTGGCGATCGTCGCCGAGCCGACCACCCTGGTGTCGTCGTAGAGGACGATCGCCTGGCCGGGGGCCACGCCCCGTACCGGCTCCGTGAAGGTGACGCGGAGCTCGGTGCCGTCCACCAGATCCGCCGTGACCTCGGTTTCGCCGCCGTGGGCGCGGAGCTGGGCGGTGTAGGTGGCGGGGCCGGCTGTCGGGGGGCGGCCGCACCAGCGGGGGCGGATGGCGGTGAGGGCGGTGACGTCGAGGGATTCGGCGGGGCCGACCGTCACCTTGTTGTCGACCGGGGAGATGTCCAGGACGTAGCGCGGCTTGCCGTCGGGGGCCGGGTGGCCGATGCGCAGGCCCTTGCGCTGGCCGATGGTGAAGCCGTAAGCGCCCTCGTGGGAGCCCAGGACCGTGCCGGACTCGTCGACGATGTCGCCCTCGGCCGCGCCCAGGCGCTTGGCGAGGAAGCCCTGGGTGTCGCCGTCGGCGATGAAGCAGATGTCGTGGCTGTCGGGCTTCTTGGCGACGAACAGGCCGCGGCGGGCGGCCTCTTCGCGGATTTCGGCCTTGGTGGTGAGGGTGTCACCGAGCGGGAACATGGCGTGCGCCAGCTGGCGGTCGTCGAGCACGCCGAGGACATAGGACTGGTCCTTGGCCATGTCGGAGGCGCGGTGGAGTTCGCGACTGCCGTCGGGGTTGTTCACCACCGTGGCGTAGTGGCCGGTGCAGACGGCGTCGAAGCCGAGGGCCAGGGCCTTGTCCAGCAGCGCGGCGAACTTGATCTTTTCGTTGCAGCGCAGGCAGGGGTTCGGGGTGCGCCCGGCCTCGTACTCGGCGATGAAGTCGTCGACGACATCCTCGCGGAAGCGCTCGGCCAGGTCCCAGACGTAGAAGGGGATGCCGATGACGTCGGCGGCGCGGCGGGCGTCGTGCGAGTCCTCGATCGTGCAGCAGCCGCGGGCGCCCGTACGGAACGACTTCGGGTTCTCGGAGAGCGCGAGATGCACGCCGGTCACGTCATGGCCGGCCTCGGCGGCGCGGGCGGCGGCGACGGCGGAGTCGACACCACCGGACATGGCAGCGAGTACGCGGAGGCGGTGGGGGGCGTCATCAGTCATAGCCAGTCCAGAGTAAGCGGAACTGTCGGCGGCCGGGAAAGCGTTATGCGGGGCGTGGGGAAAAACGGGGACAGCGGACACGGCGGGGACAGCGGCGGCAGCGGGGACGGGGAGCCTCGCGGCATGGCGCGGCGGCGGTTGTTGTGGGTCGGGGGTGCGGGCGTGGTGGCCGCCGGAGTGGCGGCATTGGGGGCGACGGGTGAGCTGAGTCACTGGTGGTGGCGGCTGCCGGGGAATGAGAAGCCACGGAAGCCGGGGGCCGTCGACTATCGGGGGGCGCAGTGGGTCGAGGCATCCCCGGAGAACTATCGGCGGGCGGACCGGCCGGCGGATTACGAGATCGACCGGGTGGTGGTTCATGTGGTCCAGGGGAGTTTCGCGACCGCGCTGAGCGTCTTCCAGGACCCGGAGCACGAGGCCGCGGCCCACTACGTCATACGCAAGGACGGGCATGTGGCGCAGCTGGTCCGCGAGCTGGATGTGGCGTTTCACGCGGGAAACCGGGGCTACAACGAGCGGAGCGTCGGCATCGAGCACGAGGGGTTCGTGGACCGGCCGGAGTCGTTCACGGATGCCATGTATGCGTCATCGGCGCGGCTGACGGCCGGGATATGCCATCGCTACGGCTTCCCGGCCGACCGGGAGCACATAGTCGGGCATGTGGAGGTGCCGGGGACGGATCACACGGATCCGGGGCCGCACTGGGACTGGGACCGGTATCTGGCGCTGGTACGGGCCGAGCTGCGAAAGCGGGAGGCGGCGGCGCGGGCCGGTGCGCGGCGGGCCGGTACGGGACGGGACGGTGGCGAGCAGGACGGTGCGCGGCGGGGCGGGGGACGGGTGCCGGCCTAGCCGTCCCCGCGCCCGCGCCCGGCGGCAGCGCCTGACCCGGGCCCCACCACGGCCACCCGACAGGCCCTAGCTCAGGCCGGCGCTGCGGGCGCGTTCGACCACGGGGCCGATGGCCTCCGCCACGGCCGCCACGTCCTCCGCCGTGGAGGTGTGGCCGAGCGAGAAGCGCAGGGTGCCGCGGGCGAGGTCCGGGGACATGCCGGTGGCCAGCAGGACGTGGCTGGGCTGGGCGACGCCGGCGGTGCAGGCGGAGCCCGTGGAGCACTCGATGCCCTGGGCGTCCAGCAGCAGGAGGAGGGAGTCGCCCTCGCAGCCGGGGAAGGAGAAGTGGGCGTTGGCGGGCAGCCGGCCCGCGGGGTCCGGGTCGCCGCCGAGGACGGCGTCGGGGGCGGCGGCGCGTACGGCCTTGATCAGATCGTCGCGGAGGGCACCGATGTCGCGGGCGAACTCCTCGCGGTGCGCGGCGGCATGCCGGCCGGCCGCGGCGAAGGCGGCGATGGCGGGGGTGTCGAGGGTGCCGGAGCGGACGTGGCGCTCCTGCCCGCCGCCGTGCAGCACGGGCACGGGGGCGTATGCGCGGCCCAGGAGCAGCGCGCCGATGCCGTACGGGCCGCCGATCTTGTGGCCGGAGACGGTCATGGCGGCGAGCCCGGAGGCGGCGAAGTCGACGTCCAGCTGGCCGAAGGCCTGCACCGCGTCGGCGTGCAGGGGAACGGCGAACTCCGCGGCCACCTGGGCGAGTTCATGGACCGGCTGGACGGTGCCGATCTCGTTGTTGGCCCACATGACGGTGGCGAGTGCGACGTCGGCGGGGTTGCGGGCGATGGCCTCGCGCAGCGCGTCGGGGTGCACCCGGCCGTAGGTGTCGACCGGCAGCCAGTCGACGCGGGCGCCCTCGTGCTCGGCGAGCCATTCCACCGCGTCCAAGACGGCGTGGTGCTCGACGGGGCTGGCCAGGACGCGGGTACGGGCCGGGTCGGCCGCCCGGCGGGACCAGTACAGGCCCTTGACCGCGAGGTTGTCGGCCTCCGTGCCGCCCCCCGTGAAGACGACTTCGCTCGGGCGCGCGCCGAGCGAGGCGGCGAGGGATTCGCGCGCCTCCTCAACGGTGCGTCGAGCGCGCCGGCCGGCGGCATGCAGGGAGGACGCGTTGCCGGTGACGGTCAGCTGGGCGGTCATCGCCTGCACCGCCTCCGGGAGCATCGGAGTGGTGGCGGCGTGGTCGAGGTAAACCATGGTGCGCACGATTCTACGAGGAGGCGTGTCGGTGGGTTGGGGGCGCATGTCGGGCGCGCGGGGGCGCCGCGCTCGAGGCGCCGCTTCCGGTTACGTGCCCGTGTCCCCATGGACGCCTCAGTAAGGAGTGTCTAGCCTGAGACTCATGACACGCTGGCTTCTGGACCCTTGGCTTCTGGACCGTACGTTCCGCACCTCGTCGGGCGACGAGGTGCGATGGGCCGTCCTCGGCGCGAAGCACGTAGGAGCACCGCCGGTGGTCCTGCTGCACGGCACGCCGTTCTCGTCGTATGTGTGGCGGGGTGTGGCGCGTGCCCTGGCCGTACGGCACCGGGTGTTCGTGTGGGACATGCCGGGCTACGGGGCGTCGAGGAAGCGGGCCGGACAGGATGTGTCGCTCGGTGCGCAGGCCCGGGTGTTCGGGGAGCTGCTCGCGCACTGGGAGCTGACGGGGGAAGGGTCCCGGCCGGCTGTGGTGGCGCACGACTTCGGGGGATGTGTCGCGCTGCGGGCGCATCTGCTGCACGGCGCGCGGTACGAACGGCTGGCGCTGGTCGACCCGGTGGCGCTGGCGCCGTGGGGATCTCCCACGTACCGGCTGCTGGGCGCGCATGCCGAGGTCTTCGGACAGCTGCCGCCGGCGCTGCACCGGGCGATGGTCAGGGAGTATGTCGCGTCGGCGAGCCATCAGGGGCTGCATCCGGCCGTGCTGGAGCGGCTGGTCGAGCCCTGGTGCACGGCGGAGGGACAGCCGGCCTTCTACCGGCAGATCGAGCAGAACGACCAGCGGTTCACGGATGAGGTGCAGGGGCGGTACGGGGAGATCGAGGTGCCGGTGCTGGTGTGCTGGGGAGCGCAGGACACCTGGATTCCGGTCGGCAAGGGGCATGAACTGGTCTCCCGTATTCCGGGTGCGCGGCTCCAGGTCATCGAGGGCGCGGGGCATCTGGTGCAGGAGGATGCGCCCGCGGAGCTCACGGCGGTGCTGGCGGGGTTTGCGGGGGCGGGCCGGTGAGCGGCCGGGGAGCGGTCAGGGGGCGAGGCGGCGGGTCAGGCGGCCGACCGTATCGGCCGCTTCGAGGACGTCGGGCGTCGACCGCGTCAGGGCGTCGTGCGAGGTCACCGTCTCCAGGGAAGCGCGCAGGCGGGTGAGGTCGGCGTGCGGCGGCCGGCCGGTGCGCGCGAAGTCGGCCACCCGGTCGGCGAGTTCGGCCTCAAGGGATTCCAGGGATTCCGGGGATTCCGGGGATTCCGGGGATTCCGGGGTGCCCCGGTGCCGGCTGTCGGCCGCGAGCCCGAGCCGGTCGCGCAGGACGCCGACGGCCGCCGTCAGGTCGCGCAGGACCGTGCCGGTGGCCGCGGCGTCCGCCGTACGGGACACCCCCGGCCGGCGCGCACCCGAACCGGCCGTCGGCGTCCCGGGCTTGTCCCGCAGCTGCGCCCGCACGCCCTCGGCCTCCGGGGCGCCGAACGCCTCGTACACGGCCAGCGCCTCGCGCCAGTGCGCCTGGGCACCCTGCTTGCGGCCCAGGGCGGTCTCGGCATGCCCCAGTACGGCCAGCGCATCGGCCCGCCACCGCTCGCCGCCCGGCACCAGCAGCCGCTTCGCCGCGTCCTGTGCGGCGGACGTGGCTTCGCCGGGCCGGATCAGGGCGGCCGTCGCCTCGGCCGTACGGCAGCGGGTGCGGCCCGCCCAGAGGTGCTGCCGGTCCTCCTCGAAGAGCGGCAGCGCCTGGAACAGCGCGCGGAGCGCGTCGGTGTGCCGGCCGGCCGCCGACAGCGCCTCGGACAGGGCGTACAGGCCGTGTGCCAGGCGCGGGGAGCCCGTCCGGTCGAAGACGCCCACGCTGCGCTCGGCGAACAGGACGGCGTCGCCGCTGTTGCCGGCCGCCGCCCAGAGCCTGGCCAGCGCGGCGAGCGCGACGGCCTCACCCAGCTGGTCGTCGCGGTCGCGGCAGTGCTCCCAGGCCGCGGTGAGGTGCCGTTCGGCCGCGTCGTGCCGCCCCTGGTGGAGGGCGATGATCCCGCGTGCGCAGGGTGCCCGGAAGCGCGTCACGGGATCGCCGCAACGGCCTGCCAGGTGCTCCGCCCGCCGCGCTTCGGGCTCGGCCTCGGCGAACTTGCCCAGCGTGATGTACGCATCGGCGAGTGCGGCCCGTGCCCGGCCTTCCGCCCGGTCGTCGCCCGCCGTCGCCGCCTGCGCCGCCACCGTCCGCGCGGCCGTTTCGAACGCGGCGGAGACCGCCCCGGAGTCCGCCGTCACCTGGGCCAGCAGGAGGAGGTCGGCGGCGGGCCGGACGAGCCGTGGTGTCCGGACCACCAGCCCGCGCAGGAACGCGAGGAGGTGTGGTGTCTCGTCGGCCCAGGCGGCCAGGGCGCGGGTGGTGTCCTTCGCCTTCGGGAGGGCCGGGGCGGACGAGGAGGGGGCGGCGCGGGTGAGGTCGGTCAGCCACCGCTCCCCCGGGTACCGGCTTTCGTGCAGCTGCCGGCCCATGTCCAGGTAGCAGGTCAGCAGGCCGGACAGTACTTCGTCGCGGCGCGCCGTGGGCAGCTCGCGGTCGGCGATGGCGCGGGCGAAGGAGCGCAGGTCGCCGAGGTAGCGGTAGCGGCCGCGGGCCGTCTCGCGCAGGGCGCCGATCGCCAGCAGCTCGGCCAGCCGGGCGCGGGCCCGGTCCGCCGTCGTGTCGAGCAGCGCGGCCGCGGCCGGCAGCGACAGCTCGGCGGCCTCCGGGACGGCCAGGAGACAGAAGGCGCGCCGTGCGGGCACGGTGAGCCGGTCGTCGAACCACCGGAGCAGCAGGTGCTCGGGCAGGGCCGCATGCGCTTCGGCGGCCGTCGGCCCCGTCAGCGAGATGCTGCCGCTGAGCGCGTCGAGCCGGGGGCGGCGGCGGCCGGTGAGGAGTACGGCGCCGGCCCAGGTCCCCGCGTCCGGGAGGAGGGCGGTCTGCGTCTCCTCGTCGTCGGGGAGGTCGTCCAGTACGAGCAGGACGCGGCGTTCGGCGAGCAGCGAGCGGTAGTGCGCGGCACGGTCGCGGTCGCCCTCACCCAGGTCCACGAACAGCTGCCCGTCCGGGAAGTGTTCCGCCACCTCGTGCGCGACCCGCACCGCGAGCGCCGTCTTGCCGGCGCCGGCCGGTCCGTGGACCGCCCAGCAGGGCGCCGGGCCGTCCGTCCGCGTCAGCCCCGCCACCAGCCGGGAGATCTCCTGTGTGCGGCCGAAGAAATACTCGGGGACGGCGGGCAGGGCGGCGGACGCCGCCTCGGGCCCAAGGTCCTGCGACAAGGGACGGCAGACCCCGTTCATGAGGTCGCGGCGCCACCGCTCCAGCCGCCTGCGGTGCGCCGCGGCGCACGGCCCCGGCGCTCCGGTGAGCGCTTCGCCGTCCCACAACTCCAGCGCCGCATCGCACAGTTGACGGGCCTCGGCGGGATCGTCGGTGTCTCTGGCGCGGGCCGCCAGCCGCTCGGCCCGGTCGAGATCGAGGTCGAGGACGGGTGCGCCGCCGTCGGGGCCGCGGAGCGCGTGCCCGCCGTCCCGCTCGCTGACCAGGACCTCCGGGCCGAGCGCCCGGCCCAGCCGCGAGGCGTACGCATACAGCGAGGCGACGGCGTCCCGCGGCGGCGCATCCCCCCACAGGTCGGCCACCAATGCGCTCGTCGTGGCGGCGTGCCCGGGGCGCAGCAGGAGGGCCGCGAGCAGCGCCTGCTCCTCCGGGCCGCCCCACGCGACCGCCGTCCGTCCCCGCCAGGCGCGCACCGGCCCGAGCACCCCGAAGCGCAGCGGCGGCGGGAGCGCGGGGCGGCGCTGGTGCGGCACCGCACCGTGGAACTGCTCGGGCGGCGCACCCCCCATCCGCTCCAGCACCGGACTGGCCAGCACGGCGAACGCCCGCGCCGAGGCATGCAGCCGCAGCTCGCCCTCCTCGTCGCCCATCAGGACGGGGAAGTCGGGCAGCCGCCCCATGTACGGCTCCAGGGAGCGGCCGACCGCCTCGACGACCTCCACGGCCTGCTCGGCGCCGAGGCCGCTGAACAGCAGCTCGCGCACGCCGGGGCGGAAGTCGTATACGGGCTGGACCAGTTGGCCCGGCGGCGGCGGGCCCAGGGCACGGTCCAGGGCCTGCGCGGCGGCCGCGTCGCGGGCCTGGTCGGAGCGTTCGAGCAGGCCGCCGAGCAGGATCTCCGCGACATGGGTGGGACCGGCGTCGCGCATCGTGGCGGCGCGCACCAGCTGCATCAGGGGTGTGGTCAGGGGCCGGATCGCGGAGAGGCGGACGGCCAGGCGGTAGGCCTCGGGCGAGAAGGCGCCCCGGAAGTGGGCCAGCAGCTCCTCGGCGGTGCCGTGCGGCCGGGGCGGCGGGGCATGCAGCGGCGCCTCGTCCAGCAGCGCCGTTTCGATCAGGTGCGGGACGCCGGGGCGGGTGAGCAGTCCGGCCCACTGTTCCAGTGCGGAGACGGTGGGATGCAGTACGGGCAGGGCGAGCAGGCCGTCCGCGTCCGGGTCGCGCTCGCCGCTCAGGCCGTCGCAGACGATGAGGCGTCCCACCGGGTCGAACTCGCCCGGGGCGGCAAGCAGCCGGGGCCGCGCATCCAGGGCGGTGCCGCGCCACAGCCGGCGGGGCAGCGGGTTCAGCACAGCCACCGGGCCGCCGCGGCCCCAGGCGGCCAGGGCCCTCACGGCCTGCGGGCTGCGCCAGCCGGGGCTCGTACCGTCGGTGAGGAGGAAGGTCACGGTGGCGCGCGCCGCCCGCCGGCTCCGCAGGGGGCCGGCCGCGTCCTGAGGGTCGATCGGATGGACCTCGACGGAGCGGAACACCGTGCTCCGGGTGAGGAGCGCGCGCAGCTCGGTGGCCAGCGAGCCCCATACCTGCATGGACGGGGAGCAGTCCACCAGCAGCACGGCCGACCAGCGCCGTTCCTGGTCCGGGCGGGAGACGACATCGAGGAAGCCGGTCTCGGCGGCGAGCCGGACGGTGGCCTCGATGTCGGTGACCGTGCGGTGCGGGTGGTCCCGGGACCTGCGCAGCGGGCGCAGCGCGCGGCCCAGCTGCTGGGCGTCGGGCAGTGCGCGCCCACCGGGGACCCGGGCGGTGCGGGCCCGGTCCGCACCGGTCTCGCCACCCTGGCTCCCCATGGCGTACAGCGCACGACGGGGCGGACCGACGGGCGTTACGGGGTCGGTGGGGTCGGTGGGGTCGCCGGGATCTGCGGGGCCGGTGGGATCGGCGGGCTCGGTGGGATCTGCGGGCTCGGCCGGGTCCACGGGCTCGGCCGGCGACGGCTCGGCGGACGACGCGGCGGCCTCACCGGACGCGTCGGGCTCACCGGACTCACCCGGCGCCCGGCCGGACCGCTCGGCGGATGCGTCGGCCGCCTCGCCGTGCCCGGCCCGCTCCCCCTCGCGCCGGTCCGCACCGGCTCCCAGCGCTTCCACGCTCTCCCCCGGCTCCCCCGTCGCCTGCGGCGCCCCGCGCCCCTCCATCACCCGCGTCAGCCACAGCACATCGAGGAGTTCGGTGGCCCCGAGGTCGTAGCCGGCGGCCGACATCGTCTGTCGCAGTCGGTCGATCATGGCGACATGGGCTCGTCGAGGCGGTGCAGCACGGCGGCGAGGAGCTCTTCCTTGGTGAGGTCGGCGCCGCTGATGCGCAGATGGACGGCGGCCAGCAGCTGGTCGGTGGCCAGGGTCTGGGTCTTGGCGCGCTGGTGGAAGACCTCGATGAGGTCCTCGGCGGCGGCCGCGGCCCGCTCTCCGAGGTTGTGCTCGATGATCTTCCGCAGCCGGTCGCCGGTCGGTTCCGGCAGGTCGAGCCGTACGCAGCGGCGCATGAAGGCGGGCGGGAAGTCGCGTTCGCCGTTGCTGGTCATGATGACGATCGGGAAGTGGGCGCAGCGGACCACACCGCGGTGGACCGTGACCCGCTCGCGGCTTCCGCTCAGCAGGACCTGTACCTCCTGCTGGTGTTCGGGCAGCCGGGCCAGCTCCGGGATCTCGAACTCGCCCTCCTCCAGCACGACCAGCAGGTCATTGGGCAGGTCGATATCGGCCTTGTCGAGTTCGTCGACGAGCAGGACGCGGGGGCGGTCGGCCGCCAGGGCGCTGCCGAGCGGGCCGAGGCGCAGATACTGGCCGATGTCGCCGGCCGTGGCGGCGCGCCGGGCCCTGGGGCGGCGGGCGGAGCCACGGGGCGTGTCGCGCTCGCGGCGCAGCGAGGCCTCACGGAGCCGGCCCACGGCGTCGTAGCGGTAGAGCGCGTCCTGAAGGGTGGAGCGGCTGTTGACCGACCAGCGCAGGACGTCCCCCAGGTCCAGTTCCTCGGCGACGGCGCGGGCCAGCGAGCTCTTGCCGGCGCCGGGGCGGCCGGTGACCAGCAGGGGGCGGTGCAGATGCAGGGCGGCGTTGATGACGGAGATCTCGTTGCGCTCCAGGAGATACGGGGCGCGGGGCGCCGTGCCGCGGGTGGCCGGAAAGCCGCGCCAGGGCGGTGGGGCAGGCAGGTCCGAAGGGCCGCGGAAGACCCACCAGTCCTCCGGCTGCGCCCCCGGGTCGTCGTATGCGCCCGTTGCGTTCTGTCCGGTCACCGCGCGTTCTCCTCGTTCATGGCTGCTGCGTCCACACTCAGGCGTTCTTGGGTGTTCATAGGCATTCATGGACGTTCACGGCTGCGTCAACACCCAGGCGTCGGGGGCCAGTTGCGGGGGCCGGTGGTCCGGCGCGTCGTACAGCAGGGACAGTCTGCGGCCGTGGTGGCCGGCGCTCTCGGGCTCGGCCATCGCCTTGGCCCGTTCCAGGCGTACCACCTCGGGCACCTGGGTGTGGTCCGTACCCTCCATCAGGGCCAGCAGGTCCTGGGCGATGTGCTCGCCGTGTTCCGCGCGGTGCCACAGCACGGTGTGCACGCCCGCCTGGACGCACTGCCGCAGCAGAGCGCCGTGGTGGTGCGGGGCGCAGCACACGATCACCGTCCCTGCGTCGCGGTGGACTTCGAGCTGGGCGCGGGCGACCTTGCGGTCGGTGTGCCGGTCGTCGAGAACCAGCCGCTTGGCGTGCGGCAGGGCGGCGGTGCGCTGTTTCCAGCCGGCGTAGCTCTCCCGGGAGCGTTCGGTCGTGCGCACCACCACGCGACGGGTGATGCCGGGCGCGAACGGCCCGTCCTCGTCGCTGTCGGGCCCCTCCCAGGAGTCGACGTCCAGGCCGAGCCAGGCGGACGGCAGGAAGTACTCGACGAGGGCGGTCTCCGGGTCCTCGCGCACCTCGGTGCGCAGCACCCGGCGGATGTCGTCGACCACCTGCTCGCTGCCCGCCTCCGCGTCCCGCACCAGCGCGAGCCGGTGCGACTGGCCGTCGGCGAAGGTCCAGATCTGGTACGTGAAACGGCGGCCGGAGGGCGTGGGCAGCAGCTCCACCTGAACGCGCGGGGCGACGGCGGCGGGGACCGGGAGGCCGGCGGCCGGGAAGCCGGCGGCCGGGATGCCGGGGGCGGGGGGACGGGCCGGGACGGCGGCGGCCTCGACATCGGCGCGGAACTGGCTGACCGCCGCCTCGTCCACCCCCGACCGGGCGGCCACCCGCTCGACCCAGGCGTCCAGGTCCTCGGCGGGATAGGGACCGGCCGCGCCTTCCTCGACGCTGATCCGGACCACCCCCTGCAGCAGCGGCGGCACGGGCCCGCCGGTGGCGGAGCCGAAGCCCTCCAGTGCGTCCATGGCGTCGGCCAGGCCCGTGACGGCGGGCAGCTCCGGGGCGTGCGGCAGGACGCGTTCCAGGAGGGTGCGAGGGTCGGTGCGGGTGCAGTGGGCCAGCAGGCCTGAGAGGTCGCGGCGCTGGCGGGTGGTCAGGTACTCGCCGGGGCGGACCGTCCGTGCGGCGCGGCGCAGCCGCTCCCAGTCCTCGCGGGCGCCGTAGCGGCCGGGCCGGTCGTAGGGGGCGGCGGCCAGGGACGGCTCGTAGTCCCGTACGAGATCGAGGAGTTCGGGCAGGCCGCGGCGGACGCTCGCCGCCAGGCCGACGAGCCGGTCCAGGTCGGCCGCCGGGCCCGCCGAGGGCCGGCCGAGCCGGGCGGCGAGCCGTTCCTCACAGGCCAGGACGGCCTCGCGGCCCTGCAGTACGCGTTCCAGCGCGGTGAGCAGCTGCTGCACGCCGCGCCGGGCGGTGGGCACCGACGAGGGCGGCAGGGTGGGGAGTTCGGACTCGATGGCGGGGACGCTGATGGCGTACATCGTCGTCGGCTGCGCCCCGGCGGCGGCCGTCTCGGGGGCGCGGTGCACGGCCGCGACCAGACCGACCACGGCCTGCCGCTCGCGGTCCCACAGCGGCCCCCCGCTGAAGCCCTCGGTGACCTGGGCGCCGCCGAGCACATCCAGCGCGATCCACGGCGGCGCGGAGACCCGGGGCACGGCGCGGACGGTGGGCAGCGGATTGCCGCTGGCCCATAAGGCGACGACCTCGCCCGCGTAGTTGTGCTGCAGGAACGGCGCGGGCTCGGCGCCCTCGGGCGGGGCGTCCGTCAGCTCCAGTACGGCGAGGTCGCCGTGGTAGGGCAGCCGTCCCGGCTCGACCGGCTCGCGCCCGCCCGCCCTGGCCCGCGGCGGCACCCACATCTCCCGTACGACCCGGGCCGTCAGGTCACGGGCCGGTGCGACATGGGGCAGCCGGAGCGTGACCGTATCGCCGTGCCCGGGGGTGTCCTGGGTGAACCGCCCCCTGCCCAGCGCGCTGTTGACGACATGGGCGCAGGTCAGGACGAGCCGCTCGGCGACCAGCACGCCCGCGCCGACGGCGCTCTCGCCGTGCCGTACGGAGGCGAAGGACAGCTGGAGCGGGGTGTCCGGACCTGCGCCGTGGATCACGGTGCGGCCCCGCCGGGTTCACCCGCGCCGCTGCCGAGGTTCCACTTGGCGCTGACCTTGAAGCTCGCGTCGCCCTTCCCGGAGAAGACGCCCAGGCGCAGATCGGAGCCGAGCGTGACGCCGAACTCCACGGTGACCTCGTCGGGGCGGTGGCTGCCGTCGGCGATCGAGCGGTGGATCTGGGCGAGGACGCCGCCGAGCGGGCGCAGGGCCTCCTCCAGCGCCTCACCGCCCCGGGTCAGGGCGCGGCTCATCCGGCCGTCCACGCTGACCGGCTGGGCGGAGCCGAACGCGTCGGGCAGCTCCAACTCCCCCTCGGCGGCGGGAGTTCGACCTGCGGCCGCGCCGGAGCCGCCGTCGGTGGCCGGCCCCTCGGCGCGCAGCCATACGACGGTCCCGTCCTCCAGCTTCAGCGCCACGTCCCCCATGCCGGTCAGTCTGACACGAGCCGCACCGCCACCGCGCGCTCTTTTGCGTCACACTTTTCGCTTGCGCACCCGGAGCCACCTGCGAAAAGGACGAGGCGGCGGCCCGCGGGGCGCGGGTGTCAGCCGTGCAGCACGGTGCGCGCCAACTGCCGTGACTGGGCGACCAGTCGGTCCTCGCTGTCCCAGACCTCGGCGTCCTCCTCCAGGAAGCCGCCCGCCAGGTTACGGGTGGTGATGGCGACGCGGAGCGGGCCCGGGGCCGGGCGGTGACGGATGTGGGTGGTGAGTTCGACGGTGGGGACCCAGCCCGCCAGGCCCAGTTCGAAGGCGGTCGGCGGAAGGGCGTCGACGGTCAGGAGGAGGGAGAGCGGGTCGGGGTCGCGGCCGTCGGCGAGGCCGAACCAGGCGCGCATCTCCCCGTTGCCGGAGGGCGCGCCGACGGCCCAGCCGGCGGTGGCCGGGTCGAGGCGGAGGGCGAGGCGGTCGGTGATGGCCGTGCTGCCGGAGATGGCCGGGCGGCCGCCGGGGGCGCTGTCGGTGCCCAGGCAGTGTTCGTACGGGGGGATGGCCGGCGGCTTGGCGGTCGTACGGACGTCGTCGGGAAGCGCGTCCAGGTCGCCGTACGCGGCGAGTACCCGCAGCCGCTCCACCTCGGTGCCGTCCTCGGCGAACTGGACGAGGGTCGCGGTGCCGGTCGACATCGTGCGGCCGCTGCGGACCACCTCGGTACGGATGACGGCGGGGCCCGGGACGGAGGCCGTCAGGTAGTGGGCGGTGACCGAGAAGGGGTCGGGGTGCGGGAGGGCGTCGCCCAGCGCGCGGCCCATGAGGGCGAGCAGATAGCCGCCGTTGACCGCCTGGATGATCGTCCAGCCGGCGGAGAGGTGCGCGTCGTAGACGCCGGGGGCGCGGCGCGTGACCGCCGTATCGCGGTCGAACTCGCTGTTACCAATGGTCACCGTTGCCATGCCGGGCACGCTACACGGATTAGTTACCGACCGGTAGTGTCAATTTCAAGCGTCGGGCCCTAAGCGGAGGCGGTCGGTCCGGGCCTGCGATGATGCCCCCATGCTTCACGTGCTCTACCTGGTCGGCGTCGCCGCCTTCGCCGCGAGCGGGGTGCTGGCCGCCTACCGGGCCAACATGGACCCCTTCGGCGGCCTGGTGCTCGCGTTCGCCGCGTCGATTTCCGGCGGCACGCTGCGGGACACCATCCTCAACCGGCATCCGCTGTACTGGACGCACGACTGGGTGCTGCTGACCCTGATCATCTGCGTCGGCGTCGGCACCATGATCTATCTGCGGTTCTGGCAACTGCCGCACAAATCGCTGCTGGTCGTGGACGCGGTCGGGCTGGCCGTGGTCACCGTGATCGGGGCACGGGCGGCCATCGAGGCGGGCGTGACGCCGCTGGCCGTGATCATTCTGGCCGTACTGACCGGGGTCGCCGGTGAGGTCATCCGCGATGTGCTGTGCGGGGAGTTCCCGCCGCTGCTGCTGCGCGAGGACGTCTATGCGATCGCGGCCCTCGCGGGCGCCTGCTGCTACCTGGCGCTGCACCACCTCGGCGTGGGAGCCACCCCCGCCGCGGGGGTCTCGGCGGGGGTGGTGTTCGCGCTGCGCATGGGCGCGGTGTACTTCGGGGTACATCTGCCGCGGCCCGCGCAGCTCAGCGGCCGCGACGGGCGGGACGACGGCTAGCACGGGCGGGGCGGGGTGGCCGAGCCGCGGCTTCCGGTGGCGGTCTACTTCCCGGGCAGCGCCGGGCGGCTGTCCGTGTAAAGCCAGGTGTGGAACAGGTCGTCCAGCTGCTGACCGGAGATCTTCTCGGCGAGCGCGATGAACTGGGATGTCTCCGCGGTGCCGTAGCGGTGCGCCGAGGTCCAGGCCGGGAGCAGCTTGAAGAACGCCTTGTCGCCGATCCGCTCGCGCAGCGCCTGCAGGGTCATCGCGCCCCGCTTGTAGACCGCGTTCGCGAACATGGTGTCCCGCTGCGGGTCGCCGACCTTGACCTTCCAGAAGCCGTCGTCCGCGGGGGCGGCGGCGTACTGCTTGAGGAAGGCGTCATGGGCGCTCCGGGTGCCCTTGTGCTCGTCCCACAGCCACTGCGCGTAGCTGGCGAACCCCTCGTTGAGCCAGATGTTCTTCCACTGCTTGACGGAGACCGAGTCGCCGAACCACTGGTGGGCCAGCTCGTGGACGATGGTGGTCTCGTTGCGTACGGCGGAGTAGACCGGCTTGGACTGCACCTCGAGGGAGAAGCCCGCCTGCGGCATGTCGTCGACGATCGCGCCGGTCTCCTCGAAGGGGTAGGGGCCGAAGACCTTGGACCAGTAGTCGGTGGCCTCGGCGGTGATGCCGTAGACGTCGACATTGCCGGCGGGCAGGGTCGGGTCGGTGGCGACGTAGATGGGCGTGCCGGCGGGGGTGGTGCCCGTACGGACGTCGAATTTGCCGATGGTGGCGGTGGCCAGGTACGTCGCCATCGGGCGCCGCTCGCGCCAGTGGGCATAGGAACGGCCGTGCGCCTCCCCGGAGTTGATGAGCCGGCCGTTGGAGACGCCGGTCAGTCCCTTGGGGGCGTCGATGCGGATGTCGTACGTCGCCTTGTCGCTGGGGTGGTCGCTGGAGGGGAACCACGTCGAGGCGGCGTTCGGCTCGCAGGCGACGAAGACGCCGTCCTTGGTCTTCATCCAGCCGTAGTCGGAACCGAAGACGATCGGGCCGCTGAGCGGCTGGGGGACGCCGTGGTAGACGACGGTGACGGTGAACTTGCGGCCCTTGGCCAGCGGGAAGTCGGGGGTCACCGATATCTCGTCGCCGGACCGGGCGAAGTGGGCGCGCCGGCCGTTCACCCGGACCGAGTCGACCCGCAGCTTCTGCAGGTCGAGGTCGAAGGCGGAAAGGCTCTGGGTGGCTCTGGCGGTCAGCGTCGTACGGCCGTCGAGGCGGCCCGAGCCGGGGTGATAGCTGACGCCGAGGTCGTAATGCAGGGCGTCGAAGCCGCCGTTGCCCAGATCGGGGAAGTACGGGTCGCCGATGCCGGGGGCGCCGGGCGAGGCGGCCGGGGCCGCGGCGATGGTGGCGGCGGAGGCCACCGCCGTGGCGAGGGCGAGCCAGCGGGAGGTGCGACGGGCAGAACGGGAGAGTGCCATGAGCCGTCCCTTCGGACCTTTCGAACACACGGATGATGATGAACAACCGTGCCGACTCTGCACTCTCCCGCCCCGCTATGCCCAGGACTTTGCCAATTCCTCGGCAGTTACTGCTTACTTGCTGCTCACTCGGTGCTCATTCAGTGCCTCTTCGGCGTCTATTTGCCGCTCAGCTGCTTCTCGGACCGGTCGGCCGGCGTGTTCTCCGGGTGGTGGCAGGCCACCTGGTGGCCGGTGCGCAGGGCGACCAGCGGCGGTTCGGTGGTGGCGCATTCCTCGGTCGCCTTCCAGCAGCGGGTACGGAACCGGCAGCCGGAGGGGGGGTTGATCGGCGAGGGCACATCGCCCTTGAGCAGGATCCGGTCGCGCTGGGTGCGCCGCTTGGGGTCGGGCACCGGCACGGCGGACATCAGCGCCTTGGTGTACGGGTGCATCGGCGTCTCGTAGAGCGACTTGCGGTCGCTGAGCTCCACGATCTTGCCGAGGTACATCACCGCGATCCGGTCCGAGACGTGCCGGATGACCGAGAGGTCGTGGGCGATGATGACGTACGTCAGGCCCAGCTCCTGCTGGAGGTCGTCCATGAGGTTGACGACCTGGGCCTGGATGGAGACGTCGAGGGCCGAGACCGGCTCGTCGGCGACCACCAGCTTGGGCTTGAGCGCCAGCGCGCGGGCGATGCCGATGCGCTGACGCTGGCCACCGGAGAATTCGTGCGGATAGCGGTTGTAGTGCTCCGGGCTCAGGCCCACCAGCTCCAGCAGCCGCTGCACCTCCTTCTTCACGCCGCCCTCGGGCTCGACGCCCTGGAGGCGGAAGGGGGTGGAGACGATGCCGCCGATGGTGTGCCGCGGGTTCAGCGAACCGTACGGATCCTGGAAGATCATCTGGACGTCGCGCCGCATCGGCCGCAGCTTGCCCGGCGAGAGGTGGGTGATGTCCTGGCCCTGGAACTCGATGGAGCCGCCGGTCGGCTCGTCGAGCCGGGTGATCAGCCGGCCCATCGTCGACTTGCCGCAGCCGGACTCGCCGACGACGCCGAGGGTTTCCCCGGGCAGGACGTCGAAGTCGATGCCGTCGACCGCCTGTACGGCCCCGACCTGGCGCTTGAGCAGGCCCTTGGTGATCGGGAAGTGGCGGACCAGGCCTCGGACGCGCAGCAGGGGCTCGGCCTCGGAGGACGCCCGAGCGGGCGGCTCCTCCGTCCCCTTCTGGAGCGGGATCTTCTTGTTCTGCTCGTCTGTCGTCTCGGTCACAGCTTCGGCGCAATCTCTTCGGTCCAGATACGCTCCCGCTCCTCCTGCGCCATGTGGCAGGCGGAGAAGTGCCCGCCGTCGACCTGGCGCAGTTCGGGGCGCACCGTGCGGGTGAGGTTGTCCTTGGGGACATCCGCGTACGGGCAACGGGGATTGAAGGCACAGCCGGACGGCACGTTGATCAGGCTGGGCGGCGAGCCCTTGACGGGGATCAGCCGGTCGGTCTGGTCACGGTCGATACGCGGCATGGAGCCGAGCAGACCCCAGGTGTAGGGGTGCTGGGGCGCGGAGAACACCTTGTCCGCGGGCCCCCGCTCCACACACCGGCCGCCGTACATCACCAGCAGGTCATCGGCCAGCTCGGCCACCACACCCAGGTCGTGCGTGATGATGATGACCGCCGAGCCGAACTCCTTCTGCAGATCGCGGATCAGGTCCAGGATCTGCGCCTGGACGGTGACGTCCAGGGCGGTGGTCGGCTCGTCCGCGATCAGCAGCTCCGGGTTGTTGACCAGCGCCATCGCGATCATGGCGCGCTGGCGCATACCGCCGGAGAACTGGTGCGGATGGTCGTCCACCCGCTTGTCCGGCTGCGGGATGCCGACCCGGTCGAGCATCTCGACGGCCCGCTTGCGCGCGGTCTTCTTGCTGACGTCGTTGTGGACGCGGTACGCCTCCACGATCTGGTTGCCGACCGAGTAGAAGGGGTGCAGCGCGGACAGCGGATCCTGGAAGATCATCGCCATCTGCCGGCCGCGCAGCCGGCGCACCTCGTCCGGATCGGCGCCGACCAGCTCCTTGCCGTCCAGCCAGATCTCGCCGGACATCGTCACCTTGCTGCGCTGCTGGCGCGAGGCCCGGTGCAGTCCCATGACGGCGAGCGAGGTCACGGATTTACCGGACCCGGACTCGCCGACGATGCCGAGCGTCTTGCCCTTCTCCAGGCTGAACGTCAGCCCGTCGACGGACTTCACCACGCCGTCGTCGGTGTTGAAGTGCACCTTGAGGTCGCGTACTTCGAGGAAGGAGGAGGTCTTCCGGTCCCCGGTGTCGGGGGTGGGCTCGGCCTCCCCGGCCTTGGCCTCGGGCTTGGCCTCAGTCTTCGCTTTGGCCTCGGTCTTGGCCTCAGCCGTCGCCTCGGGCTTCGCCTCAGCCGTTCCGGCAGCTTCCGCCGCGCCGTTCTTGTCCTCGGAGGAGTCGGTCACGAGAGCCTCACCCGCGGGTCTACGGCGGCGTACAGAACGTCCACCACCAGGTTGCAAATGACGATGAAGAACGCGGCGAGCAGGGTGACGCCGAGAATGTTCGGCAGGTCGTTGGCGTTGATCGCCTCCACCGCGAAGGCGCCGACTCCCTTGAGGGAGAAGACCTGTTCGGTGATCAGCGCGCCGCCGAGCAGCAGGCCCAGGTCCATGCCGAAGACCGTGATGATCGGGGTGAGCGCGGCCCGCAGGCCGTGCCGTACGACGACCTTGCGTTCCCGCAGGCCCTTGGCGCGGGCGGTGCGGATGTAGTCCTCGCTGAGCGTCTCGAGCATGCCCGCTCTGGTGAGCCGGGCGTAGAGCGCGGAGTAGAGGAAGGCCAGGGTCACCCAGGGCAGGACCAGGGTCCGGGCCCACAGGAACGGATCCTCCAACAGCGGTACGTAATCGCTGCGTTCGAAGATCGGCCACTGGTAGGTGAACAGGGCCAGCGCCAGGGCGCCGGTGAAGAACATGGGGAGCGAGACACCGGCCAGGGCGACGCCCATGGCCAGCCGGTCGAAGAGCGAGCCGGGACGCAGTGCGGAGAGCACACCGGTGGCGACACCGGAGACCACCCACAGCACGGCCGCACCGGCGGCCAGCGACAGCGTCACCGGGAGCCGGGACTGGATTTCCGGCCAGACCTCGATATGTGTTTTGAAGGAGTAACCGAAGCACGGCACATGGCACTTGGCCGCTTCCGGACCGAATTTGTAGTCGACGCCGACGAAAATGCCCTTGAGGAAATCCCAGTACTGCTCGTACACGGGCTTGTCCAGGCCGAGATTCTTCTTCACCGCGGCGATGTCCGCGGGCGTGGGGGCCTTTCCGATGTACTGCTGGGCAAGCTGGTCGGTGGTCTGCCCGGCCATTTTCGGCAGCAGGAAGAAGATGCCGAAGGTGACCGCGCTGACGATCAGCAGCAGGATCACTGCGCTGATCAACCTGCGGATGATGTACGAGAACACGGGGATGCGGCGTCGGCGCCGCGGACCGGTTGCGACCGGCCCGCGGACACCAATGCCTTCACCTGCCTTCCAGGGCTGCTACTTCTTGACGCCGATGTTGAGGTAGTCGTACTGACCGCTGAAGGCCGAGGTGGACACCATGTTGGTGGCCTGGGGCGAGCGGTACATCAGGACCTTGAAGTAGGTGAGCGGGACGATCGCCGCCTGCTCCATCGTCTTCTTGTCGATCGCGGCGTACGCCTTCTCGCGAGCAGCCTTGTCGGTGTTGGCGATGGCGGTGTCGAGCAGCTTGTTGATCTCCGGGTCGTCCAGTTCCGAAAGGTTGGAGTTGCCGGACTGGCTGATCGCCTTGCCGTTGAGGATCTGCTGCAGGTAGCCGTAGCCGGTCGGGAAGTCCGAGCCCCACTGGAACATGATCAGGCCGACGTTGTTCTTCTTGTTGAACTTGGGCACACCGGCGTAGTCCGAGGTGTACTTGCTCGTCGGGTAGCTCTGGATCTTGGCGTTGATGCCGATCTTCTTCAGCGACTCGATGACCGAGGTGGCCGCGTCCACCTCGTCCTGACGGTCACTGCGCGCGAGGATGGTGGTGTCGATCTTGCCGGCGCCGCACTTGGCCCAGTGCTTCTTGGCCTCGGTCAGGTCCAGCTTGTCCTTGTTGTACTTCTGCGGGTACAGGTCGAACTTCTGGTAGCCGTCGATGTCGGTCGGCAGCACCGTGGAGGCGATATCGCCGCGTATCGGGCCGCCGAGCGAGGTCTGCACGGCCTTCTTGTCGACCGCGTACTCGACGGCCGTCCGGCACTCGATGTTGTTGAACGGCTTCACGTTGGTGTTGAGCGCCGTGTAGACGAGCCGCTGACCGAGCGTGTTGTCGGTGTTGCCCTTCTCCTTGGGGTCCGTCAGGAGCTGGGCCTGCGTCTGGCCGTCGACGCCGCGGCCGGCCAGGTCGATCTGGGTGTTGCCGGACTGCAGGTCCTTGTCGATGGTCGACTGGGCGACCTTCAGCTTCAGGACGATCTTGTCCGGCAGCTGCTTGCGCAGCGGGTCGGTCTTGGCGGACCAGTGCGGGTTACGGACGAGGGTGAGCTGCTTGCCCTCCTCGTAGCTCTGGTACTTGTACGAGCCGGAGGAGACCACGGACTTGGTGTAGTCCGCGCCCTTGTCCTTGGCCTGCGGCACCGGGGCGGTCTGCGGGGCGCTGACCAGGTAGTCGAACTCGGCGAACGCCTTCTTGAGGTGGAAGACGATCGTCTGGTCGTCGGGCGTCTCGATGGACTTCAGACCGGCCTTGCTCTTGTCCTTGTAGGGACCCTTGTAGCCGCCGTCGTTGTCCTTGAGGAACTGCTGGAAGTAGTTCGGGCCCAGCGAGAGGGTGTCGCGCGCGAAGTTGCTGCGCTCGACCGCGTACTTGACGTCCTGTGAGGTGATCGCGGAGCCGTCGTCGTACTTCAGGCCCTTGCGGATCTTGTACGTCCAGGTCTTGCCGCCGTCGGTGGGCTTGCCCATCGACTCGGCCAGGTCCGGGACCAGCTCGTTGCCCTTCTTGCCGGCGCCCGGCTTGAAGGTGGTGAGCGGGCGCGCGTAGAGCCGGCTGAAGTTGTAGATGAAGGCGTAGTAGGTGTTGCCCGGGTCGAACGACTCGGGGGCGTCGCTCATCGCGTAGTTGAGCGTGCCGCCCTTCGCGTCCGAGGCGTTGACGACCCCTGTGGTCGCGGCGTTCGCCTTGCCGGAGCCGCTGTCGGAGCCCTTGCCCCCGCTGCAGCCGGCCAGCAAGAGGCCGGCGCTGGTGATGGCCGCGATAGCCGCGACCGGAACTGACCTTCGCATCGTGGTCGGTATCCCCTTCGTTCGTCGAAAACGTCAATAGGTGGTTGAGGCTTCTGGGCGCAGATGCCGGCGGAAATCAGCGGCTGCGCGGGTCCAGCGCGTCCCTCAGACCGTCACCGAGCAGGTTGAACGCCAGCACGGTGACGAAGATCGCGAGGCCGGGGACGATCATGTACTGAGGGTCGACCTCGTAGTACTTGACCGCCTGGTTGAGCATGCCGCCCCAGGACGCCTGGGGTGGCTGGATGCCGACGCCCAGGAAGCTCAGCGCCGCCTCGAAGAGGATGTTGGAGGGGATCAGCAGCGTCGAGTAGACGATGATCGGTCCCACCAGGTTGGGCAGCAGTTCTCGGAAGAGGATGAACGGCCCGCGGGCGCCCATGCCGCGCGCGGCGTCCACGAATTCGCGTTCCCGCAGCGACAGTGTCTGCGCCCGCACGATCCGCCCCATGTACGGCCAGTTGAAGAAGCCGATCACAAAGATCAGGACAGAAATGTGCAGCGGCAGACCCTCCATGCCGAACGCGCCGCCCTGCAGCGAGGCGGAGATCGCGATGGCGAACAGCAGCAGCGGGAAGGCGAGGAAGACATCCATCATGCGGCTGATGAACGCGTCCACCCGGCCCCGGTAGAAACCGGCGACCACACCGAGGACGGTGCCGATGGCGACGGACAGCAGGGTCGCGCCGAAGGCCACGATCAGCGACACCCACGAGCCCTCGATGATGCGGGCGAGCAGGTCCCGGCCGAACTTGGGGTCCACGCCCAGGGGGTGATCGGCGCTCATGCCGCCGAAGTCGCCCTTGGGCAGCGTGGTGTTGGGGTCGATCAGGCTCTGGTTGGGGCTGTCCGGGTCCAGGCCGAGCAGGGCCTGGAGGGGACGCGAGAGCGCCGCGAGGATGACGAGCAGGATGACAACGATGGCGCCCGCTACCGCGACCTTGTCGCGGCGGAAGCGCAGCAGCGCGATCTGGCCGAGTGAGCGCCCTTGGATGCGCTTGCTCTCCACGCCTTGCAGCACCGCTTCCGGCTGCGCCTCAGCAGCCGCCCCGGTGGTCTCGATCGGTGCGGTCACGGTGCCTTTGACCCCTCTCGGCCGACGGTGGTCGGCCCATGCCCGCCGCGGTAGCGGCTTGGTTCACATCACTGGTGCAACAGCCGCAACGGGCGCGGCCGAGGCAAAGTCGAACGGACATCGCGGAAGTGCGCCCAGGGAAAGTCCAGGGATCACGCAATGCCGGTTGGGATGGTCGGTCGTACAAAGAGCCGAAGCTCTCTGTTGCGGGAGTCTTCATCCGATTCGCGATCACTCACCAGACCTGGCGGTGAATGGATGCGCAACTGTGATGTGGCCAGCGGGGTTCCGTTATACGGACGGCAATACCGGCTGAGCGGAGCGAATATGTGCGGCAGCGGCACTCAACTGCGGGGCGCATGGGGCCAATTCGCCCCAAGATCGACGCCGGTGGCGACGCCCGACGGCGGCCTCCGGTGCTGACGTGGGCGTCAGTACGGGCGCGGGTAGCCGTATCCGTACGCGGGCGCGGCGGCGGTCGGCTGACCCGGTGCCTGGCCGTAGCCGTCGCGGTCGAAGAAGGGGCGGGTGGACGCGCGCATCCACATGCCGACGGGGTCGAATTCGTCGTTCATCGCGACCGTCGACACGGGCAAACCATCCGGAACGGCACCGATCGACTGCTGAATCATCAGCCGCACCGAGTCCACCGCCTGCTGCCCGGTGTCGTACAGATCCAGGCCGATCGCCAGATACGGGGCACCCAGCGCGGGTTGCACCCAAGCCCGGCGCAACGACCGCACAGCGGGCGTCCGATGGGCATTCTGCGCGAGCAGGGCATAGAACTGCGGAATGTCGATGACCGGTTCGGAGATCCGCAGCGGCCCGGCGGGCAGCCGGTCGAGGCCGCCGGCGATCCGGCGCAGATCCAGCCACGGAATACCGACGCCGCCGCCGGGGGCATGCGGGTTCAGCCACAGACCCCAGCGGTCGGGGAAGAGCGCGGCGGCGATCTCGGGGCCGGTGACGAGCTCGTGGTCGCGGTTCCAGCCGGACGCGGCGAGCTCGGCGGCGGAGGTCACACAGGGCGCATAGCCCAGGCCCTCGACCTCCATGTTTCCGTACTGCGCATCGGGCATCCCGGCGCGGCCCTGCCACAGCAGCATCCAGACCTGGCCGGCGGCGAGCGCCTGCAGCAGCGCCTCATAGGCGTCGTAGCGGCCGGGCGAGACCTGCTGCAGCGCCTGTTCGACCTGACCGGCCGCCGCCGCTCCCTGATGCGCACCCGCGCTCACGTGGTCCGTCCCTTCTCATCGGCAGGGCACGTGTGGGTGCGCCCGCCCGTCATCCAACCAGCTTACGAGTGGTCCCGGGAGTAGAAGGGCCGCACGCGCTCCAGCATCCAGTCGGCGACGGGATCACCCTGGGCGATGTCGAGCATGACCAGCTGTACGGGCCAGGGCACCGGCACCGCGCCGAGCGCACGTCCGAGGGCATCCAGGGCCGCCTGGCGGGCGGTGCCGTCGTGCAGCGCGGAGAGGTCGGCCGCCATCTGAACACCGACGAACAGTGTGGGCGTGTCGCCCTCGACACTTGCCAGGGCACGCCGGGCAGTCAGGACAATTCCGGCACCGGAGAACTCCAGTCCGGCCGCGGCCAGGAAGTCCACCGGCTCCTCCTGCCAGTCCGGCTCGAAGAGCCGCACCCGGCCGCCGCTCGGCAGACCGCCGTCCGCCTCCGCACGCCCCGCCCGGCACAGTTCGGCCACCGCGAGCGGCGGCAGCGGGACGCCGATGGTGCCGTCCGGGTTGACCGCGATCCCCAGCTTCGGCGGCAGGCCGCGGGCGAACTCCCGGGCCGGGGCGACGGTGAAGGACATATGCGACCCGACGGCCTTCATGAACTCCTGCTCGGAGCTGAAGACCGGAACGTATGCCACGCCCTCGATCTCGACCGTGGGCAGATCCAGTCCGCGCCCGCCCGGCCCCGCGTACTCCGGTCCGCCGCCGTTGGGCAGCGGCACCCACACCCGGCTGCGCCCCAGGACCTCCACGATCCGGCCACCCGCGCCCGGGTGCCCGACCGCGGCCGAGAGCACTTCTTCCAACTCGTTCGCAGGCCAGGCCAGCTGCGGTATTCCCTGCTCCGGAAAGTTCCCCTGCTCCGGAAATGTCATCTGCATCCACCCGTTCCGAACCGCGCCATCTGGCCAACGACCCTAGACGAGAAACCGGGAGGCGGGACGTGCGGGGCAGGGGCCCGCCGGCTCAGTCGAAACCGACCGTCTCCAGCACGGTCGCCGCGCGCCGGTCCAGCAGCACCACCGAGCCGAACCCGCGCGGCAGCCGCCCCGACTCGGCCGCACCGACCAGCCGGCCCACCGCACCCCGGTGCCGCGCGAAGGCATAGCCCGAAACCCCGCGCCCCCGCGACCGCTGGCCGGACAGCGCCACCCGGGGCGGCACATCCAGCAGCACCAGATGCAGCCCACGGCCGTCGCGCCGGGCCGCCCGCGCGATCCACCGGCGCACCCAGGCGAGCGTCCCGCAGTCGTGCACCACCACGCTGGCACCGGAACGCAGCGCCCGGCGCAGCCCGAGGTAGTGCGCGGCCCGGACCAGCGGACGGTAGAGCCCGTACGGCAGCCGGCGCAGCCTGCCCCGCTCCCAGCGCTCGCGCACGTCCTGCGAATCGATGCGGTGCACCGCGGCGCCCCGCGCGTCCAGCGACGGCACGATGCGGTGCATCAGGGTGCTCTTGCCGCTGCCGGGCAGCCCGGAGACCACCACCAGATCGCCCGCCGGGAAGCGCATCTCCACCGGGGCGCGGCCGGCGCCCCGCAGGTCCACGACGCCGGCGCCGCGGCCGGGCCGTACGACATTCCTCGGCGCGCGCCGAGGACGGCGCGCCACGGCCGGCGGTCCCTGGGGAGCGACCCCTGACGTTGTCGCGAATGCGGCTTCGCTGTGCACCGTGATCGCCCCTCCCGGTCCGGTTCGGGTCCGTTCGGTCCCGTCCCCTCCCCGCAGAGTGTCAAGAAAAGGTAATGCCCTTCAAGGCGATTGCCGGATCTGCCCACGTCGTGACCGGGTGACGGCCACCCCTCCTCCATCCGGCGATCCCGTGCAATGATGTCGGCGCCACGTGCGCACCTCTGCTCACCTGTGCACAGCCAACTGCATACCGGCCGCTTGAATCCGCGCGGGAGAGTCCCCGGCCGCCACGGCGGGGCGCCGAAGGAGCAAGTCCTCCCTTGAATCTCTCAGGCCCCTATACCGCGCGGGCGAGGCAGATCTGAAAAGCGAGCCGCAGCGGTGCGGCTCCACCCAAGGTGCAAACCGGGTCCGTTCGCGGGATCCCGGTGAACCTCTCAGGTTCCGATGACAGATGGGGAGAACGTCTTGTCACCCATGCCTGGGAGCCCAGAACCATGACTGATGCCCCCCGCCGCACCGCGCTGGATGAAACCCATCGCGCGCTCGGCGCGACCATGACCGACTTCGCCGGCTGGGACATGCCGCTGCGTTACGGCAGCGAGCGCGACGAACACGTCGCCGTCCGCACCCGCGCCGGTCTCTTCGACCTCTCCCACATGGGCGAGATCACCGTCACCGGACCGCAGGCCGCCGACCTCCTCGACTACGCGCTGGTGGGCAACATCGGCGGAGTCAAGACCGGCCGTGCCCGCTACACCATGATCTGCGATGCGCAGGGCGGCATCCTCGACGACCTGATCGTCTACCGCCTGGCCGACCAGGAGTACATGGTCGTCGCCAACGCCTCCAACGCCCAGGTGGTGCTGGACGCGCTGATGCAGCGGCAGGCCGGTTTCGACGCCGCGGTCCGCGACGACCGGGACGCGTACGCCCTGCTCGCCGTCCAGGGACCGGAGTCCCCCGGCATCCTCAAGCGCCTGACCGACGCCGATCTGGACGGCCTCAAGTACTACGCGGGCCTGCCGGGCACCGTCGCCGGTGTCCCGGCACTGATCGCCCGTACCGGCTACACCGGCGAGGACGGCTTCGAGCTGTTCGTACGGCCCGCGGACGCGGTCGCCCTCTGGGAGGCGCTGACCGAGGCGGGCAAGGACGCCGGGCTGGTCCCGTGCGGGCTCTCCTGCCGCGACACGCTGCGTCTGGAGGCGGGCATGCCGCTGTACGGGCACGAGCTGACCACCGCGACCACGCCGTTCGACGCGGGCCTGGGCCGGGTCGTGAAATTCGAGAAGACCACCAACAACGGTGACTTCGTGGGCCGGGGCGCGCTGACGGCGGCCGCCGAGCGCGCCGAGGTCACCCCGCCGCGCAAGCTGGTCGGACTGATCGCCGAGGGGCGCCGGGTGCCGCGCGCCGGTTACCAGGTCGTCGCGGCCGACGGCACGGTCATCGGCGAGGTCACCTCCGGGGCACCCTCCCCCACCCTGGGCAAGCCGCTCGCCATCGCCTACGTGGACGCGGCCTACGCCACGCCGGGCACCGAGGGTGTGGCCGTGGACATCCGTGGAAGCCATGAGCCGTACGAGGTCGTCGCGCTGCCCTTCTACAAGCGCCAGAAGTAAGCGCCGGAAGCAAGCAGCGGAAGTCAGCGGCGGATGTCAGCGTCCGACGTTCTGACGTAACGGTTCACCACGGGAGCGGCACCCGCTGCCGTCTCACTGTGCAAGACGCGCCAGACCCCTTTCACGATCACACCTTCGCGTACAGGAGAATCGAGCCATGAGCAACCCCCAGCAGCTGCGCTACAGCAAGGAGCACGAGTGGCTGTCGGCCGCCGACAACGGCGTGTCGACGGTCGGTATCACCGAGCACGCCGCCAACGCGCTCGGCGATGTCGTCTACGTGGACCTGCCCGAGGTCGGCACGGCGATCACGGCGGGCGAGACCTGCGGTGAGCTGGAGTCCACCAAGTCGGTCAGCGATCTCTACGCGCCCGTCGACGGCGAGATCGTGGAGACCAACGAGGACGTCGTCGCCGACCCCTCGCTGGTGAACTCCGCCCCGTTCGAGGGCGGTTGGCTGTTCAAGGTGAAGATCAGCGGCGAGCCGGGCGACCTGCTCTCGGCCGACGAGTACGCCGCCTTCGTCCAGGGCTGAGGCCTCCCGGCCCTTCCCCGTCCCTGCCGCCGCCCGCGTGGAAGCTCTCCCGGACTCCGTCCGGGGGGACCCCCATCGAGCCCCCTGACTCCAGGAAAGACTCATGTCGCTTCTCAACAGCTCCCTCCATGAGCTCGACCCCGACGTCGCCGCCGCCGTCGACGCCGAGCTCCACCGCCAGCAGTCCACCCTCGAGATGATCGCGTCGGAGAACTTCGCTCCCGTCGCCGTCATGGAGGCCCAGGGCTCCGTCCTCACCAACAAGTACGCCGAGGGCTACCCCGGCCGCCGCTACTACGGCGGCTGCGAGCACGTCGATGTCGTCGAGCAGATCGCCATCGACCGCATCAAGGCGCTCTTCGGCGCCGAGGCCGCCAACGTCCAGCCGCACTCCGGTGCGCAGGCCAACGCCGCGGCGATGTTCGCGCTGATCAAGCCGGGCGACACCATCCTGGGTCTGAACCTCGCGCACGGCGGGCACCTGACCCACGGCATGAAGATCAACTTCTCCGGCAAGCTCTACAACGTGGTGCCCTACCACGTCGACGAGAAGACCAACCTGGTCGACATGGAAGAGGTCGAGCGCCTCGCCAAGGAGCACCGCCCGAAGCTGATCGTCGCCGGCTGGTCCGCGTACCCGCGCCAGCTGGACTTCGCCGAGTTCCGCCGCATCGCCGACGAGGTCGGCGCGTACCTGATGGTGGACATGGCGCACTTCGCCGGCCTGGTGGCCGCGGGCCTGCACCCCTCCCCGGTGCCGCACGCCCACGTCGTCACCACCACCACCCACAAGACGCTGGGCGGCCCCCGCGGCGGCGTCATCCTCTCCACCCAGGAACTCGCCAAGAAGATCAACTCGGCGGTCTTCCCGGGTCAGCAGGGTGGCCCGCTGGAGCACGTCATCGCGGCCAAGGCGGTCTCCTTCAAGGTCGCGGCGTCCGAGGAGTTCAAGGAGCGCCAGCAGCGCACCCTGGACGGCGCCCGCATCCTCGCCGAGCGCCTGATCCAGCCGGACGTCACCGAGGTCGGCGTCTCCGTCCTCTCCGGCGGCACCGACGTCCACCTGGTCCTGGTCGACCTGCGCAACAGCGACCTGGACGGTCAGCAGGCCGAGGACCGCCTCCACGAGGTCGGCATCACGGTCAACCGCAACGCCATCCCGAACGACCCCCGCCCCCCGATGGTCACCTCCGGCCTGCGCATCGGCACCCCCGCGCTGGCCACCCGCGGCTTCACGGCCGAGGACTTCCGCGAGGTCGCCGACATCATCGCCGAGGCGCTCAAGCCGTCGTACGACGTCGAGTCGCTGAAGGCCCGGGTCACGGCACTGGCGGAGAAGTACCCGCTGTACCCGTCCCTGTGACGCGATTCACCGCGCTCGGCACGGTGCCGCTCGACACGGTGCCACTCGGCACGGTGCCGCTCGCCGCGTAATGCACTGAGTCCGGTCACCGATCAGCCGCTGAGTCAATCAGTCGGTCACGGAGTCAGCGACTGACTGACTGACCGACTCGGTGACTGCGTCATTCAGTGCATCGCGCGGCGCCCGCCAACACCAAAGCCCGTCACTCTCCGCCAGAACTCCACAGGAACTGATTACACTCCGTAATCGTTGCTGGAGTAGGAAGGAGGCGACGGGCAAGGCACACCGTGCGGGCGAGAGACGAGGCACACAGCGCGCATCCGCCAGGGCGTGGCGACATATACGCCCTGCGCGATGCGCAGGACCGCCCTTGGCGATGCGCCAGTACCGGTCCCGGGACCGGGTCGGCGCGCCGCGGGATGCGGTGCCGCACGGCGGAGCACCGTGGAGTGCAGCACGGGATGCGCTCCACGGCGCAGGGCGCCAGCCGTGGGTCCGGGACCGGACACCGGTCCCGGACCCCCAGGCCCCGCCGCCCCGCCGGTCTGCCGGTCTGCTCGTGCCCGTCCCCCACCCCGCCCCCGCCCCCTCGCTGCAAGGCCGCGCCATCTGCCGTTATCCGTGATGACGGCCACCTGACGATTCGCGTCCGTAGGCCCATGCCGCCATCCGGGTTACGCTCAAAAGTCGGCGCAGAAACGTGCCTGCTGCCGTATGGGCTCCACCCCCGCCCCCACAGCTCCGCCGCTCCACCATCCATCACGAGCAGACAAGGGAGTCCGCCACCGTGGCCATCTCCGTCTTCGACCTCTTCTCCATCGGCATCGGCCCCTCCAGCTCCCACACCGTCGGCCCGATGCGCGCCGCCCGCATGTTCGTCGGCCGGCTCAAGAAGGACGGTCTGCTCGCCCAGACGACCTCCATACGCGCCGAGCTCTTCGGCTCCCTCGGTGCCACCGGCCACGGCCACGGCACGCCCAAGGCCGTACTGCTGGGCCTGGAGGGGCACTCCCCGCGCACGGTCGATGTGGAGACCGCCGACGACCAGGTGGAGCGCATCCGCAGCACCGGCCGCCTGCGCCTGCTCGGCGAGGAGATCGGTGCCGCCCACGAGATCGACTTCGACGAGAGCCGCGAGCTGATCCTGCACCGCCGCCGCTCCCTGCCGTACCACGCCAATGGCATGACCCTCTTCGCGTACGACGCCGGCGGCGCGCCGCTGCTGGAGAAGACGTACTACTCCGTCGGCGGCGGCTTCGTCGTGGACGAGGACGCGGTGGGCGAGGACCGCATCAAGCTCGACGACACCGTGCTCAAGCACCCCTTCCGCACCGGCGACGAGCTGCTGCGCCGCTCCCACGAGACCGGCCTGTCCATCGCCGCGCTGATGCTGGAGAACGAGAAGGCCTGGCGCACCGAGGAGGAGATCCGCGAGGGGCTGCTGGAGATCTGGCGCGTCATGCAGGGGTGCGTGGAGCGTGGCATGGCCCGCGAGGGGATCCTGCCGGGCGGGCTGAAGGTGCGGCGCCGCGCCGCCAACGCCGCCCGCGCCCTGCGTTCCGAGGGCGACCACGCGGCTCACGCCATGGAGTGGGTCACCCTCTATGCGATGGCCGTCAACGAGGAGAACGCCGCCGGTGGCCGGGTGGTGACCGCGCCCACCAACGGCGCGGCCGGGATCATCCCCGCCGTGCTGCACTACTACGTCAACTTCATCCCCGGCGCCAACGAGGAAGGCGTGGTCCGCTTCCTGCTCGCCGCCGGCGCCATCGGCATGCTCTTCAAGGAGAACGCCTCGATCTCCGGCGCCGAGGTCGGCTGCCAGGGCGAGGTCGGCTCCGCCTGCTCCATGGCCGCCGGCGGCCTCGCCGAGGTCCTCGGCGGCTCCACGGAACAGGTGGAGAACGCCGCCGAGATCGGCATGGAGCACAACCTGGGCCTGACCTGTGACCCCGTCGGCGGTCTCGTCCAGATCCCGTGCATCGAGCGCAACGGCATGGCCGCCGTCAAGGCCGTCACCGCCGCCCGGATGGCGCTGCGGGGCGACGGCCGCCACCACGTCTCCCTCGACAAGGTCATCAAGACCATGAAGGAGACCGGCGCCGACATGAGCGTCAAGTACAAGGAGACGGCGCGCGGCGGGCTCGCGGTGAACATCATCGAGTGCTGAGCCAGAGGTCAGCGCCGGGCCGCCGCGGCTCGGCGCTCTCGCTCGGGGCTGTCGTGCGGCCGCCTCTCAGCTCCCGTACGAGCTCGACGGCCATCACGTCGTAGCCGCAAGGCTACGGTGCACCACTGACACCGCGCGGTGCGCGCGTGGGCGCCGGCTATCTGCCGATCTCCCAGGCGAAGGGCGGGAGTTCGCGGGCCCGGGAGTAGATGTCCAGGGCGCAGGCCGCGGGGACGAAGGGGTGGACGCGGGCGCCTTCGAGGCCGGCGAGGAGGCGGGCGCAGTGGCAGACGCAGCCGGCGACCTCTGTGCCGTGGCGGTCGATGATGGTGGCGGCGTCGTGGGGCCCCTCGCACCGGGCCGGGTCCTTGGCGGCGGCCGCCGCGCAGCGGCCCTGAAGGGTGTGCGCGGGTGGGGCTGTCGGGGGGTTTGTGGCGTGCTCGAGTCGGTATTCCATTGGCGTCCCCCTGGTGGTGCGGTGATCGCTTTCGTGGGCTGCCTGCGGGCGCCCAGGACAGTGCTGCTCCGCACGGGGCGGGTCCATACCCGCTTGGGGAAGACCTGGTCCTATCGTCAGCTATTCATGACGCGCGGGAGCATCGTGCGCCGGGTGGGGGCCGGGGTGGCGGAAGGCGAAGGGTTCGGCGAGGAGGGCCAGGGCCAGGAGGGTGGCGGCCAGGAACCAGCCGGCGAGGACGTCGCCGGGCCAGTGGACGCCCAGGTAGACGCGGGTGGCGCCGACGGCGGCGGCCCAGAGGGCGAGCACCACGTACCAGGTGCGGGCGGTGGCGGGGCGGGCGCGGTGGGCGATGCCCCAGGCCAGGATCCCGGCGGCGAGTGCGGAGGTGGTGGCGTGGCCCGAGGGGAAGGCGTAGCCGGAGGCGTGTGCGGTCCAGTCGGCGGCGGGTGGGCGGGGGCGGGCGAGGAGTTCCATCAGGCCGTACCGGATCGCCTGGCCGACGGCCAGGACGGCCAGGGCGCAGGCCGCCGCGCGCAGCCGTCCGAGTGTGTCGCGTCCGGCCATCAGGCCGGCGAGTACCGCCATGAGGTACGGGAAGGGGCCGGTGCCGGTCGCCGTGAGGGCGCGGGCGAGGGAGCGCAGCGGTTCGCCGCCGTGGACCGTCGCCCAGTGGTGGGCGGCTTGTTCGGCTGCGAGGGGGGTTCCGTGGCGTACGGACTCGAGGACGGCCGTGGCGGTGAACAGTGCGGCGCACAGCGCGGCGAGGGCGAGCGGTCGGTGCGTCCGCTCGGGCGGAGCCGGGGGTCGGGGCGGGCCGGGGTGGTGCGGGCGCGGCCCTGTCGCCGTCACCGCGCGGTCACCAGGGAGCGCAGCCGGGTGGCGCGGACGCGGTCGACGGCGGGTGCCGCGCGGTGGGCCAGGGGGGTCAGTGCCCAGGCGGCGAGGGCACCGGTTATCAGGCCGGCGACGACATCGTGGGGGTAGTGGGCGCCCACCCAGACGCGGGAGGCCGCCATGAGGATCGCGGCCGGGACCGCGATCCGGCCGAGGCCGCTGCCGCACAGCACCAGGGCGATCGCGGCGGCCGCGGCGATGGCGGAGTGGTTGCTGGGGAAGGACCAGTCGCCGATACCGGGGCAGGCCTCGACGGTGACCGTGTGCAGTGTCTGGCAGGGCCGCTGTTCGTCGAAGAGGCTCTTGATGACGTCGTTGGCCAGGTAGGCGATGACCACCACGACCGGGGTGGCCAGCACCATCGCCATCCGGCGGGAGTCGGCGTGCCGGGCCCGCCACCAGGCGATGATCATCAGGAGCGCGAAGAGGCCCAGGCCGTAGTCGGTCCAGTAGGAGATGAGGGTGTTGAGAGCGTGTGGGGCGCGCTGTGCGAGTCCGGTGATCCAGGTGTACAGCCCGCCGTCCATCGAGGCTCCGCCGAAGGCGAGGGTGAGCATGGGTGGTTCTCCTTGGCGGCGGAGGGCGGATCCGGTGGGGGCGGGCGGGTTCGGATTCCGGGGGCGGGCGGGTTTACTGGAGCGGGCCCACTGTCCGGCCGGCCCGGCCGACTACAGTCGCGTAGACGGTATCGGTCTACGGAACTGTAGACGACGATGAGGTGAAGGGCGTTCCATGTCGCAGACACCACCCGCGCCACGGCGTCCCGCCGGTGAGCTGGAGGCCGGCGTGCTGGCGGCGCTCTGGGCGGCCGCGGGGCCGCTGAGCCCTGCCGAGGTGCAGAGCGCGCTGGGCGGGCGGCTCGCCCGGACGACCGTCACGACGATCCTCACCCGGCTGCACGACAAGGGGGCCGTCTCGCGTTCGCGGGCCGGGCGGGGTTACGCGTACTCGCCGATACAGGATTCCGCCGGACTGACCGCTCGCCGGATGCGCAGCGAGCTCGACAAGCAGGATGACCGGGGCACCGCGCTCGCCCGCTTCGTGTCGCAGCTGACGAGCGAGGACGAGCGGCTGCTGCGTTCGCTCCTCGACGAGGCGGACGGCGCCCGGGAGGACCAGCCGAGTGCCCGTGGGGACGCCGGTTCCGGAGCCGCCCCGTGATCGTCGCCGTATGGATTCCGCTGCTGATGCCGCTGTTGGCCGTGCCGGCCGCCCGGTGGCTGGCCGAGTCGCTGCCGCCGCGCGCCGCCGCCTGGCTGCTGGCCGGCTGCGCCGCGGCGCTGGCCGCGTGTGCGACCGCGGCGCTCGGCCTGCTGGTTGCCGCCGGGGCGCTGCGGCTGCCCGCGGTCGCCGCCCTCGATCATCTTTCGCTGCACCTGCTCGGCGACGATCCGGCCGTGACCGTCCCGCTGGCGTACGCCGCTGGTGCCCTGCTGACCGCCTGCGCGGTCGCGGTCGGCCGCCGGGCGCTCCGCCACCGCGCCGAGCTGCGCGCCGCCCGGCGCGCCGCCGACGCCCATGCCGCGGCCGGCGATCTGTGCGTCCTGCCGGATGCGGCACCCGACGCCTACGCTCTGCCGGGCCGCCCGGCCCGCGTCGTGGTGACCGCCGGGATGCTGCGGGCCCTGGCGCCGGCCGAGCGGGAAGCCCTCTTCGCCCACGAGCGGGCCCATCTCGCCGGCCGCCATCACCTCTTCCTGCTCACGGCCGCGCTGGCCTCTGCCTGTCATCCGCTGCTGCGGGGTCTGCGTGCGCCGCTGGCGTACGCGCTCGAGCGGTGGGCCGATGAATCGGCCGCGAGCCGGGTGGGCGATCGCCGGCTGACGGCCCGTGCCATCGGCCGCGCCGCCCTGGCGGGTCCCCGGCCGGCGTCCCCGCACCGTCCGAGTTCCGTTCTCGCCGCCACGGCGGGCCCGGTGCCCCGCCGCGTCGCAGCGCTGCTGTCCCCGGGCCGCGCCGCGGCCCGGCCCCGCGCGGTCGGCCGCCGGCTGATCGCCGGTGTGCTGCTGGGGTGTGTGGTGTTCTCGGCGGCGGCCGCGCTGGATGCCGCGGCCGATCTGCACGAGACGGTGGAGACGGCTCAGGGCGAGACGGGGCGGTGACGCGGCGGGGCGGTGACGCGAGTGGGGGGCTCAGGCGCCCGTCTCCGGGGCGCCGGCCGTCCGCCCTCTCCCCACCGTGAACCCCAGGATGGCGCCGCCGCCGGGCCGGCGGCTCGCGAAGGCATGCCCGCCATGGGCCGTGGCGATCTCCCGGACGATGGCGAGGCCCAGGCCGGATCCCGGGAGGCCGCGGGCCGCGGGCGCACGGTAGAAGCGGTCGAAGACGCGGGTGAGGTCGGATTCGGCGATGCCGGAGCCGCGGTCGAGGACCTCGATGCGGGTGCCGGTCACCTTGACCTCGATCGGTTCGGTGCCGCCCGCGTCGAACTTGGCGGCGTTCTCCAGGAGATTCGTCAGTGCGCGGTGCAGGGCGGCGGGGCGGCCCTCGACCTCGGCCGGGCGGGTGACCGAGACGGTGATCTCACGGCCCGTGCGGCGGCGGGCGGAGGCCGCTGCCTTCTCGGCGACGTCAGCGAGGCGCACCTCGGAGAGCGGGTCGTCGTCCCGCTGCCCGGCGGCCAGGCCGACCAGTTCGTTGACCAGATCGGTCAGTTCACGGGCCTCGCCCGCCAGGTCGGCGAGGAGTTCTTCGCGGGCGTCCAGCGGCAGGTCCTCGAACCGCTTCAGCAGCGAGATGTTGGTGCGCAGCGAGGTCAGCGGGGTGCGCAGCTCGTGGCCGGCGTCCTGGACGAGCCGCTGCTGGTCCTGGACCGAGTTCGCCAGCCGGCCGAGCATGTCGTCGAAGGCCCGCCCCAGCCGGGCGACCTCGTCGCGGCCCACTACCGGGACCGGGACATCCAGCCGCCCGTGCTCGGCGACGCTCTCGGCGACCGAGGTGAGCCGGATCAGCCGGCCGGTGATCCGGCGCGCCAGCCACCAGCCGACGGCTCCGGCCAGTGCGATGACGGCGGCCGCCAGGAGGGCGGTGCGCTGCTGGAGCGCGGCGAGCAGGTCTTCGGTCTCGCTGAACTTCTGGGCGACCTGCACCGCCCCGCGGCCGCCGCCCAGTGCGACGGTGGCGACGTGGTAGACGTCGTCGCCGACGTCCGCCTCCCGTTGTGTGTACCGGCCGGCGTGCTGGTCGGCGGCGATCCGGCGTTCCTGGGGGCCGGCCGGCAGGGGCGGACGTCCCAGGTCGACGATCCGGCCGCCGGCGCCCAGGACCTGGACGTTGGTGCGGGTGGGGCGGGTGAGGTCGTCGCGCGGCCCGTCGTGGTCGGGGTCGGCGGTGACGTAGTCGGCGGGCCCGAAGGGCTTCTCCTGCACCTGGGTCCGCAGGTCCCCTACGACCTCGGAGAACACCGACTTCTCGTCCACCCGCACCAGCCGGGCCGCCGCGTCGTAGCTGAGGAATCCGACGAGGACGGTCACCGCCGCGGCCCCGGCGGCGAAGGTGATGGCGAAGGCGGTGCGCAGGCTGGCGGGTTTACGGGTGAGCAGCCAGGCGCGGAGGCGGTCGGCCAGGCGGCGGGCGCGGCGGATCAGCGGTCCGCGGCGGGGGCCGGGGCGGCCTGCGGGCCCGGACACCTCAGTCCTCCCTGAGGACGTAGCCGACGCCCCGTACGGTGTGGATCAGCGGCCGGCTGCCGGGCACGTCGACCTTGCGCCGCAGGTATCCCACGTAGACGGCGAGGTTTTTCGAGCCGGGGCCGAAGTCGTAGCCCCAGATCCGGTCGTAGATCGTCGAATGGTCCAGGACGATTCCGGCATTGCGGGCGAGCAGCTCGAGCAGTTCGAACTCGGTGCGGGTGAGCTCCAGCTCGCGCTCCCCGCGCCAGGCCCGGCGTGAGGGGCCGTCGATGCGGAGGTCGGCCGCCTCGACGATGCCGCTGTCCGCCGCCCGGCTGTCGTCGTAGGGCTCGTCGCCGCCCTGGGTGCCGTCCGTCCGGCTGCCGTCGGCCACCGGGGCCGTCCGGCGCAGCAGCGCCCGCAGCCGGGCGAAGACCTCTTCGACCTCGAAGGGCTTGACGACATAGTCGTCGGCGCCGGCGTCCAGGCCGGCGATCCGGTCGGCGGTCTCGACCCGGGCGGTGAGCATCAGGATCGGGGTGCGGTCCTGTTCGGCGCGCAGCACCTGGCACACCTGGAGGCCGTCGATTCCCGGCATCATCACGTCCAGCAGGATCACATCCGGCCGTTCGCGGTGTGCGGCGGCGAGCGCCTGGATCCCGTCGGCGACGGCGGTGACCCGGTATCCCTCCAGGGTCAGGGCACGCTCCAGCGCGGTGCGGATGGGGCGGTCGTCCTCGGCGAGCAGTACCAGATGGGTCACGCGGCAAGTCTGCCAAGGCCGCGGGGGTGCGGCGGCGGGCGGGCGGCCGGGCGGGGGCTTTCTTACCGGCCTCTCACCCGGTGCTCTTACCGGTCTCTCACCGGAGCCACGTCGGGGGCTTACCCCTTACCGGGACCGTTGCCCGGTGCCGGACCGGCCGGCCACGGCGAAGGGCCCCGCCCACAGGGCCCCGGGAAGACACCGGATGAAGATCACCCTCCTGCTGCACAACGCGTATGCCATCGGCGGCACCATCCGCACCACCTTCAACCTGGCGGCGGCCCTCGCCGGACGGCACGACGTCGAGATCGTCTCGATGCTGCGGCACCGCGAGGTGCCGCGGTTCGACGTGGACCCCCGGGTGCGGCTGGTGCCCCTGGTGGACACCAGGGTGGGCAGCGACGACATGGCGGATCCGCTCTTCGGTGAGCCCGCCCGGGACTTCCCCGCCGCCGAGAAGCGGCATCACCAGTACAGCCGGCTGGTCGATGTCCGGGTGGCGGATTTCCTGCGCACGACGGACGCGGACGTGCTGATCGGCACCCGCCCCGGCATCAATGTCTACCTCGCCCGTTTCGGCCCGCGCCGGGCGCTGCGGATCGCCCAGGAGCATCTGCGCCACGATGCGCACGGCAAGCGGCTGCGGGGCGAACTCGCCCGCCACTACCGGACGCTGGACGCCCTGGTCACCACCACCGAGGCCGATGCCGCGGTCTACCGCGAGCGGATGCCGCTGCCCGGTGTGCGGGTGCTGGCCGTGCCCAACATCGTGCCGGCGCCGGCCACGCCGCCCTCCGACGGGGCTTCGACGGTGATCGCCGCGGCCGGCCGGCTGGTCCGCGGCAAGCGCTTCGACCTGCTGATAGAGGCGTTCTCCGCGGTCGCCGCCAAGCACCCTGAGTGGCGGCTGCGGATCCACGGCGGCGGCACCGAGCGGGCGCAGCTCCAGAAGCTGATCGACGGGCTCGGGCTCGCCGGGCGGGCGGAGCTGACCGGGCCGCGCTCGCCGATCGAGGCGGAGTTCGCCAAGGCGTCGATCGTCGCGTCGGCGTCGGATGCCGAGTCGTTCGGCATGACGCTGGTCGAGGCGATGCGCTGCGGCGTGCCGGTGGTCAGCACCGACTGCCCGCTCGGTCCGGCCGAGATCATCGACAGCGGCAGGAACGGGCTGCTGGTGCCGCGCGGCGACGGGCGGGCGCTGGCGGGCGGGCTGCTGGAGCTGATCGAGGATCCGGGGCGCCGCCAGGCGATGGCCGACGCCGCGCTGGACAGCGCCCGCCGTTACGACCCTGAGCCGATCGCCGAGCGCTATCACCTCCTCTTCCAGGAGCTGCGGGCCACGCGGGGCAGCCGGGCCGCGCACCGTGCGCTCGGCCGGGGCCGGGGACGTCTGCGGGGTCTGCTGCGGCGGATCCGGCGGATGGGCGGCGCGGCGGGCTGAGCCGCAGGCGAGGCGGGCGGGGCCGGTCCGGTCGGCGGGACCGGCCCCGCCTCACACCGTCCCCCGTCCCCCGTCCTCCGTCCCCCGTCCTCCCGCTCTTTTGTCCAACACCTCGGTACGGCACGGAACTTCACGGCCGCAATCTGGCGTCTGAGGACGTGAACATGCTGAACTGCTGGAACCTCTTTGATGCTTCGAGTGTGATGCTTCGAGCGGGGTCCGCATCTCAGGTCAGACCGGCAGGAGGCCGCGCATGCTGCATGGTGTCGATGTCAGTTCGTACAACACCTCGTATTCCACCGCGGGGTTGGACTTCGTGTTCGTCAAGGCCACCGAGGGCCGCTCGTACATCAACCCGCACCAGTCCGCGCAGGCCGCGACGGCCCGTAAGGCGGGCTGTGTGGTCGGCTTCTATCACTTCCTGTGGCCGGGGAACATCGCGGCGCAGGCGAAATACTTCGTCGAGAAGTGCGCCTCGGTGCAGGGCGACATCCTGGCCGCCGACTGGGAGAGCACCGGCGAGGGGACGTATGCGAGCAACGCGCAGAAGGACCAGTTTCTGCTGGAGGTCAAGAAGCTGCGGCCCACGCACCGCGTGATGCTCTACTGCAACCGCGATTTCTGGCTCAACCACGACACCACGTCCTATGCCGCGGACGGGCTGTGGATCGCCGACTACGTCTCCGCCGGGCATCCGCGGATCAAGGCGAAGTGGCGTATCCACCAGTACACCGACCGGCCGCTGGACAAGGACGTCGCGGACTTCGAGAGCAAGGCCGCGCTCAAGAAGTGGGCGCACCCGGCATAAGGTTTCCTCTGTTGGCATCATTCGTTCGTACGACCGAACAGCGACAAGAGGAGCAGCCGTGACAGACCCGGCGGCCGAGGCCCTGCAGCAGGAGATCGCCCGGGATCTCGAGGTGAGCGCGTCCTTCGACGCCGAGCGGGAGATCGAGCGCCGGGTGGCGTTCCTCACGGAGCGGCTGACGTCCACCGGGCTGCGTTCCCTGGTCCTGGGGATCAGCGGCGGGGTCGACTCCACGACCGCGGGCCGGCTGTGCCAGCTCGCGGTGGAGCGGGCCCGCGCCGCCGGGCACGACGCCACGTTCTTCGCGATGCGGCTGCCGTACGGCGTCCAGGCGGACGAGAAGGACGCCCGGCTGGCGCTGGAGTTCATCCGTGCCGACCGGGAGCTGACCGTCGACATCCGGCCGGCGAGCGATGCGGCGCTGGCGGCGGCGGTGGAGGGCGGCGTCGTCTTCCGTGACGCGCATCACCAAGACTTCGTCCAGGGCAACATCAAGGCCCGGCAGCGCATGATCGCGCAGTACGCGGTTGCCGGTGCCCATGACGGCCTGGTCGTGGGCACCGACCACGCGGCCGAGGCCGTCTCCGGCTTCTTCACGAAGTTCGGTGACGGCGCGGCCGATGTCGTACCGCTCACGGGGCTGACCAAGCGGCGGGTGCGCGCCGTGGCGGAGGTCCTCGACGCCCCGGCCGAGCTGGTCTGGAAGGTCCCGACGGCCGACCTGGAGACGCTGGATCCGGGCAAGCCCGACGAGGACGCGCTCGGTGTGAGCTACGACCAGATCGACGACTTCCTGGAAGGCAAGCCGGTCATCGGGACCGCCGTCCAGGCCATCGTGCGCCGCTACCGCCTGACCGGCCACAAGCGGGCGCTGCCGATCGCGCCCTGAGGTCCGGCCCGCGCCCCCACCTGTCATCGTCCGTCCAGGCCCCTGTCACCGCACCGGTGCTAAATCGTGGGCCCGAGCGGGCATGCATGCGGCCATGGGAAGCCGTGAAGTGCGATCGGAAGATCAACTGTCAGTGGGGGCGCCTACGCTCCGAGGCATGGGTTACGCAGACCTGCGCGAACTCCAGACCGCGCTGACCACCGCCTCCGACATTGCCTCCGCCCTCCAGCACGCCCCGACCCGGCGCGACGCCGACCAGCTCGTCGATGTCCTGCGCCGGGCGCTGACCGTCGCCGGCTCGCTGGGCGCCGAGACCGGCCCGACCGGCTGCGCCGAACATCCCCACGGCGCGGTCGACCCCCTGTACGGCGACCCGGAGGATCCGCTTCCGCCGGGTTACGGGAAGTGCCTGCTGTGCAACGACCGCCGGCGCCGGGCGGACGCCCACCATCCGCATCCGCATCTGCGCCCCCGCCGCCCCCACCTGCACTTGCACGGGCGGCGACGGCAGAGCGCGTGACGGGCAGGCGCATGGCCTGCGCGTGACGGGCAGGCCGCGGGGCGGGGGCGGGTGACGGGCAGGCCGCGGAGCGGCCCGCCCCGCGGCCTGCTCGCTACTCGCCCCCGTCCCGCGCCTTCTTCTGCGGCCGCAGCGCGATCCGTCCCAGCACCCCGGCCACGACCAGCGCGGCCAGGGCGATCAGGACGGCGTCCGGTACGGCGTTCCCGATGCGCGTCGCCCCTTCCTCGAGCCCGAATTCGGCGTCCGCATCCAGGATTCCGGGCAGCGCGCTGGTGCCGTTGAAGAGCAGGAAGAGCACGCCGATGCCGATGAAGAAGGCGCCGGACAGCAGCGACGTGGTGTGCAGCCGCAGTCTGCCGAGGGTGAAAGCGCGGCCGCGCAGCCAGCCCCGGCTGCCGAGCCGGAAGCGGTCCCACAACAGCGCCAGCACGAACAGCGGCAGCGCCATGCCGAGCGCGTAGACGGCGAGCATCGCGGCGCCGTACACCGGATTTCCGCTGACCGCCGTCACCGTCAGCACCGCGCCGAGGATCGGGCCCGCGCAGAAGCCCGCGAGGCCGTAGACGCAGCCGAGGAGGAAGGTGGAGACGGCCGAGCGCGGGGTGATCCGGGCCGCGGCGGCCTGGGCGCGCTTCGAGGCGAAGCCCAGGCCCAGGATCTGGGCGATGCCCATCGCGATGACGACCCAGCCGCCGATGGCGATCAGCAGATCGCGGTGGCCGTTGAACAGCCGGCTGGCCGCCGTACTGGCCGCGCCGAGCGGGACCAGTGTGGTGGCGAGCCCGAGATAGAACACGCCGGTGCGGGCGAGCAGCCGCCCGGGGTTGGCGAGTGAGTACGCGAAGAAGGCCGGCAGCAGCAGCGCGCTGCAGGGGCTGAGGAGGGCGAGCGCGCCGCCCAGGAACGCCGCGAGGTAGCCGATGTCGGTCACTTCCCGGCCGCCTGCCGCTTCGCCGCCTGCGCCGCGGCGTCCTTGACGGCCTGTGCGAAGACTTCGGTGGGCTGGGCGCCGGAGACCGGGCGTCCGTTGATCAGGAAGGACGGTGTGGACTGCACGCCGAGCCGGTAGCCCTCGTCCTGGTCCCGCTTGAGAGCGCGGTCGGCGGCCGCGCTCTTCATGTCGCTGCGGAACTTCCCGATGTCCGGCACGCCGCTCGCCCGCGCCAGGCCGGCGAGCTTGTCCTCGGCCAGCGCGTCGCCCTTGCGGGTCGTGGCGTACAGCTCGTCGTGCAGCTGCCAGAACCTGCCCTGCCGCCCGGCGGCCCAGGAGGCGCGGGCGGCCCGCTCGGAGGGGGCGCCGAAGACGGGGAAGTTGCGGAATTCGATGCGCAGGGTGCCCGCGTCGACGTACTTCTTGATCAGCTCGGGCTGGGTCTCGCGGGTGAAACGGCCGCAGAACGAGCACTGGTAGTCGGCGTATTCGACGAGGACCACCGGGGCGTCCTTCTTGCCGACGGCGAGCGGGTCGCCGTCCTCGCGCCGGTTGGTCTGGCGGGCGAGGCCGTCGAACATCTTCTGCTGTGCGGGGTCCTCCTGGGACCCGACGGAGGCGGCGGCCTCCGGTTGGCCGGTGCGGCCGGTTTCGCGGCCGCCCTCGACGGCCTTGCCGACGGCGATACCGATCGCGATCACGGCCACGACGAGGGCGATGACCGCGCCGACGGCGGCCAGTTTGCGGGTGGGAGAGGCGGATGAAACGGAAGGGGGCATGCGGAAGCTCCAGACGTACGGAGAGAGGAATTCAGGCCTTGTGCGCGTCGGGCGCAGGCCTAGGGCCTGTCGTTTGGATCAGGTCGGATCAGGGAGCGGGGTCTGGTGCGTGCAGCTGCAAGGCGGAGGATTGAGGCAACGCGGAGCATTG
>NZ_JBVHTY010000010.1:222709-342095 GCF_055565615.1 Streptomyces sp. NPDC028368 | reverse complement strand
ACTCTATCAGATCCTCGCGGTCCTGATTTTCGCCGGTGCGTTTCCGCCTTTCGGCTTCTTCGCGTTTCCAACCTTACCAGATCCGTTTCCGTCTCTGGCCCCCTGTTGGAGCGGGGTTGGCCTTCCGGCTTTCGCTTTCCGGCCTTTCCGACTGTATCAGATCCGATTTCGTTCCGTTTCCGGTTCGAATTCAGTTCCGATTCCCTGTCGGGGTCACTACTTTAGCGGAATTCCTCGGTGACTCATAATCGAGTCTGGAATCGAATTTCGGCATGCCGAAATCGCTCCCGTTGAGGGGCCGTGCAGTAGTGGTGTGCCGCGAAGCGGCGGGATGGCTGCCTGGGGCTTGATGGGCTCCGTGGCAACTCGGAGAACACTACACGAGGGGGTGAGGTGCTTCAAACCCGTGCCGGGCGGGGGTTGGAGGGGTACTTTGGGGCGCATGACTGCGCATGCGCTTGTACAGCTGTGGTGGGCCGCCTGACGGCGGCCGAACCACTGCGCATGCATGACCACGGCCGCCGCTTCGGCGGCCGTTTGCGTATCTCCATCTCGTAGCCGGCCGGTGAGGGCGGCGGTCCCGTGTCCTGTCGACGGCGTGGACTACGTAGGGGAGAGATGGATGTTGAGTGCGCGGGCGATGAGTGGTGCCGGGCCGCGGATCTTCAGTGGGGTGAAGCCGACGGGGCATCTGACGCTGGGGAACTACCTGGGGGCGATCCGGCGGTGGGCCGAGGTGGATCAGCACCGGGCCGAGGCGTTGTTCTGTGTGGTGGATCTGCATGCCTTGACGGTGGAGCACGATCCGGCGCGGGTGCGCCGGCTGAGCCGGCAGGCGGCGACGCTGCTGCTGGCGGCGGGGCTGGATCCGGAGCGATGCACGGTGTTTGTGCAGAGCCATGTGGATGAGCATGCGCGGCTGTCGTATCTGATGGAGTGCACGGCCTCCGACGGTGAGATGCGGCGGATGGTGCAGTACAAGGAGAAGGCGGCGCAGGAGGCGGCCCGGGGTGGGAGCGTGCGGCTGTCGCTGCTGACGTATCCGGCGCTGATGGCGGCGGACATCCTGGCGTACGGGACGCAGGAGGTGCCGGTCGGGGCGGACCAGGCGCAGCATCTGGAGCTGACGCGGGATCTGGCGATGCGGTTCAACCGGCGGTACGGGGAGACGTTCGTGGTCCCGAAGGCTACGCATCCGAAGGTGGCGGCGCGGGTGATGGATCTGCAGGAGCCGACGTCGAAGATGGGGAAGTCGGAGCAGGTCAGGACCGCGGGGATCGTCTATTTGCTGGATGAGCCGGAGGTGGTGCGGAAGAAGGTGATGCGGGCGGTGACGGATGCGGGGAGTGGTGACGGTGGGAGTGGTGGTGTGGGGTACGAGCCCGGTGAGCGGCCGGGGGTGGCGAATCTTCTGGATGTGCTGGCCGCTTGTACGGGCGGGGATCCGGGGGAGCTGGCCGGGGCGTACAGCTCGTACGGGGCCTTGAAGAGGGACACGGCGGATGCGGTGGTGGAGATGCTGCGGCCGGTGCGGGAGCGGCATGCCGCCTTGGCCGCGGACCGGGGGTACGTCGATTCCGTATTGAAGGGTGGGGCCGAGCGGGCGCGGCGGATGGCGCGGCCGCGGGTGGATGCCGCGTACCGGGCCGTGGGGCTGCTGGCGTAGGTGCGGCGGGGCGGGGCGCGCGTGGTGTGGCGCCCCGCTGTCGCGTCAGCCGTTGCCCGATGCCAGTTCGCGGCTGCGGTCCCGGGCCGCCTCCAGGGCCGAGATCATCGCGGCGCGGACGCCGTGGTTTTCGAGTTCGCGGATGGCGTTGATGGTGGTGCCGGCCGGCGAGGTGACGTTCTCGCGGAGTTTTACGGGGTGTTCGCCGCTGTCGCGGAGCATGACGGCGGCGCCGATGGCGGCCTGGACGATGAGGTCGTGGGCCTTGTCGCGGGGGAGGCCGAGGAGGATGCCCGCGTCGGTCATGGCCTCGACGAGGAAGTAGAAGTAGGCCGGGCCGGAGCCGGAGAGGGCGGTGGCGGCGTCCTGCTGGCTCTCGGGGACGCGGAGGGTCTTGCCGACGGTGGAGAAGATCTCCTCGGCGAGGCTGAGGTGGGCGGCGGTGGCGTGGGTGCCGGCGGAGATGACGGACATCGCCTCGTCGACGAGGGCTGGGGTGTTCGTCATGACCCGTACGACGGGGGTGTTGGTGGCCAGGCGTTCCTCGAAGTAGGAGGTGGGGATGCCGGCGGCGCCGCTGATGACCAGGCGGTCGGTGGGGATGTGCGGGGCGAGTTCGGTCAGGAGGGTGCCCATGTCCTGCGGCTTGACGGTCAGGATGAGGGTGTCGGCGGACTTGGCGGCCTCGGGGTTGCTGACGGCCTCGACGCCGTAGCGGGCGTGGAGTTGCTCGGCGCGTTCGTGGCGGCGGGCGGTGACCAGGAGGTCGGAGGGGGCCCAGCCGCCGCGGATCATTCCGCTGAGGAGGGCTTCGCCGATCTTTCCGGTGCCGAGGACTGCAACCTTCTGGGTCATGGTGCGGGGTCACCTTCCGGTGGAGTGGGCCGTTTCGGCCATCCTCGCACCGTGGCGGGCGCGGGTACGGGTGTGGGCGTGGGACGGCGGGGGTCAGGCCGTACGCCTGCGGAGGGTGGCGGCGCCCAGTCCGAGGACCAGGAGGGCGCAGCCCGTGACGATGGCGGCGTCGCGGAGGAAGAGGCCGGTGATGTCGGGGTGGGTGAGGACCTCGTTCATACCGTCCACGGCGTAGGACATCGGGAGGACGTCGGAGAGCGCTTCCAGGGCCGGCTGCATGGCGTGGCGGGGGGTGAAGAGGCCGCAGAGGAGGAGCTGGGGCATCAGGACGGCGGGCATGAACTGGACAGCCTGGAATTCGGAGGCGGCGAAGGCCGAGACGAAGAGGCCCAGGGCGGTGCCCAGGAGGGCGTCCAGGACGGCCACCAGCAGGAGCAGCCAGGGGGAGCCGGTGACGTCGAGGCCGAGGAGCCAGACGGACAGGGCGGTGGCGAGGGCGGACTGGACGATCGCGAGCAGGCCGAAGGCGAGGGCGTAGCCGCTGATCAGGTCGGCCTTGCCGAGGGGCAGGGCCAGGAGGCGTTCCAGGGTGCCCGAGGCGCGTTCGCGGAGGGTGGCGATGGAGGTCACCAGGAACATCGTGATCATCGGGAAGATGCCGAGGAGGGAGGCGCCGATGGTGTTGAAGGTGGCCGGGTGGGCGTCGAAGACGTAGCGGAGCAGGGCGAGCAGCGCGCAGGGGACGACGAGCAGCAGCGCGATGGTGCGGGGGTCGTGGCGGAGCTGGCGCAGGACCCGGGTGGTGGTGGAGAGGGTCCGGGAGGCCGAGGGGAGGAGGGGGCCGGTGGTGGGCGTGCCGGTGGTGGGCGTGCCGGTGGTGGTGGTCATGGGGTGGGCTCCTTGGCGGATGCGGGCTGCCGGGGGCCGGTGGCCGCCGCCGTGGCCCGGTCCACGAGGTGGAGGAAGGCGGCCTCGACGGTGGCGGTACCGGTGCGGGCGCACAGGGCCTCGGGGGCCTCTCCGCCGTAGTCCGTGCGGGAGGTGCCCCCGGCCAGGAGGCGGCCCTCGCGCATCAGCAGGAGGCGGTGGCAGCGCTCGGCCTCGTCCATGACGTGGGAGGAGACGAGGAGGGTGACGTTCCGGTCGGCGGCGAGGGTGTGGAAGAGCGTCCACAGGTCGCGGCGGAGGACGGGGTCGAGGCCGACGGTGGGCTCGTCGAGGACCAGGAGCTCCGGGGTGCCGAGGAGGGCCACGGCCAGGGAGACGCGGCTGCGCTGGCCGCCGGAGAGGTTGCCGGCCAGGACGTCGGCGTGGGAGGCGAGGTCGACGTCCTCGATGGCGCGGGTGACGCGCGCGCGGCGTTCGGCGCGGGCGGCGCGGCCGGGGTGCAGTACGGCGGCGAAGTAGTCGAGGTTCTGGCGGACGGTGAGGTCGTCGTAGACGGCCGGGTCCTGGGTGACGTAGCCGATGCGGGGGCGCAGGCGGGGGTGGCCGGCGGGGCTGCCGAGGACGTCGAGGGTGCCGGTGACCTCGGCCTGGGTGCCGACGATGGCCCGCATCAGGGTGGTTTTGCCGCAGCCGGAGGGGCCGAGGAGGCCGGTGATCCGGCCGCGGGGGACGTCGAAGGCCAGGTCGTCGAGGACGGTGCGGCCGCCTCGTACGGCGGTGAGGTTGCGGGCGCGGACGGCTGGGGCGGGCGGGGCGGCTGGATCGGTTGGGGCGGGTGATCCGGCTGGGCTTGCCGATCCGGCTGGGTCTGTCGAGCCGACCGGGCCTGTCGATCCGGCTGGGTCTGGTGGATCTGCCGGGTCGCTGGAGTAATTCATCATGCGATGAATAATGCTCCGGGGTGGAGTGACCGTCAAGCGGTCGGGGGCCGGCGATCCTGACTGCGGGGCGCGTGATGGGCGGTGCCGCGCGCCGGCGGACGCCGGGGCGATCGGAGCTGATCGTTCCTTTTCGGCAGTTCCGCGTTTACATGGCGGTTACATGCCGAGTTGCGACGGAGCGTGTCCTCTTGGACACAATGGAGGGCACTGTCCAGCCACACCGAAACGCGCCGAAGGCGCCGGAACCGGAAGGGGCGAGGATGGCCGGCAGCCGACCCAGCAGCCAGATACGTGGCCTCGGCCGGTTCCTGTTGGCCGTCGTGGCCGTGGTCCTTCTGATGCCGGTCGTTGCGGGGGGGGTGTACGCGTACGGGGAGGCGAACGGCGGGGGCACAGCGGCCGCACGGTCCGCACTCGGCGAGCCCGGTCCCGGCACCCCGGCCGCCACCCTGTTGGCGCTCGATTCCCACGAGCGCCCGGAGGCCGGCGCCCATCGCTGCCGGCCCCGCCGTGGCGGGCGGTCGGCGGCCGCGGTGTCCGCACCGGCGCCGTTGACCACTCCCCTGTCGACCGCCTGCCCCGTACGGGAATCCGGCGGGCTGCCCGTGTCCGTACCGCTGACCGGGCAGCGGGCCGTGCCCCTGTCGAGATCCGGCGAGCTGCCGGTCCGGCATCACGTCTTCCGCTGCTGAGAGCTGAGCGCTGCCCCAGGGCCTTCCCCGGCCCGCGCATTCCGACGGATCCAGCCGTCACCGTCATGGCGCCGCGTCGCGCGCATCCGCATCCGCATCCGCATCCGTATGCGCATCCGCTTGCGCATCCGCGTCCGTATCCACAGCCGCCTCCGCATGCACCTCCGCATGCGTGCGGCCGCGTCGCGCGCCACCGCATCTCGTCACGCTGGAGGCAACCCTCATGCAGAAACACCGGCAGCTTTTCCCGCAGATGTCCGCGTACATATCCGCGCACCTGTCCCCGCGGCTCGCCCCGCGGATGTTCCCCATCTGGCGCGCCGACTTCACCGCGTCGCTCGTCGTCTTCCTGGTGGCCGTCCCGCTGTGTGTCGGGGTGGCCGTCGCGTCCGGGGTGCCGGCCGAGCTGGGACTGGTCACCGGGATCGTCGGGGGGCTGCTCACCGGGCTGCTGCCCGGCAGCAGTCTGCAGGTCAGCGGGCCGGCCGCCGGGCTGACCGTGCTGGTCTACGAGGCCGTGCAGGAGTACGGGCTCGGCGCGCTCGGGGCGCTGGTGCTGGCGGCGGGTGTGCTCCAGCTGGTCATGGGGGCGCTGCGGCTCGGGCGGTGGTTCCGGGCCATTTCCGTGGCGGTGGTGCAGGGGATGCTGGCGGGGATCGGGCTGGTGCTGATTGCCGGTCAGCTGTACGCCCTGGTGGATGCCAAGGCGCCCGGCAACGGACCGGCCAATGTGGGCGGGCTGCCGGGGCTCGCGATCGAGACGGCCGGGTCCGACACGGGTCTGGCGGCGCTGGCGGTGGGCACGCTGACCATCCTTGTGCTGCTGCTGTGGCCGCGCTGGCGGCGGGCGGCGGAGGCGCTGCCCGCTCCGCTGGTGGCGGTGGTGCTGGCGACGGTCGCCGTGTTCGTACTGGATCTGCCGGTGGCCCGGGTCGAGGTGCAGGGGCTGCTGGAGGCCGTACAGCCGCCGGGCGGTGCGGATTTCGCCCGGCTGGCGGAGGCGGGGGCGATCGTCGGTGTGCTGGGCACGGTGCTGGCGTTCGCGCTGATCGCGTCGGCCGAGTCGCTGTTCAGCGCGGCCGCGGTGGACCGGCTGCACGACGGGTCGCGTACCGACTACGACAAGGAGCTGATGGCGCAGGGCGCGGGCAATGCGGTCTGCGGGCTGCTCGGGGCGCTGCCGATGACCGCGGTGATCGTCCGTAGCGCCGCCAATGTGCGGGCGGGCGCGCGGACCAAGGCCTCGCGGGTGCTGCACGGCATCTGGCTGCTCGTGTTCGCGGCGGCGTTCCCGGCAGCCCTGGGGGTGGTGCCGGTCGCGGCGCTGGCCGGAGTCCTGGTGCATGCGGGCTGGAAGCTGATCCCCGTGCGCGAACTGCGGCCCCTGTGGCGGGAGCACCGCGGTGAGGCGGTGGTGCTGGCGGCGACGGCGGTGGCGATCGTGGCGACCAATATGTTCGAGGGGGTACTGCTGGGGCTGCTGATGGCCGTCGCCAAGTCGGCGTGGGAGACCTCGCACGTACATCTGGAGATCGTGGGGACGGAGGGAGCCGGCGAGACCCCCGAGTCCGGGCGGCCGCTGCGCGTACGGGCGGTCGGGTATGCCACGTTCCTGCGGCTGCCGAAGCTGCTGGACCAGTTGGAGGCGCTGCCCCGGGACCGGGAGATCGAGCTGGATCTGTCCGGGCTGCGGCATCTCGACCATGCGTGTGCGGCCGCGCTCGGCAGCTGGGCCGAGCAGCGGCGCCCGGCCGGGGCGGGAAGCGTCGGCGGAGGCGGCCGGTCCGCGGGCGGCACCCACGGATAACGGAACTCTTCGCTCCATAACGTCCGCTACCCGGAAGGGAACCGTGTTACGGCAAGAAGGGTCGTAGGGTCGGAGAACTTGCAGATCACCGACCCTGGGAGTGCTGTGACGACCCGCCGGCCCTTGCGTTATTGCGGCGCTACCGCCGCGCTGTCCGTCGCCCTGCTGCTGTCCTCCTGCACGAGCGGGGCGACAGGGGCGGCGGGCTCCGGCGGAGTGGGCGACCCGCTTTTCCCGGCGCTCGGCAACGGCGGCTATCAGGTCACCCACTACGGGCTCGGCCTCGACTACGACGTGCACAAGCGCCATCTGGACGCGACCGCCCGGATCACCGCCAAAGCCACCCAGGATCTGCGGTCCTTCCAGCTCGATCTGCAGGGGCTGAAGGTGTCCGGCGTGCAGGTCGGCGGCGAGGACGCCGACTTCTCCCGTAAGGGTCACAAGCTGACGGTCCGGCCGGCCACCGGGCTCAAGAAGGGCGCGACGTTCCGCACCACCGTCGAGTACAGCGGGACCCCGCAGGAGATGACGGACCCGGACAAGTCGAAGGAGGGGTGGGTCAAGACAGCGGACGGTGCGTTCGTCGCCGGGGAGCCGGAGGGGTCCATGGCGTGGTTCCCGGGCAACAACCACCCCGGCGACAAGGCCACCTACGACTTCACGATCACCGTGCCGAAGGGGTACACGGCCGTCGCCAACGGGGAGTTGCAGTCGAGGAAGACCGTCAAGGGCCACACGACGTTCGTCTGGCACAACGGCCTGCCGATGGCCAGCTATCTGGCGACCGCCGGCATCGGGCGGTTCCGCTTCACGGAGTCCCGTACACCCGACGGGCTGCCGCTGTACGAGGCGGTGGACCCGGCGGAGGAAGCACGCAGCAAGAAGGCGCTGAGCCGGCTGCCGGAGATCATCAAGTGGGAGCAGGGGCTGTTCGGCCCGTACCCCTTCCGCTCCGCCGGCGCGATCGTGGACAACACCCCGCCGCGGGTCGACTGGCTGGCCCTGGAGACCCAGACAAAGCCGATCTACGCGGGGGCTCCGGACACCGTGACCGTGGTGCACGAGATGTCCCACCAGTGGTACGGCGACTCGGTCACGCCGAAGACCTGGCAGGACGCCTGGCTCAACGAGAGCTTCGCGACCTACACCGAGTGGCTGTGGCAGGAGCGCGAGGGCGGCAAGACGCCCCAGGAGCAGTTCGACAAGCTCTACCGGAAGGGCCCGAAGGACGAGCTCTGGGACTTCCCGCCGGGCAAGCCGGGCAAGGCGAAGAACGTGACCGGGGATCCCGTCTACTACCGCGGCGCCATGGTGCTGCAGCAGCTGCGGGACGCCGTCGGCGACAAGACGTTCTTCAAGATCCTCAAGGAGTGGCCCGCCAAGTACCGGTACGGCAATGCCGATGCGGCGGACTTCATCGCCTTCTGCCAGGCGCGGACGGACAAGGATCTCAAGGAGCTCTTCGACGTGTGGCTGTACGGGAAGGGCAAGCCGGACCGGACGTTCTGAGACCCGGACGTGCCGCCCGTTCGCTCCTTTGCCTCGTATCCGGCGCCCCGCCGGCCGCGGCCTGCCTCTAGGACGGCTCGGCCGGGCGGAGTGTGACAGTGAGGTCGACCCCGTACTCCTCCTGGACGATGCCGTCCGGGAAGACCTCCAGGAGGGCGGCCCGTTCGTCCTCCAGGATGGCGGCGACGGTCGCGCGGTCGGTGACGGCGAACTGCGAATGGCTGCCGAGCATCGCGAGATGGGTGTCGAGGGAGACCGGCCGGGTCCAGTCCGCCGCCCGGAACGCGGGCCGCAGGCCGTGGCGGCGGAAGAGGGTGTCGGGGTCGTCCGTGATGCGGTGGCGGTCGTAGCGGGGCAGCCGCCGGGCGAGCCGGGCGTCCTGGTCGGCGGCCCAGCCGGTGTCCCGGTGGGGGGTGTTCCACCAGAGGGCGAGCGCGCCGCCGGGCCGCAGCACCCGCATGGCCTCCGGGACCGAGCGCGCCGGGTCGGTCCAGTGCCAGGCCTGGGCGTAACAGACGAGGTCGAAGGCCGCGGCGTCGGAGAACGGCAGGGCGTCACCGAGGGCACGGACCAGCGGGGTGGCGGGGAGGTCGGCGCGCAGCCGGTCCGCCATTCCCGCGCCCGGTTCGACAGCGGTGACCTGGGCGCCGCGCGCGGCGAGCAGTCCGGTGGCGATGCCGGTTCCGGCGCCGACGTCCAGCACCCGGGCCCCTTCGAGGGAGCGGCCGGCCAGCTCCTCGATCGCGTCGAAGAGTTCCGGGGGATAGCCGGGGCGGGCTGCGGCGTACTGGGCGGCCACCGTGTCGAAGGAGCGGGCGCGGGCGGCGTGGGTGGCGGGCTGGGGTGGGTGGTCTTGGTGGGGGTGGTGGGGCATACGCGTCATCGTGCCTGCGGTACGGGGCGGGTGCCCGGGAATTACTCACGCTTTGCCCCTCCGACCGATGGGATCCGGCCAGAGGGGCAACAGGGGCGTAAGCGCCACGACATCGCCGGTGAGTTGCACTGCGATGCGGTACGGATTTCGGGCGGGCGTCCCGAGCGTTTGAGCGTTGCCGCGCGGTATGCCGCCGAGGCGGGTCTCGAGGTGTGGTTCGCGCCGTTTCCGGTGGATCTCGGGCCCGAGGAGCTGCTGCCGTTCTTCGCGGATTGCGCGGAGCGGGCGGAGAACGTTCGGGCGGACGGCACCGAGGTGGTGTTTGTCGCCGGGTGCGAGCTGAGCGCTTTTTGCCACGGTTTCCTTCCCGGGGAGACATACGCCGACCGGCTGCAGGCAATGGTCACCGCCGATATGGACTGGTGGCTGTCGCTGGCGCCGGTAAAGGAACGGCTCAATGCATTTCTAGCGGAGACGGCGGAAACGGTCCGGGCGCCCTTCGGTGGCCGGATCACCTATGCCTCGGGGCCCTGGGAGTCGGTCGACTGGGCGCCGTTCGATGTCGTCGGCGTGGACGCGTACCGGGCCGCGTACAACGCCGGCACCTTCCGGGACGAGCTGCGCGGGCACTTCGCGCACGGCAAGCCGGTCGCGGTGACCGAGTACGGCACCTGTGCCTACCGGGGCGCGGGCCAACTGGGCGGAATGGCCTGGCAGCCGCCGCGGGACGCGGTGCCGGACGAGGGCGAGCAGGTACGCGCGGGGCGGGGACGGCACACCGTAGCGGCGGGCCGGACGCCGTAACGGACCGGACGCTCTGGCCGGCCGCACGCCTTAGCGGCGCTTCTTGCCCTTCGGCTTGGACTTCTTCGCGGCCGGGTTGCCGGTGCGGGCGTCGCGCCGCCGTGCGTGGCGTTCGCGGGCCGATGCGTACTCGGCGCGGCGCAGCTTCTCGCCGGGGGCCTCGACAAGGCTGCGGCAGAAGTAGGCCAGGAGCGAGCCGATGAAGCCGATGAGCATCAGGCTCTGCCCGGATGTGTCGGCGGCGCTCTCGGTGGAGGGGTCGGGGCGCCGGGCGAAGCCTTCCCAGGTGCGGCGGAAGGCGAGGGCGCTGCAGACGGCGAAGCCGCCGACGACGAGGATGCTGACGAGCGGGCCGATGTTGCCGAATTCCAGGCCCTGGAAGGCGAAGCGCAGGACGAGCGCGCCGGCCGCGGCGAGCGCGAGGGAGCCCACCGCGACGGCGGCCCGGCGCAGGGCGTAGCCGCCGTCGTGATGGACCCAGGTGGTGCCGAAGAACCGGATCGCCTCCGGCTCCGGGCCGCCGTGCTCGGGGCCGCCGCGCTCCGGGCCGCCCTGGTCGTTGCCGCCGGGCACCGTCCGCTCATCGCTCATGGCATCGATTATCCCCGGCGGCCCACCGCTCTCAGCTGGTGCAGCTCGGTGCGACCGGCCCGTTACTGCCCGTCCGCACATAGGCATCGGAGACGTACTGGCCGGGTGCGATGTTGTCCCAGATGTCGGTGGTGCCGTAGGGGCCGCTCACCCGCTGGCCGTGCCGCTGGCAGTGGATCTCGACCCAGGCGCCGTCCGCCAGCTGCCGGACGACCGCGGCGCTGGTGCTGGGGCCCTTGCGGACCTTGACCCGGTAGCCGGGCGCGACGCGGAAGGAGCGGCGGGTGGCCGCCTGGACGGTCGCCGCGCCGCCGTCGGCGCCACTGGCCGTGCCGTCGCCCCTGCCACTGCCCGTGCCGGTGTCCTCGGGGCCGTCCACGGAGCCGTCCATGTCGTCGTCCAGGTCGCCGACGATCGCGTCCAGATCCAGGTAGCGCTGATGCTCCTGTGCGGTCATTTCGTGTTCCCCCGTTGGTGACTGATGCGTTGCCTGTCGATGCCCACGACGCAGGGCATTTTCGGACGTGCAACGCGCACGCTAGCAAGCCTCGTTCATCTCGTACGTGTCATCGACTAGGCTCCGCGCGTCGCACCTGCGACCGAATTGCACGGGGAATGTCACGGGGGTGGAACGATGCCGCCGCTGCGTGATTCCGGGGCCGGCCCGGAAGCGGAGCGTCCGGAGTACGCCGGGCACTATCGCCTGGAGGCTCGGCTGGGCTCCGGCGGTATGGGCGTGGTGCATTTGGCGCGTTCGTCCTCCGGGCTCCAGCTCGCGGTCAAGGTCATCCACGCCGAATTCGCCCAGGACCCGGAGTTCCGGGGGCGGTTCCGGCAGGAGGTGGCGGCCGCACGGCGGGTCAGCGGGGCCTTCACGGCGCCGGTCGTGGACGCCGATCCGGACGCCGAGCGGCCCTGGATGGCGACCTTGCACATTCCCAGCCCGACCCTTTCCGACCATGTGAAACGGAACGGCCCGATGTCGCCCGCCGAGGTACGCCGGCTGGCTTCCGGCCTCGCCGAGGCGCTGCGCGACATCCATCGCGCCGGGGTCGTACACCGCGATCTCAAGCCCGGGAATGTGCTACTGGCCGCCGACGGACCGAAAGTTATCGACTTCGGGATTTCGCGGCCGTCCGACAGCGAAATGCGCACCGAGACCGGCAAGTTGATCGGTACGCCGCCGTTCATGGCGCCCGAGCAGTTCCAGCGGCCGCGCGAGGTGGGCCCGGCGGCGGATGTGTTCGCGCTGGGGTCGGTGCTGGTGCACGCGGCGACCGGGAGCGGCCCGTTCGACTCGGAGAGCCCGTATCTGGTCGCGTATCAGGTGGTGCACGACGAGGCGGATCTGGCGGGCGTGCCGCAGGAGCTGGCGCCGTTGATCGGGAGCTGTCTGGCGAAGGATCCGGCGGACCGGCCGACGCCGGGCGAGCTGATGGAACTGCTGCACACCGAGATGCACACCGAAGTGCATCTCGAACTCCCCACCTTCACCACCGGGACGCCGGACCGGCCGCCCGCGGCGGATCCCCTGACCGCCGCGCGGATCCCGGCCCAGCGGCAGCCGGTCCGCGCCGCGGCCGCCCCGTCCCGCGCCGAGGCCACGCATGTCCGCTCCGGCCGGGCGCGTACGGCCGGACCGCCCAACGACGCGCACACCGATCCGGAAGCCCGCCCCGCCCCGAAGGCGCGCCGCTGGGCTCTCTGGGCCGCCGTGGCGCTGCTCGTCGCCGGGGCCGGGGCGTTCGCGGGCGTGCGGGCGCTGTCGTCCGGGGGGCCGGGGCTGGAGGTCCATCCGTCGCCGGCCGCCCACACCGACGCGCGGCCCTGGCACACCACGCTCCTCGAGCGCCCCGACGGCCACCGCTCCGAGATGCCGTTCTGCACGGCCGGCTCCGGCGCCGTCTTCTGCGTCCAGTCCGGGATCCGGGCCGCCCGCCTCGACGCGGACACCGGGCGCACCGCATGGCGGCGTACCGGCAAGGTCAATGCCACCCTCGATACGCCGCCGACCACGCCGGTGCTCTCGGGCGGCCTGCTGTACGTCTGGACGCCCGACAACCGGCGTCTGGAGGCGCTCGATCCGTCGGCCAAGGGGAAGGGCGCCACCCGCTGGAGCCAGGACCTGTCCGGGTACGAAGGCGGCGCGGTCGTCGTCGGCGACCGTGTGCTGCTCAGCGCCGGGGACGGCACGGTGACCGCGCTGGACAGCGCCACCCATCAGCGGCGCTGGCGCAAGCGCTTCCCCAAGCACACCCCGCCGACGTTCGTCTCGTACGGGGACGCCCGCACCGCCTACGCCGTCGGCCTGACCCCCGACAGCACCGGTACCCAGATCACCGCCGTCGCCCCGGAGGACGGCGCGGTCCGCTGGGAGCGACGACTGCCCGGCTCGCTGACCCCGGCCGGCGTCGGCTCCTCCGGCGCGCTCTACTTCACCGCCGCCGACCCCCAGCACCCCTTCACCACCACCGCCGTCGTCCGCTACGACCCGCACACCCGGCGCACCCGCCGCATCCCGCTGAAGGCGCCGCTCGACGGCTCCGTGACCGCCGTGGTGCGCGGCGAGACGGTCTATGTGCTCGCCGAAGGCGGCTCGCTGCAGGCCGTCGGGGAGCGCACATGGGACACCGAGACCTCTTCGGTCAGCCGGGGCTCGGCGCTCGTGGTGAGCGGCGACCGGCTGTATTTCACCGTGGCGGACGGACGGCTGCTGGCCGTCGACGCCCGGTCCGGCTCGCTGCTCGGGCAGACCACGCCGCGGCTGGCGGCCAACCGGCACAACGGCTTCCTGGAGATCCTGCCCGCTCCGGTGGTGGACCTCCGCCACGGCCGGATCTACGCGGCGGGGCCGGACGGGACGGTCTTCGCCGTGGGGACGAAGGACCCGGCGGGCTGGTGACCGCCGGGCCCGCCCCGTGCCTCAGGCCGGGATGGTCTCGGGCTCCGGCGGGCAGGAGCCCCCACTCCCGTCCGGCCTCCTGGGGGCTCCCGGCGCGTCAGGGGTTGCCGGTCACCTCGAAGCCCGCCCCATAGACGTTGTGCTTGGGGTCGGCGGTCTCGCGGGCCCGCAGATCGGCCAGGATGTTCGCCGAGCTGGTGTAGTTGTACGGCGGCCACTGGAGAGTGATGGCCTTGGTGATTCCGGCCCAAGGACCGGAGGCCTGGAAGTTGTTGGACTGGGACGGCAGTTCGGTGCCCGGAACGTGCCAGATCACCGGGCCGCCCGAATCCCCCGCCTTGTTCGGGGCCGGGGCCCGGTAGATGCCGTTGTCGTTGTTGAGGACGGTGCCGTACCACACGCCCGTCTGCCCTGAGGTGATGATCTCGTTGTCGCCGGTCGTCAGCAGCCGCTCATTGTCGAGCGCGGGCTTCTGCGCATTCGGGCTGACCGGGCCCTTCGGGTACTTCAGCACACCGGTCTGCTTCAGATACGGCCCCTGGGCGGAGAGCGTCACCTTCGGAAGCAGCTCAATGACCATGTAGTCCTTGGTGGCATGGCCCGTTTGCGAACCCTCGGGGTCCTTGAAGTAGCGCACATAGCCGATCGGGCCGGACTTCATGTCGTTCCGGTCGGAGACGGGGATGACGTTCTCCGGGAGGTCACGGTCCGCGTACTTCCCGGACTTGTCGGCGATGCAGTGGCCGGCCGAAATGGCTATTTTGCGCTGGTGGTCGTCGGTGCCCACGGCTCCGATGGTGCAGAAGAGATCAGGAGAGTTCGGGGGGAACGCGATGTGCATGCCGTTGTAGATGCGTTTGCTCTGCTCGGCCTGGCCGGAGCGGGTGTCGGCCTGTGCGGTGGCTGCGCCTACGGACCCGGTGAGCACCAGGGCCAGGGCGAGGCCCGGTAATTTCCTGAATTTGCTGATCACGCGTTATGCCTTTCGTCCGGGATGGCAAGCATTAAGCGGGCAGGAAGCCTCAGTAGAGCAGAAAGCCCCCACTCGCGCGGGGGCTTTCATCGGGGTTCTATTGGGGTTTCATTGGGCTTTCATGGCGGCTTTCACGGGGGTTCCGTGGAAGCCTTTACGGGGCTTTCGCGGCTCGCCCGGCTCAGCGGGGCTACGTCACCCGTGCACCACTTGCGGACCGGGCGGCCTCAGCCGAGCTTGCTCACATCGCGGACCGCGCCCTTGTCGGCGCTGGTCGCCATGGCCGCGTACGCGCGCAGCGCCTGGGAGACCTTGCGCTCGCGCTGCTTGGGCGCGTAGACGCCGCCGAGGGCCTCGCGGCGGGCCGCCAACTCCTCGTCGTCCACGAGGAGTTCGATCGACCGGCCCGGGATGTCGATACGGATCCGGTCGCCGTCCTCGACGAGCGCGATGGTGCCGCCGGACGCCGCCTCGGGCGAGGCATGGCCGATGGAGAGGCCGGACGTGCCGCCGGAGAAGCGGCCGTCGGTGACCAGGGCGCAGGCCTTGCCCAGACCGCGGCCCTTGAGGAAGGACGTCGGGTAGAGCATCTCCTGCATGCCGGGGCCGCCCTTGGGGCCCTCGTAGCGGATGACGACGACGTCGCCTTCCTTGATCTGCTTGGTGAGGATCTTGTCGACGGCCTCATCCTGCGATTCGCAGACCACGGCCGGGCCCTCGAAGGTCCAGATGGACTCGTCGACGCCGGCGGTCTTCACGACGCAGCCGTCCTCGGCGATGTTGCCCTTGAGGACCGCGAGGCCGCCGTCCTGGGAGTAGGCGTGCTCGACGGAACGGATGCAGCCGCCCTCGGCGTCCACGTCCAGCGACGCCCAGCGCTCGGACTGGGAGAAGGCGGTCGCCGAGCGCTTGCAGCCGGGGGCCGCGTGCCACAGCTCCACGGCCTCGTCGGACGGTGAACCGCCGCGCACGTCCCAGGTCTTGAGGTGTTCGGCGAGCGAGGGGGAGTGGACGGAGTGCACGTCTTCGTTGAGCAGTCCGCCGCGGTAGAGCTCACCGAGGATGGCGGGGATGCCGCCGGCGCGGTGCACATCCTCCATGTAGTACGTGCCGCCGGGGGCCACGTTCGGCGCGACCTTCGCCAGGCAGGGGACCCGGCGCGAGATCGCGTCCATGTCCGTGAGGCCGTAGTCGAGCTCGGCCTCCTGGGCGGCGGCGAGCAGATGCAGGATGGTGTTGGTGGAGCCGCCCATCGCGATGTCGAGCGCCATGGCGTTCTCGAAGGCCTCGTGGGTGGCGATGTTGCGCGGCAGGACGGACTCGTCGCCGTCCTCGTAGTAGCGCTTGGTGATCTCCACGACCGTACGGCCGGCGTTCTCGTAGAGCGCCTTACGGGCGGTGTGGGTGGCGAGCACCGAGCCGTTGCCCGGCAGCGAGAGGCCGATGGCCTCGGTGAGGCAGTTCATCGAGTTGGCGGTGAACATGCCGGAGCAGGAACCGCAGGTGGGACAGGCGTTCTCCTCGATGCGGAGGACGTCCTCGTCGGAGACGTTGTCGTTGACCGCGTCGACGATGGCGTTGATCAGGTCGAGCTTGCGGACCGTGCCGTCGACGAGGGTGGCCTGGCCGGCCTCCATCGGGCCGCCGGAGACGAAGACCACCGGGATGTTCAGGCGCATCGCGGCCATCAGCATGCCGGGGGTGATCTTGTCGCAGTTGGAGATGCAGATCAGCGCGTCCGCGCAGTGCGCCTCGACCATGTACTCGACCGAGTCCGCGATCAGGTCGCGGGAGGGCAGGGAGTACAGCATGCCGCCGTGGCCCATGGCGATGCCGTCGTCGACCGCGATGGTGTTGAACTCGCGGGGCACCGCGCCCGCGGCCCGGATGGCGTCGGAGACGATCCGGCCGACCGGCGCGAGGTGGGTGTGACCGGGCACGAACTCGGTGAAGGAGTTGGCGACCGCGACAATCGGCTTACCGATGTCCTCGCTCGCTACACCCGAGGCCCGCATAAGGGCGCGGGCGCCCGCCATGTTGCGGCCATGGGTAACGGTGCGGGACCTCAGATCGGGCACGATGGTCACTCCCTCGGGATACGTACGTCCAGCGGTCGGCGCCCTACAGCAGTGGCGTCATACAGCAGCTGAAACCGAGATTACGCTCTTGATCCAAGATCCGGACACCGACTCCGGTATGTGAGATGACTGACCGGACTGCGGACAGCGCCGGGGCCCGGGGCGCGGCCGGGTCACTGGGTCAGATACCGCTGCAGCGCCGGCGCCACCATGGCGACGATCTCCTCCGGATCGGCGGAGGCCATCGGCTCCATCTTGATCACATAGCGCAGCATGGCGATCCCGATCAGATGGCTCGCGGCCAGCTGGGCACGGAACTCCGGGTCGGGTACGTGCAGTTCACCCGCTACCCGCTGGAGGAGGCGGCGCTCGACCAGCCCGCGCAGCACCGTCGCCGCGGTGTCGTTGGTCAGCGCCGAGCGCATGATCGCCAGCAGCGACGGCCGGCTGACCGGGTTCTCCCAGATGCCGAGCATGAAGCGGGCCATCCGCTCGCCCGCCCCGGCGTCGCCGCCGCCCGTGATGGCGTCCGGCATGGTCAGCGCGGGCGCGAAGGACAGCTCGATGGCCGCCGCGAAGACCTGCTCCTTGGTGCCGAAGTAGTGGTGCACCAGCGCGGCGTCCACCCCGGCCGCCTTGGCGATGCCGCGTACCGACGTCTTGTCGTACCCGCGCTCGGCGAATTCCGTACGGGCCGCGGCGAGGATCCGCTCGCGGGCGCCGGGCCCTTCGGCGGCCTCGGCACGGGCCGGGCGGCCGCGGCGGCGGGCGCGCGGTGCGGGCTCCCCCGCCGGCTCCCCGTCGCTCACGACCCCGGCACCCAGGTGGGCGAGGCCAGATGCAGCCGGGTGAAGGCCAGCGCCTCGGCGAGGTCGGCCTCGCGTTCGGCGGCGGACATCGCCCGGCGGGTATTGACCTCGACGACCACATGGCCCGCGAAGCCGGTGGCGGCCAGCCGCTCCAGCAGATCGCCGCAGGGCTGGCTGCCACGCCCCGGCACCAGATGCTCGTCCTTGGCGGAGCCGTTGCCGTCGGCCAGATGGACGTGCGCCAGCCGGTCGCCCATCCGCTCCACCATTTCCAGCGCGTCATTGCGCGCGGTGGCGGTGTGCGACAGGTCGACGGTGAAGTGCCGGTAGTCGTCGCTGGTGGGGTCCCAGTCCGGGGCGTACGCCAGCATCTCGCGGTCCCGGTAGCGCCAGGGGTACATGTTCTCGACGGCGAACTTCACGTCCGTGTCGTGTTCCATCCGCCACACCCCGCGCACGAACTCCCGCGCGTAGTTGCGCTGCCACCGGAACGGCGGATGCACGACCACCGTCGAGGCGCCGAGCTTCTCGGCGGCGTTCCGCGCCCGCTGGAGCTTGACCCAGGGGTCGGTGGACCACACCCGCTGGGTGATCAGCAGACACGGCGCGTGCACGGCCAGCACCGGCACCCCGTGATAGTCCGACAGTCGGCGCAGCGCCTCGATGTCCTGGCTGACCGGGTCGGTCCAGACCATGACCTCGACGCCGTCGTAGCCCAGGCGCGCGGCGATCTCGAAGGCCGTCGCCGTCGACTCCGGATAGACCGAGGCCGTGGACAGGGCGACCTTCGCATCGGGGATGCGCACCACTGGCTCTGTCACGAGGGACAGCGTACGGGCCGCGACTGGGCACCGGGCAGGAGGTCCGGGCGACCGCGTCCGGCGTGCTGCCGCTACGGCATGTGATCCAGCCGCCGCAGGATGACACCCTCGCGCAGCGCCCACGGACAGGTGTCCAGCGTCTCGACGCCGAACAGGTCCATCGTCGCCTCCGCGACCAGCGCCCCGGCCAGCAGCTGCCGCGCGCGGCCCACGGACACGCCCGGCAGCTCGACCCGCTCGCGCGCGGACATCCCGGCCAGCCGCGGCACCCACTCCTCCAGCTTCTTGTGGGTCAGCTCCCGGCGGACGTACTGGCCTTCGGCCGAGCGCGCCGCGCCCGCGATCCGGGCCAGCTGCTTGAAGGTCTTGGACGTCCCGACGACCTGGTCGGGGCTTCCGTAGCGGCGGAACTCGCTCACCACCTTGGCGATCTCGGCCCGCACGCGGCGGCGCAGCGCCCGGACGTCCTGGGGGTCCGGCGGGTCGCCGGGCAGGTCGCGCGCGGTCAGCCGGCCCGCGCCGAGCGGCAGCGAGACCGCCACATCCGGCTCCTCGTCGAGGCCGAAGGCGATCTCCAGCGAGCCGCCGCCGATGTCCAGGACCAGCAGCCGGCCGGCGGACCAGCCGAGCCAGCGGCGGGCGGCGAGGAAGGTCAGGCGCGCCTCGTCCTCGCCGGAGAGCACCCGCAGTGTGATGCCGGTCTCCAGGGTGACGCGGCGCAGCAGGTCCTCGCCGTTGGTGGCTTCCCGGATCGCGGACGTGGCGAACGGCAGCACTTCCTCGACGCCCTTGTCCTCGGCCACCTGCTGCGCTTCCCGGATGGTGGCCACCAGCCGTTCCACCCCGGCCTCGTTTATGGCGCCGCCCTCGTCGAGGAGTTCGGCAAGGCGTAGCTCCGCCTTGTGCGAGTAGGCGGGCAGCGGGCGTGCGCCGGGGTGTGCGTCCACCACCAGGAGATGGACCGTATTCGAACCCACATCGAGGACACCGAGTCTCATACGGGGAAACCTACTGCCGCGGCAGGTATCTCTTGTCGGCCGCCTTAGGCTGGAGTCGTGGCAAAGACGAAAAAGGCGAAAAAGACGAAGCAGACCAAGCAGGAAAAAGCCGTGGCGGCCGGGGCGTCGCCCGACGAGGTCGGCCTCGACTTCGCCCGTGCCTGGGTCACCTTCCCCGACCCGGCCGACGACGAGCAGATCTTCCGCTGCGACCTGACCTGGCTGACCTCGCGCTGGACCTGCATCTTCGGCAGCGGCTGCCAGGGCATCCAGGCCGGCCGCGCGGACGACGGCTGCTGCACGCTCGGCGCGCACTTCTCGGACGAGGAGGACGAGCAGCGGGTGGCCGGTCATGTGGCGCGTCTCACACCCGACCTGTGGCAGTTCCACGACGTGGGCACCGAGACCGGCTGGACCGAGGAGGACGACGACGGCGAACGGCAGACCCGCCGCTGGCAGGGCTCGTGCATCTTCCAGAACCGCCCCGGCTTCCCGGCGGGCGCGGGCTGCTCGCTGCACATCCTCGCGCTGCGCGAGGGCCGCGAACCGCTGGAGACCAAGCCGGACGTCTGCTGGCAGCTGCCGGTGCGGCGCACCTACGACTGGATCGACCGCCCGGACGACACCCAGATCCTCCAGGTGACGATCGGCGAGTACGACCGGCGCGGCTGGGGTCCCGGAGGCCATGACCTGCACTGGTGGTGCACGTCGGCGACCTCGGCGCACGGTGCGGGCGAACCGGTCTATGTCACCTACAAGCCGGAGCTGACGGAGCTGATGGGCAAGAAGGGCTACGCCAAGCTTGCCGAGCTGTGCGAGGAACGGCTGTCGGCGACGCTGCCGATGGCGCCGCATCCGGCGGACCCGAAGCCGGCAGGCCCGAAACCGGCCGCTGCCCCGAAGAAGTGACCCGACCCCGTCCGCGCCTCAGCGGGCGGGGTTCGTCGTGTTCGACGGGGGCGAGGCCGGGGCCGGGGTGGGCGTCGGGGCCGTGGGGGTGGGCGTCGGCGTGGGCGCGGGGTCCGTCGGAGTCGGCGTGGGGGTGGTCGGCGCCGGAGTCGGCGTCGGATCCGTCGGCGGGGGGTCGCTCGGGCCGGGGTCCGGCTCGGTCACACCGTGGCCCTCCATCGTGACGGCCGTACCGCCGGGCTCGATCGCGATCCGGGTGCGCCAGTGGCCCTCGGGCTCCCGGTCGTGATCGACATAGACCGTGATCGTCGTGGACTCCCCCGGCCGCAGCACTCCGGCCGTATGGCTCATCTGCAGCCAGGGCGCACCGGCCGACGCCGTCCAGCGCACCGGTGACCCGCCGGACGCGCTGAGCGTGATGACCGTCGTCCCGCCGCTCGGCTGCGCCGCGACGGTCAGCCGGCCCGGCCCCGTACGGTCCCGGGCGGGCCCGGCCGGCCGCAGCGGTGTGCCGTCCGCGCCGATCACCTGGGCCGACACATCGGACCCCGCCCCACCGGGCGAGAAGGCCGGGCCGGGGGTCGTCCGGGCGTTGCCGGCGTTCTCGTAGCGGCGGCCGCTGAGCTGCCCGTCGTTGCCCTCGCGCTCATTGGCCGTCACCGCGGGCGTGCCGTCCGTCCCCTCGGACGGCGCGGCCTGGCGGTACGCGGCCCACACGGCCAGCATCGGAGCGGCCAGCACGGTGGCGACGACGGTGCTGGTCAGTGCGCGGTTGCGCAGCCGGCGGCGGCGGGCGGCCCGGTCCGTGGGGCCTACCGGGAATCCGCTGCGGTCATAGCGAGGAGAACCGTTTGCCCCAGTCGCTTTGCCGCCGCGGCCTGGGCCCGCGCCCGGCACGCCCTCCGCACGCCCCGACCGCGAACGCCGGGCCGCCGCCAGCGCCACGGACACCGCCTCCCGCGGCGCGGCGACCAGCGGCAGCGACCCCGGGGCGGCGGGCGCGGTGCCGGGCCACGGCCCGGCAGCGGTGGCCCGCTCCGCCGTCCGCCGGCACTCGGCGCAGTCGTCCACATGGCGTACCAGCTCCCGGCGGAGCGCCGTGCCCAGCAGCATCCGGGTATCGGCCGCCAGCTGGGCCACCTCCGGACAGCGGCCGCGTTCGACGACGGCCAGCGCGGCCCGGGTCCGCTCGACCTCGCAGCGCGCGGCGGCCAGCAGGACGCGGGTGGCGCCCGGCTCGGCGCCCAGCACCGCGGCGACCTCGCCCGCCGGGAGGTGGTGGCGTACCGAGAGCTCCAGCGCCTCGCGCTGCTCGGGCGTCGTCCCGGCGGCCTCCGGCCAGGCGAGCACGGCCAGTTCACGCCGGCGGTCCTCGGCGTCGGCGGTGGCCTCGCCGCCGGATGTGGTGCCGGCTTCGGTGCCGGGCCCGCCGCGCTCGGCGAGCCGGCGCAGACAGGCCCAGCGGGCCAGGGCGTAGAGCCAGGGGCGGTAGAGGTCCGGGCCGGACGGGCGGCGGCCGTGGTGGCGCTCGGCGAGTGCCAGCGTTTCGCCGAGCACCGCGGTGGCCGCGTCGTGCTCGCACAACACGGACAGGCAGTAGGTGAACAGCCCGTCCAGATAGGCGCCGTAGCGATCCTGGCGCTCGGCACGGTCCTGTCGCCCGGCACGGTCCTGGGGCTGCGCGCTGCGCGACCGGTGTGCGCCGGTGGTGTCCGTGGGGTGCTCGGGCCTGCTGCTCATCACCCGGCGACGGTAGGCGGATGATGCAGCCGCTCTCGCTCCCCTTGGACACTTTTAACCCTTACGGGTGACCATCTCCCTCAAAAGGGGACACCAGTCCCGGTCCCGCCACCCGGTCGGCCGAACCGACGGCGGTGGCGGCCGCCCCCGCTCCTCGGGAGCTCGGCGGCATGGACTGTCGGACCCCGCCGATACGGTGACCTCATGGCAACCCGTAAAACGTCGGCCAAGGAGCGCCCCTCCTACCGTTGCACCGAGTGCGGCTGGACCACCGCGAAGTGGCTCGGCCGCTGCCCCGAATGCCAGGCGTGGGGCACGGTCGAGGAGTTCGGCGGCGCCCCCGCGGTGCGCACCACCGCGGCCGGCCGGGTCACCACCGCGGCGGTGCCCATCGGCCAGGTCGACGGCAGACAGGCGGCCGCCCGCTCGACGGGCGTGCCCGAGCTGGACCGCGTGCTGGGCGGCGGGCTGGTCCCCGGCGCGGTCGCGCTGCTGGCGGGCGAGCCGGGCGTCGGCAAGTCCACCCTCCTCCTGGATGTCGCCGCCAAGGCGGCCTCCGAGGCCCACCGCACGCTCTACGTCACCGGCGAGGAGTCCGCGAGCCAGGTACGGCTGCGCGCCGACCGCATCGGCGCCCTCGACGACCACCTCTATCTGGCGGCCGAGACCGACCTGTCCGCCGTGCTGGGCCACCTGGACGCCATCAAACCCTCCCTGCTCGTCCTCGACTCCGTCCAGACCGTCGCCTCGCCCGAGATCGAGGGCGCCCCGGGCGGTATGGCGCAGGTCCGCGAGGTGGCCGGCGCACTGATCCGGGCGTCCAAGGATCGCGGTATGGCCACCCTCCTGGTCGGCCATGTCACCAAGGACGGCGCCATCGCGGGCCCCCGCCTCCTGGAACACCTCGTCGATGTCGTCCTGCAATTCGAGGGCGACCGGCACGCCCGGCTCCGCCTCGTCCGTGGCGTCAAGAACCGCTACGGCACGACCGACGAGGTCGGCTGTTTCGAGCTGCACGACGAAGGCATCACCGGCCTCGCCGACCCCTCCGGCCTGTTCCTGACCCGCCGCGCCGAGCCGGTGCCCGGTACGTGCCTGACGGTCACCCTGGAGGGCCGGCGCCCCCTGGTCGCCGAGGTCCAGGCGCTGACCGTCGACTCGCAGATCCCCTCCCCCCGGCGGACGACCTCCGGCCTGGAGACGTCCCGGGTCTCGATGATGCTCGCCGTTCTGGAGCAGCGCGGCCGGATCACCGCCCTGGGCAAACGCGACATCTACAGCGCGACGGTCGGCGGCGTGAAGCTGACCGAGCCCGCCGCCGACCTCGCCGTCGCCCTCGCGCTCGCCAGCGCGGCCAGCGACACCCCCCTCCCCAAGAACCTGGTCGCCATCGGCGAGGTGGGCCTGGCGGGCGAGGTCAGACGGGTCACGGGCGTCCAGCGCCGGCTCTCGGAGGCGGCCCGGCTCGGCTTCACCCACGCCCTGGTTCCCTCCGACCCCGGCAAGATCCCCGACGGAATGCGGGTGATGGAGGTCGCCGACGTCGGGCAGGCGCTGAGCGTGCTGCCCAAGCGGGTGCGACGGGAGGCCCCACGGGAAGAGGAACAGCGCCGGTAGACTTTGCCCTGGTCTCGCCCGTCACCGCAGTCTTGTTGCCTGCCGCGTACGCTCGCTGGTACGTCACCGCAGCATGGGCCGGGCGGCCTCGCGGACCGATTGACCTTGCGACGGAGGAGTGCAGTGGCAGCCAACGACCGGGCATCGGCTCCCGGCAGGTCCGGGAGCTCCGGCACCGATCGCCTCATGCGCGCCACGCTGAGCGCCGTCGCGCCCGGTACGGCCCTGCGCGACGGCCTCGAGCGCATCCTGCGCGGCAATACGGGCGGCCTGATCGTCCTCGGCTTCGACAAGACCGTCGAGTCCATGTGCACCGGCGGCTTCGTCCTGGACGTCGAGTTCACCGCCACCCGCCTGCGCGAGCTGTGCAAGCTCGACGGGGCGCTGGTCCTCGACAAGGACATCTCCAAGATCATGCGGGCCGGTGTGCAGCTCGTCCCCGACGCCTCCATCCCCACCGAGGAGACCGGCACCCGGCACCGCACGGCCCAGCGCGTCTCCATCCAGGCGGGCTTCCCGGTCGTCTCCGTCAGCCAGTCGATGCGCCTGATCGCCCTCTACGTGGACGGTGAACGCCGCGTCCTGGAGGAGTCGGCCGCGATCCTCTCCCGCGCCAACCAGGCCCTGGCCACCCTGGAGCGCTACAAGCTCCGCCTGGACGAGGTCGCCGGCACCCTCTCCGCCCTGGAGATCGAGGACTTGGTGACGGTCCGCGATGTCACCGCGGTCGCCCAGCGCCTGGAGATGGTCCGCCGGATCGCCACCGAGATCGCCGAGTATGTCGTCGAGCTCGGCACCGACGGCCGCCTCCTCTCCCTCCAGCTCGACGAGCTGATCGCCGGCGTCGAGCCCGAACGGGAACTGGTCGTGCGCGACTACGTCCCCGAGCCGACCGCCAAGCGCTCCCGTACGGTCGCCGAAGCGCTCGCCGAACTGGACTCCCTGACCCACACCGACCTCCTCGAACTCCCCGCCGTGGCCCGCGCGTTGGGCTACAGCGGCGCTCCCGAGACGCTGGACTCCGCGGTCTCGCCGCGCGGCTTCCGGCTCCTGGCGAAGGTCCCGCGCCTGCCCGGCACGGTCATCGACCGCCTCGTCGACCACTTCGGCGGCCTGCAGAAGCTGCTCGCCGCCAGCGTCGACGACCTCCAGGCCGTGGACGGCGTCGGCGAGGCCCGCGCCCGGTCGGTGCGCGAGGGGCTCTCGCGGCTGGCGGAGTCGTCGATCCTGGAGCGGTACGTCTAAGGGCTGTCCCGTAGCGAGTTCGCCGTGCGGGGTCCTTGCCGTGGCCGCGGATCCCGCCGGACGCTCACCGCTGCGGTGCGGCGCCGTCGCGGCGGGAAGCGCACGAGCGCGGTCGTCCCGCTGCGCCCGGCCTAGCCCAGCACCGCCGCCTCCTTCTCCCGGGCCAGCCCGACCGCCGGACGGTCCGGGCGCTGCGGGGCGACGCCGCCGATGCTCTGCAGCCAGGCCCAGGTGTCGGCGACGGTTTCGCTGACGGGCCGGCAGCGCAGCCCGGTGGCAAGGGCCTTGGACACATCGGCGCCGTATATCGCATCCCGCGGCTCACCGGGCGCCGGCCAGACCGGCAGCTCGGTCCACGGCTCGATCCCGGCCGCGAGCACCTTCTCCGGCGCGGTCCACCGCAGTTCGGCGTCCGCCTCGGTGACCGCCGCGCAACTCTCCAGCAGCTCCCCCATCGTGGCGTGCCCCGCCTCGCTGACCAGGTTGTACGCACCGCCCAGCCCGGCCTGCACCGCATCCAGCGTCCACTCGGCCAGGTCCCGCGCATCGACGTACTGCAGGGGCATCTCGCGCGGTCCCGGGGCCAGCACCGGTCCACCTCGGGCGATCCGGCCCAGCCACCACGGCAGCCGCCCGATGTTCTCGTACGGTCCCAGGATCAGGCCCGCCCGGACCAGCAGCGCCCGGTCCCCGAAGGCGTCGATCGCGGCCAGTTCGCCGCCCCGCTTGGCCGCCGCGTAATCGTCGCAGCCGGTGTCGTCCGGTGACGACGCCACCACCGGCCCGTCCTCATCGAGCCCGTACGGGGCGGGGTACTCGTACACCGACCGGCTGGAGACATACGCATACGTCCCCGCCCGGCCGGCCAGCAGCCGCGCCGCGTCCCGTACGGCCGACGGGGCGCCGCTCCAGGTGTCGACGACGGCGTCCCACGCGCCCTCCTTCAGCGCCGCGAGCCCCGCCGGACCGCCGCCGCGGTCGCCGTGCAGGGCCCTCACGCCCTGCGGGGGTGCATGGTGACCGCGGTGAAACACCGTCACCTGCCAGTCGCGGGCCGACGCCGCCTCGGCGACCGCCCGCCCCACGAATTCCGTACCGCCCAGAATCAAGAGCTTCATGGCGGCGACTGTGCCCCAACCGCCCCGGCCGGGTCAGCCGTATTCGCTCTCGGCTCAGCCCTTTCAGCTCTTGGCGAGCGTGAACTTCGCCCGGACCGGGTCCAGACCGGGCACCTTCGCCTCAGCGACGTACTTCCCGGCCGGCACCGCTGCCGCGCTCGGCGTCGCACACTGCGGGGCGCTGGCCCTGCGGTCCCACTCGACGGTGCGCTCCACGGAGCCCTTCGCCGGGACCTTCAGCAGGGCCGGGCTGGTGCCCGCGGGGCAGTCGTTGGAGGCCCACACCCGGTCGTCACCCGCGGTGTCCTTGATCGTCAGCACCGCGGCCTTGCGGCCCAGGTCGACCTTGCAGGCGGAGCCCGCGGAATTCTTGACGGTCAGCTCGAACTGCGGCTTCTCGCCCGGCTCGTAGGAGTCCTTGACGCTGCGCAGCGTCAACTCGGCACCGTCGGTGGTGCAGTTGAGGAGGGAGGAGCCGGCCGGTACGGCACTGGCGCCCGAACCCTCGCCGATGGGGCCGCTCGCCGAACCGCCGGAGCCGCCGGAGCCGCTCGCACCGCCCGTGCCCTTGCCGCCGTCATCCGACCCGGATCCGCCGTCCGCACCCGACTCCCCGCCGCCCGACCCGCCACGCCCGCCCGGCTTTTGACTGATCGCCGGCCCGCTGCCGGAGGGTCCTGGCGTGATGGATGTCGCGGGCCCCGGGCCGTGCCCCTTGCCCTTGTCGTTCTTGCCGCCGGTGTTCTCGGTGTCCCCGCCCATGCTGAGGACCCACACCACCACGAGGGCGAGCAGTGCGACGATGGCCAGCGCAACGGCCCTCCGCCGCCAGTAGATGGAGGAGGGAAGCGGCCCGATCGGATTGCGCAGTGATCCCACGTGGAAACTCTACGAGAGATCGGCGCACAGACCGGCCAGTACCCGCCGCATGACGCTGCAACTTTTCCCATCATCGGCCCGGAATCGGCCCGTCGCGCGGCCGGTGTGCGCCATTGCCGCCCGGTCCGGCCCGATCACACCCGATGTGGTTCACCCCGCGCGTTCCGCACGTTTGCGTACCGTAAACGCCCACGGCACCCGCTACCGGCCACCGGCCCGCTGCCACTCCTCCTTGTGCCCGAATCCCTGGCCGTTGTCGATCAGCCGCAGCCAGCCGGGGCGCAGTTCCCACAGCGTCGTGCGTTCCAGGGCCGCGCGCAGCCGCTCGCTGTCCAGGACGAAGGGGAAGCGCTCGGTGTAGAGCCGCCAGCCGCCGGCCCGTTCCTCGTCCGCCAGCGGCCGGCAGCGGCCGCGCCCCTGAAGGCCCGTCAGTCCGCTCCACTCCTGGCCGTCGCGCTGCGCCGTGAACGCCACGCGCGCGCCGTCGGGCCCGTGCCCGCCCAGGGCCCGCCCGTGCCGCGTACCGGTCGACGTCACGAAGTAGAGGACGGGTCCCGCGGCCGCTTCCGCATCCACGGCATAGAGCACCGCGGCCGCCTGCGGCCCGTCCTCGTCCGTATACGCCAAGGTCATCGTCGTGTGCCCGGCCAGCGCCCGCCGGATGGCCGACGGGCATTCGCTTTCCTTCATGACCGCATCCTCATCACTCATGTTCATCTGTGATCGCATCCTCGCGTACCGCCGGTAGCGGCCACCCGTACGTACCGGACCGTCCCGCGTGCGAGTGGGCGCGGAGCGGCGCGGGCCGGTGCGTTTCCCGGGCGGGCGTGGGCGTGCCAGGATCGGTGGTGCCATGACTTCGATGCCTGCCACAACCACTGCCATGACCGCCGCCGCCGAGACCGCTTCCGCCGCTTGTGCCGCGGAGGCCGCCGACGGAACCGGGCTGCACCGCCCGGTCACCGACTGGTTCGACGAGCACGCCCGCGATCTGCCCTGGCGCCGCCCCGAGGCGGGCGCCTGGGGCGTGATGGTCAGCGAGTTCATGCTGCAGCAGACGCCGGTCAGCCGCGTGCTGCCGGTGTATGAGCAGTGGCTGACCCGCTGGCCGCGCCCCGCCAACCTCGCTGCCGAGGCGCCGGGCGAGGCGGTGCGCGCCTGGGGCCGGCTCGGCTATCCCCGGCGTGCGCTGCGGCTGCACGCCGCCGCGTCCGCCATACAGGAGCGGCACGGCGGCGACGTACCGCGCGAGCACCACCAGTTGCTGGCGCTGCCCGGCGTCGGCGAGTACACCGCCGCGGCCGTGGCGTCCTTCGCGTACGGGCAGCGGCATGCCGTGCTGGACACCAATGTGCGCCGGGTGTTCGCCCGCGCGGTCACCGGCCGCCAGTACCCGCCGAACGCCACCACCGCCGCCGAGCGCAAGCTCGCCCGTGCCCTGCTGCCCGAGGACGAGAAGCTGGCGGCGCGCTGGGCGGCGGCCACGATGGAGCTGGGCGCATTGGTGTGCACGGCGCGCGGCCCGGAATGCGAGCGCTGCCCGATCGCGGCGCAGTGCGCCTGGCGGCAGGCCGGATCCCCGGCGCACGAGGGCCCGGCGCGCCGCACGCAGGCCTACGCCGGCACCGACCGCCAGGTGCGCGGCAAGCTGCTGGCCGTCCTGCGGGAGGCCGTCGCGCCGGTGCCGCAGCAGGTGCTGGACGCGGTGTGGGACGAGCCGGTGCAGCGGGCGCGGGCGCTCGACGGCCTGGTCTCGGACGGACTGGTGGAACCCCTGGGCGGTGGCCGCTACCGCCTGCCGCTCAGCTAGCGACCGAGTGACCGGGGGCTCGGCCGACGGCTGAGCCCCCGGTCACGGTGCGGGCCGGACGGCCGGGTGGAAACAGGGTGGCCGGGCCGGGCGGTGGAGCCGGAAGGCCGGGCCGTATGACCGCACCGGATGATTGAGCGCGAAACATTCCGGCCGGAATGCGCCACACTTCGGGCTCGAAACGGCTTGAAGATGACGGTCGCATGACGCGCGCACCGCCTCCGAAGCGGCCATCCGTCTTTCGACGGGGGGCCTTATCCCCCGTGAGGATGACCCGCAGCGGCCCGCCGTCCCTCCAAGGTATGACCCCTGGCGGGCTGTTACACAACCGCAGGTTTTCCGTGCATTCGCTGTGGGGCCGACGCACATTCCGTCGCAACACCCCCTCCGTAGCGTCTTCCTCGTGCTGGAGATGACCACCAGCGCGGTCAACGTGGGGAACGCAAGCGGATCGGAGGCGTCGGGATGGCGACCAGCGGCGGCAAGGTACTGGACTTCGAAGAGTATGTGCGTACGCGGCAGGAGGCCCTGCTGCGCAGCGCCCGGCGGCTGGTGCCGGATCCGGTCGACGCCCAGGACCTGCTCCAGACGGCCCTGGTCCGCACCTACGGCCGCTGGGACGGCATCGCGGACAAGTCCCTGGCCGACGCCTACCTCCGCCGCGTCATGATCAACACCCGTACGGAGTGGTGGCGGGCCCGCAAGCTGGAGGAGGTGCCCACCGAGCAGCTCCCGGACGCGAGCGTCGACGACGGCACCGAGCAGCGCGCCGACCGGGCCCTGCTGATGGACATCCTCGGAGTGCTCGCTCCCAAGCAGCGCAGCGTCGTGGTCCTGCGACACTGGGAGCAGATGAGCACCGAGGAGACCGCGGCGGCGCTCGGCATGTCCACCGGCACGGTCAAGAGCACGCTGCACCGGGCGCTCGCCCGGCTGCGCCAGGAGCTGGAGTCGCGCGACATCGACGCCCGGATGCTGGAGCGCGACGACCGGGACCGGGAGCGGTGCGCGGCCTGACCCGTGGCTCGGGCACCCTGGAAGACAGGCTGACGGCACACGCGGTATGGCGCACAGCTTCACGCGCGACAATCACAACACGAGCAGCAGCGGGACGGGCGGCTGTGCGAGCGGCACGGTGAGCAGGAGCGGATTGTCCAGGAACAGGTTGACCGGCGGGTTGACCAAAGGCGGCGCGGCCACGGCGGGGGTGGCCGCCGTCGGGCTGTTGCTGGCCGGATGCAATCCAGGTGGCGACGGCGTGCGGTCCGAGGGATCGGCCACCACCACACCCGCACCCAAGGGCGTCGCGAGTGCCTCACCGACCCCGACCACCGGCCACAAGAAGATCAACGCCGTCAAGCTGCTCAAGAGCGACCCCAGGGTCAGCCCGGACGTGAAGAAAACCCTGGCCAAGCCGTGCGCGGCGGACGAGTACCCGGTCGACGTGGAGTATGCCTCCCTGACCGGCAGCAAGTCCCCCGATGTCATCATCAACGTCATGACCTGCGCGGATTCCGTCGGCATCGGCTCCTATGTCTTCCGTAAGCGGAGCGGCGACGGGTATGAAAACGTGTACGGAAACGAGCAGCCGTCGGTCTACGCCGGGGTCGGGGCGAACAAGCGTGATCTGGAAGTCTCCGTGCAGACCTATGACGCCGACGACCAGGTGTGCTGCCCATCCGGTGAAGATGTCCTGACCTACCGCTGGTCGGACGACCGGTTCACCCGGTACGGCAAGAAGTCCCACACCGACTACAGCAAGACCACCGTCAAAGACGCACCCGCGCCGGACGACGGCACGGGACCGGAGGGTTGAGACAACCGCATGGCCGACACGCATGTGCTCTTCGTCGAGGACGACGACGTGATCCGCGAGGCCACCCAGCTCGCGCTGGAGCGGGACGGCTTCGTGGTCACCGCCATGCCCGACGGGCTCGCCGGGCTCGAGGCGTTCCGCGCCAACCGCCCGGACATCGCGCTCCTCGATGTGATGGTTCCGGGCCTGGACGGCGTCAGCCTGTGCCGCCGGATCCGCGACGAGTCCACCGTCCCCGTGATCATGCTGTCGGCACGCGCCGACTCCATCGACGTGGTGCTCGGCCTGGAGGCCGGTGCCGACGACTACGTCACCAAGCCGTTCGACGGCGCCGTACTGGTCGCCCGGATCCGCGCCGTACTGCGCCGCTTCGGCCACGCCAGCGGCCCGGACGGCAACGGCGGGGGCTCGGCGGACGCGGGTGACCCCGCCGAGGCCGTACTGCGCTTCGGCGACCTCGAGGTGGACACCGAGGGCATGGAGGTCCGCAAGGGCGGCGAGACGGTCGCGCTCACGCCGACCGAGATGCGGCTGCTGCTGGAGTTCTCCCACGCACCGGGTACGGTCCTCTCGCGCGACCGGCTGCTGGAGCGGGTCTGGGACTACGGCTGGGGCGGCGACACCCGCGTCGTGGACGTCCATGTCCAGCGGCTGCGCGGCAAGATCGGCCAGGACCGTATCGAGACGGTCCGCGGCTTCGGATACAAGCTGAGAGGCTGACACCCGCAGTGGTCAGGCTGGCCCTGCGGACGGGGCTGAGATGGAAGCTCAGCGCGGCGATCGCGCTCGTCGGAGCGCTGGTCGCGGTCGCGCTGAGCCTTGTCGTGCACAACGCGGCCCGCCACTCCATGCTCGACAACAGCCGCGATGTGCAGATCGAGCGGCTCAACATCACGCAGAAGATCTTCGAGTCGACCAACCGGCTGCAGTTCGGCGCGAAGATCGACGACCCGGCGCTGCCGGCGCCGCTGCGCAAGGAAATCGCCGAGGGCGAGCGCGCCACCTACATCCAGGACAACGGGCAGACCGCGCCCGAGGTCTGGGCCGCCTCCCCGCTCGGCAACGGCCGCGTGCTCTCCGTACACGACCGCTTCTTCGACCGTTTCGCCGTCCTCGACGACCTGGACCAGGCACTGCTGATCGGCTCCGCCGCGGTCGTGGTCGGCGGCTGCGCGCTGGGCGTGCTGGTCGGCGGGCGGCTCTCCAAGCGGCTGCGCAAGGCGGCCGCCGCCGCGGGCAAGCTCGCCGAGGGCGACACCTCGGTCCGGATCCGCGACGAGGTCGGCGGCCGGGTCCGGGACGAGACCGACGACCTGGCCTGGGCCGTGGACGCCATGTCGGACGCCCTCCAGCAGCGCATCGAGGCCGAGCGCCGGGTCACCGCCGATATCGCCCACGAACTGCGCACCCCCGTCACCGGCCTGCTCACCGCCGCCGAACTGCTGCCGCCCGGCCGCCCCTCCGAGCTCGTACGGGACCGGGCCCAGGCGCTGCGCACCCTCGTCGAGGACGTCCTGGAGGTGGCCCGGCTCGACGGCTACGCCGAGCGCGCCGAGCTCCAGGACGTCGCCCTCGGCGAATTCGTCACCCGCCGCGTGCGCTCCCTCAGTCAGGACGTCACCGTCGATGTCGTACGCGACGCGGATGTCACCACCGACCCGCGCCGCCTGGAACGCATCCTCGGCAACCTGATCGCCAACGCCGCCCGGCACGGCAAACCACCGATCGAGGTCACCGTCGAGGGCCGGGTGCTGCGCGTCCGCGACCACGGGCCCGGCTTCCCCGAGGCGCTGCTGCGCGAGGGCCCGAGCCGCTTCCGCACCGGCAGCAGCGACCGCGCCGGCCGCGGCCACGGCCTGGGCCTGACCATCGCCGCCGGCCAGGCCCGCGTCCTGGGCGCCCGCCTCACCTTCCGTAACGCGGATGAGGTGACGGACGGGTCGACGGGGGCGGTGGCGGTGCTCTGGCTGCCGGAGAACGCGCCGACGAGTACGGGCAGTTTCCCCGTCATCCAGCTGCCGGACCGCTGACCCGGCCCCGCCGAGCCATGAATGGTCTCCTGCGCAACTTGTGACGAAACGCGCACGACACTCCGTTACGCGGCGTAGCGTTTCCGTGACGGGGTTGCACCGGGCAACCTGCAAGCAGCGGTGGTGAGTTCATGCCCCCTCGGAAGGATCCCGACGCGTCGGTGAGCGTCCCTTGCTTTTACGGTGCGGAGTTGCGCTACCAGAGAGAGCAAGCCGGCCTGACGCTGGAACAGTTGGTGGAAGTCAGCTTTCGCGGCATCTCGTTTCTTAGCCAGATCGAGCGGGGCGAGCGGGGGATGCCGAGGGATCTGGCCGTCCATGTCGATAAGGCGCTCAAGACGAACGGGTTTTTCGAGCGCCACTGCGAAGCGGCGCAGAAGGCGCGCCGGGACGGGCATGCGGAGTACTTCGCGGACGCCTTGGAGATGGAACAGCGCGCGGAGAGCATCGAGGAGTGGGCGCCCACGCTCGTTCCCGGTCTGCTGCAGACGGCTGCATATACCCGCGCGATCGTACGGGCGGCGGTGCCGCGGGCAGCGGACGAAGAGGTTGAGAAAAAAGTTGCGGCCCGCATGTCCCGGGCGGCAGTCTTCGACGGTGAGAATCCCCCGAAGTTCTGGGTGGCCCTGGACGAGTCACTGATCCGCCGCCGGGTTCTCCCGGACGATCAGATGGCAGAACTGCTGGAGCACATCGCGGAGGTAGTGAAGACCACGCACTCCATTCTGCAGATCCTCCCGGAATCCGCTGGCGCCCATGCGTACATGATGGGCATGACCACGATCATGACTTTCGCGGATGCGCCTCCTGTGGTGTACACGGAGAGTCTTCACAGCGGCCAAGTCATCGACTATCCGGCGCTCGTGAAGCAGTACCAGGAATCGTACGATCTGCTCAGGGCCGCCGCACTGTCGCCCGTGGCGTCCCTGGCCCTGATCGAAGCAGCGGCAGAGGACTATCGAAATGGCAAGCACAGAATTCGATTTGAGTAACGCGTCCTGGCGCAAGAGCAGCTACAGCAACGGCACCGGCGGGAGCTGCATCGAGGTCGCCGAGGCCTTCCTTGGGGCCGCCGCCTGGCGCAAGAGCAGCCACAGCAATGGCGACGGCGCCGAGTGCATCGAGGTGGCCGACGACCTCCCCGGCCTCGTCCCCGTCCGGGACAGCAAGGACCCGCACGGGCCGGCGCTCGTCTTCCCGGCCGTCGGCTGGACGGCGTTCGTGTCGGCCGTCAAGGGCGGCGAGCTGTCGGGCGCCTGACCGGCACTCAGAAAAACGGAGCGGCCCCCGCAAAAAGCGGGGGCCGCTCCGTGCGCCGAGGCGCGGGGCCGCATCAGACGGCCTCCACCACCGGCACCCGCTCCGCTGCCGGAGCCTCGTCGTCAGACTTGGCGGCCACCGGGCCGCCGCGCAGCGGCACCTCCTTGAGGAACCAGGCCGCGGCGAAGCCGATGACGCTGGCCGCCGCGCCCCACAGGAAGACCTGGTGGCTGCCGTTGGCGACGGCGTGCGTGTACGCGTCCTTGACCAGCGGCGGCAGCTTGAGCAGGCCCTTCGGGTCCATCTGGGCGCCGCCGCCGGTGACCTTGGAACCGGCCGCCGCGCCGAGCCGCTCGACCATCGTCGACTTCACCTGGGAGGTGAAGATCGCGCCGAGGATCGCGACGCCGAAGGAGCCGCCGATCGTACGGAAGAGGGTGGCCGAGGAGGAGCCGACGCCCATGTCCTTCATCTCGACGCTGTTCTGCGCGATCAGCATCGTGGTCTGCATCAGGAAGCCCATGCCGGCGCCGAGCACCGCCATGTAGACACCCGAGGTGAAGCGGGTGGTGTCGGTGTCCATCAGGGCCAGCAGGGCGAGCCCGGCGGTGATCAGGCCGCCGCCGACGACCACGAAGACCTTGTACTTGCCGGTCGTGGTGGTGACCCGCCCGGCGAACAGCGAGACGGCCATCATCGCGAGCAGCATCGGCAGCAGCAGGAGGCCCGAGTTGGTCGCCGAGGCGCCCTGCACGGTCTGCTGGAACAGCGGCAGGAACGTCATCGACCCGAACATCACAAAGCCGACCAGGAAGCTGATGACCGTAACGAGCGAGAAGTTGCCGTTACGGAAGATGTGCAGCGGCACCACCGGCTCGGTGACCTTGCGCTCCACCAGGACGAAGAGCGCGAGGGCGACGACGCCGCCGACGCCCAGCCCCAGGATCTGCGGCGAGGTCCAGTCGTACTCGGTACCGCCCCAGGTGGTGAGCAGCACCAGCGCGGTGATGCCGATGGTGAGCAGTGCGGACCCGACGTAGTCGATCCGGGCCTGCGACCGCTTCTTCGGCAGGTGCAGCACCGCGGTGACCATGATCAGTGCGACCGCGCCGAGCGGCAGGTTGATGTAGAAGCTCCAGCGCCAGCCGAGGTGGTCGGTGATGCTGCCGCCGACCAGCGGTCCGCCGATCATCGCGATGGCCATGACGCCGGCCATCATGCCCTGGTACTTGCCGCGCTCCCGCGGCGGAATCAAATCGCCGATGATGGCCATGACGCCGACCATCAGGCCGCCCGCGCCCAGGCCCTGCACCGCGCGGAAGGCGATCAGCTGCCCCATGTCCTGGGCCATGCCGGACAGCGCGGAGCCGATCAGGAAGATCACAATGGATGTCAGGAAGACGCCCTTGCGTCCGTACATGTCGCCGAGCTTGCCCCAGATCGGGGTCGAAGCGGCGGTGGCGAGCGTGTACGCGGTGACCACCCAGGACAGGTGCTCCATCCCGCCCAAGTCTCCGACGATGGTGGGCATGGCCGTGCCCACGATCATGTTGTCCAGCATCGCGAGCAGCATCGCGATCATCAGCGCGAACAGCACCACCCGCACACTGGCGGGCTGCTTCCCCTCGGCGGCCGCGCCGTTGACCGCGCCGTTCGCCGCGCTGGGTATTTCTGCCTGTCTGTCCCCCGCTGGGGCCGCTTTCTGCGACATCCCCGTCCTCACTCCCGTACTCCCACTTACTTGCCGCCCGGCTAGTTCTGTACAGTACGGCAAGGTAGGCGGCTAACTAGCCGGGCGTCAAGTAAGTTTCCGGGGCGCGCCCCGGGGCACCCCTCCGACCAGCACCGACTACGCAGCACCACGCGGCAACCACGCAGGAGAAGGCCATGAGCACACCGCACACGCGCCGCGGGAACACCCGCCAGCGCATTCAGGACGTCGCTCTGGGGCTGTTCTCCGAGCACGGCTACGAGAAGACCTCACTGCGTGAGATCGCCGAGAAGCTCGATGTCACCAAGGCGGCGCTCTACTACCACTTCAAGACCAAGGAAGACATCGTCATCAGCCTGTTCGAGGACCTGCGCGGTCCGATCGACGAGCTGATCGCCTGGGCCGGGACGCAGCCCCGCACCCTCGCCACCAAGCAGGAAGTGATCCGCCGCTACGGCGAATCGCTCCGCAACGCCGAGCCCCTCTTCCGTTTCATGCAGGAGAACCAGGCGACCGTACGCGACCTCGCCATCGGCGACACCTTCAAGGAGCGCATGCACACCCTCTTCGGCCTCCTCAGGGAGCCCGATGCGGAGCTGACGGATCAGGTGCGCTGCATCACGGCGCTGTTCTCCATCCACGCGGGCATGTTCGCGATGCAGAACCTCGAAGGCGACCCCGAGGAGAAGCGCAAGGCCATCCTCGAGGTCGCCACGGAACTGGTCACGGCGGCAAACCCGCCGAACCGCCGGCCAGCCCGGCCGGATTCAGCTCAGACGGCGTCGTCGTGAGCCCGCAGGAATCCGGTCGGCTCGATGCCCGTCCCGTAGTCAGGACCGGTGCGGACCTCGAAGTGCAGGTGGGGGCCGGTGGAGTTACCGGTGCTGCCGGAAAGCGCGATCTGCTGGCCCGTGGCGACCTGCTGGCCGACCTGGACCTGTATCTGTGACAGGTGCGCGTACTGGGTGTACGTGCCGTCGTCGTGCTTGATCACAATGGCGTTGCCGTACGCCGGGCCGTCACCGCCGCCCCAGGGGCCTGCCTTGACGACGGTGCCGTGGTGGACGGCGTGGACCTGGGTACCGGTCGGCACGACGAAGTCCTGACCACTGTGGTTGTGCGACCAGTGGCTGCCGGCGAGACCGAAGCTCGAGCCGAGGACGTAGCTGTCGACCGGCTTGACCCAGGCCTCGGCCTTCTTGGCCGCGTCCTTCCTGGCCTGCACGGCATCGGCCTTGGCCTTCGCGGCGGCCGCCTTGGCGTCCTTGGCCGCCTTGGCCTGCGCGTCGGCCTGTGCGCTGACCGTCGAGCCGACGTTCGCGCTGAGGTTCATCAGGCCCGAGTCGGCGGCGTTGGCGATACCGGCGCCCAGCGCGGCGGCGACACCGAGGCCACCGGCCACAACGGCGACGCGATTGCGCAGCACGGACTTCTTCGCGGAGTTCTTCGGATTACGGACGGCGCTGAACTTCGACATGCGGGTTTGTCCTCCAGAGATCTGGAATCAGGAATTGATTGGCTTTCCCCGGCTGCGGACCGGGTTGGCCATTCCTTGGTAACCCGCATTCGACGCCCCGCCAAGGGCACCTTTCTACTACCGGGTGCCGTATTGGGGCCGATGTAATTCACGCCATAGCGGGGCGCCCCATCCCCCTCATCCGCGACCGCGCCACTCCGCCACCAACCCGCCTGACCTGGCATTTCACCCACACCCGGACGCTGAGCGCACGCCCCACCCCAGCCATCGAAAACCCCGCCCCGAAGCCGAATGGCACCCCCCGCGCCTCCCTAATGCTTCTAGTAGGCCGCTAATACCGTGTGCCTCATGTCACCGCCCCATAAGACTCGTCGCCTTATTTGTGACCTGGATTACGTGACATGGATTACTCGCCGGACCGGGGAATTAGCCGAATGAGCCACCCGCCCGCCGCCCGGCGCGTAGCCTGGCTCCGACGACGTCAGCCGCCACGGGGGAGGCCGCCCGCACGATGGATCCGTCAGCAGTGGGAATACGGCTCGCCTCCAGCGTGATCGCGCCGCTCGTCAGGAAACTGTTCGTCAAGGAGGGGCCGGGGGCCGGCCTGGTCTCCGGGCCCGTACGGATATCCGGCCTGGTGTCCTTCAAGGGCGAGAAGCAGACCCTCTCCGACGAGGACCTCCACAAGCTCGCGGCCGAGCTGGTGCGGCGCGCGTTACATTCCGCCGGCCCCGGCGAGCGGCCGATTCCCGAGGACGAGGAAACGGCGGTGGCCGACGCGCTGGCCACCACACTGCGCGGCCTCGGCGAGCTGACCATGGAAGACGTACAGGCCGTCTATCTAGGCCACAGCGTGCTCGTCGAACGCCTCACCGCCGCCTCCCCGCACGCCACCCGCGGCCTCTCCCGGGACGCCGAGCTGATGCACCACACCCTGCTCGCCGTCGCCTGCCTGCACATCGTGCACTTCTTCACGCAGCGGTCGACGTTCGTGGCCCGCACCCTGGTCCAGCAGAGCCGCAGCCTGGACGACGCGATCGCCAAGATCGACACATTCCTCGAGGGGCACCCGTCCCCGCGGGCCGCCGACACCGCCTTCGAGCGCTCCTACCTCGACTACATCGCCCGCAAGCACAGCCGACTGACCATCTACGGCATCGACCTGGCCAATTCCCCGGACAGGTGGCCGCTGGACTCCGCGTATCTGAGCCTGGGCGCCACGAGACCGCGCCACGAGTTCACCATCATCACCGGCGCGGGCGCCGAGGAACCGCCGCCCCGCCCGCCCCAACGCGCCGACCAGGCCCTCGCCGACTTCGACCGGGTCCTGCTGCGCGGCGTGGCGGGCTCCGGCAAGAGCACCCTCGTCCAGTGGATGGCCGTCTCCTGCACCAAGGAGCCCACCGAGTCGGCCCTCCCCCACCTCTACGGCCGCATCCCCTTCGTCCTCCCCCTGCGCACCCTCACCCGCTCCGGCGCCGCCCTGCCCACCCCCGACCGCTTCCTGACCGCCGTCGGCTGCCCGGTCGCCGGCGCCCGGCCCGACGGATGGGCCGAGCGCGTACTGGCCTCCGGCCGCGGTCTCCTCCTGGTCGACGGCCTGGACGAAATCCCCGAACGCGAACGCGCAAACGCCCGCCAATGGCTGCGCGACCTGCTGGACGCCTTCCCGGACAACCTGTGGCTGGTCACCACCCGCCCCTCCGCCGTACGCGAGGACTGGCTCGCCGCCGACGGCTTCGACGAGCTGACGCTGACCCCGATGGGCCGCGAGGAGGTCGCCGCCTTCATCGGCCGCTGGCACGACGCGGCCCGCGACAACGCCGAGGACGCCGAACGCCTCGACGCGTACGAGCAGTCCCTGCTCACCGCCGTCCGCACCAAACAGGACCTGGGCCGGCTGGCCACCAACCCGCTGATGTGCGGCCTGATCTGCGCGCTCCACCGCGACCGGCGCGGCTATCTCCCCCACGGGCGCAAGGAGTTGTACGACGCGGCGCTCGGCATGCTGCTCTCCCGGCGCGACCGGGAGCGGGACATGGCCGCCCCCACGGGTATCGAGCTGGCGGACGAGCCGCAGGTTCAGCTGCTGCAGCGGCTGGCGTACTGGCTGATCCGCAACGGGCGCACCGAGCTGGATCGCGAGCGGGCGGAGATGATCATCGCGGATGCGCTGCCCGCCGTACCTGCGGCGGCCGCTCAGGGCAATGCCGCGGCCGTCTTCCGGCATCTGCTGCAGCGCAGTGGGCTGCTCCGCGAACCGGCGCCCGGCTCGGTCGACTTCATCCACCGGACCTTTCAGGACTATCTCGGCGGGCGGGCGGCCGTCGAGGACGGCGACTTCGGACTGCTCGCGCGCAATGCGGTGGACGCCCAGTTCGAGGACGTGATCCGGATGGCGGTGGCGCATGCGCGGCCACGCGAACGCGCCGAGATTTTACGGGCGCTGATTGCGCACGGCGACGGGATCAGGAGTGCCCGTACCCGGCTGCGCGTCCATCTGCTGGCCATGGCTTGCCTGGAGCACGCCACGGAGCTGGACCCGGACGTAAGGGAGTTGGTACGCGAACGCGCCAGGGCGATCCTGCCGCCCCGCAACCGTGAGGAGTCGGAGCTGCTCGCCGAGGTGGGGCCCATCGTCCTGGAGCTGCTGCCCGGCCCGGACGGGCTGGAGGACGACGAGGCGGGGGAAGTGGTGACCACCGCGGCGCGCATCGGCTCGGACGCCGCCCTGGAAGTCATGAAGGGCTTTCGCAGGCACCCTTCCCCGAACGTACGAGTCCGACTTGCCGCCTCCTGGCAGTATTTCGACACCGAGCGCTATGCCCAGGAGATCATCCGGCACATCGGAAGCGACCTCCCCATCACCGTGAGCAGCCCCGCCGAGCTGCATGCCCTCAAGGCCCTCGGCGGTCGTCCGCACACCGTCGTCGTCGGCCCGCACAGCGACGACGAGCTCCTCGACCGGCTGGCTCACCGCACGGTCACGAATCTGGCGCTGACGGACAACTCGAAGATCAACAGCATCGCGTTTCTCCGGCACTTCCCGGCGCTGACGTCACTGCGGCTCCAGGGCTGCCCCGCCGTCGACAGCGTCGCCCCGCTCGCGGACCTGCCCCTCGAGGGCCTGTCCGTCAGCGGCTTGAACGGTCTGCACGGACTTGACCAGTTGCACCGTCTCGAGTTCCTGGACCTGCAGTCGTCGCTCCCACCCGAGGGCCTGGCGTCCCTCCCCTCCGACGCCCCGCTCATCCGCCTCACCGTCGACGAACCGGTCGGAGCCGACTTCAGCCGCGTGACCTGCTGGCCGCACCTCAAGTACATGCAACTACGGCGCATCGCCGAAGACTTCGCCGAGGACCAGTGGCGGGCGCTCATGGGCCTCACCGAGCTGGAGAACTTTTCCTTCGGTCTGCACACCGAAGGTGGCGCCCTGCACATTCCCCCCGGCCTCCGGCTGCCACAGGTAAAAATCCTCAGCCTCCTCAATTCGGACCGCCGCCCCATCGCCGAACTGAGCCGCATCCTGCGCACCGTCCTCCCCGCTTTCCCCGGCGCCCAGAAGGTCCAGCTGTACGGCCTGATCAACGCCCCCATCGACCTCGCGCCGCTCTCGGCCCTCCCCGACCTCCAGGAGGTCCACCTCTCCTGCCTCCGCCCGGAACCCCCCAACTCCCTCCCACCCCACACCAAACTCACCCTCTACCCCCGCCCCCGCCCCTAGCCACCGCAGTTACGGGAAGCCCATGGAACCGGACCCCACGACCATCGCCGCCCGCCTCACCCCCGACGCCCTCGCCCCCCTCGCCCGCGCCCTCTACAGCTCCGACGCCACCGCACCCCTCCCCCGCGAGGACCTCCACGCCCTCGCCGCCGCCCTCGTGGAACACGCCCTCGGCGCCCCCGACGAGGCCCTCACCACGGCCCTCCTCACCACCGCCACCACCGCCCCGGCCCCCGTGGACGCCCCCCTCGCCCGCCTCCTCCTCGACGCCCTGTTCACCCACCACTACGCCCAGGCCACCGCCACCACCCACAACCACCTCACGATCTTCGGCATCGACCTGGCCCACTCCCCCGACAGCTGGCCCCTCGACGCCGCCTACCTGGGCCTTCAGTGCGAGCCGGGGCCGGACACCTCGGCCACCGGGCAAGGCGACGAGCCCCCCATCCCCGCCGAACAGGCCCTCGCCCACCGCCCCCGCATCCTCATCCGCGGCGTAGCCGGCTCCGGCAAAACCACGCTCCTGCAGTGGCTGACCGTCGCCACCGCCCGCGACGAGCTGCCCGAGGCGCTCGCCGCGCTGCGCGGCCGGGTGCCGTTCCTGCTCCCCGTACGCCGCTTCGCCCGCGACGGCTTCCCCGATCCGGCCGCCTTCCTGGCGGCCACCGGCTCCCCGGACGCCGCCCGCCAGCCGTCCGGCTGGGCCGAGCGCGTCCTGAGCGAGGGCCGCGCGCTGCTCCTGATCGACGGCATCGACGAGGCCCCGGAGGACGACCGCAACGAGGTACGCGACCGGCTCCGCGACTGGACCACCCGCTACCCGGGCACCGTCTACATCGTCACCTCCCGCCCCTCCGCCGTCCCCCACCAGTGGCTGGCCGCGGAAGGCTTCGCCGAGCTCTCCCTGGCGCCCATGAGCCGGGAGGACATCGCGGCGTTCATCCAGCGCTGGCACCGGGCCGCCGCCCAGCAGCGCCCGGCCGACCTCGACCGGCTCGGCCACTACGAGCACACGCTCCTCAACGCCGTACGCATCACCCGCGACCTGGGCCGGCTGGCCACCAATCCGCTGATGTGCGGGCTGCTGTGCGCCCTGCACCGCGACCGCCGCGGCTATCTGCCCAACGGCCGCAAAGAGCTCTACGACGCGGCGCTGTCGATGCTGCTGGAACGCCGCGACCGGGAGCGGGCGATGGTCGCCACCGACGGCGTGGAGCTGACCCGGCAGCCCAAGATCCAGCTGCTGCAGAAACTGGCCCGGTGGATGCTGGTCAACGGGCGTTCGGAGATGGACCGGGAGACGGCCATCGCGACCCTCGCCGAGCATCTGCCCGCCATCCCGGATGCCGCCCGCCAAGGCGGCCCCGAGGACGTCTTCCGGCATCTGCTCAACCGCACCGGGCTGCTACGGGAGCCCACCCCGGGCACGGTCGACTTCGTGCACCGCACCTTCCAGGACTATCTTTCGGCCCGCGCGACCGTGCAGCGGCACGACTTCGCGCTGCTCCTGGACCACGCCCACCACGACGACTGGGAAGACGTCATACGGATGGCCGTGGCCCTGGCCCGGCCCGACGAGTGCGCGGCCCTCCTGGACGGCCTGCTGGCCCCGCACGCGGGCGTACGCGCCGCCGAGGCCCGGCACCGCAAGCTGCTGGCGGCAGCCTGCCTGGAACACGCCACCGAACTCGACCCGGACGTCCGCGCCCGCGTACAGCGCTTCACCCGGGACATGGTGCGCCCCAGTACCCCGTCCGCGGCCCGCGCGCTGGGGTGGATCGGCCCGATCGTCCTGGAGATGCTCCCCGATCCGACCCGGGCCTCCGAGGACGAGGCCCATCTCCTCGCCATCACCGCCACCTCCATCGCCGACGACATGGCGATCGACTATCTGACGGGGCTGCGCGACCGGCAGCACCACGACATCCGGGCGCAGCTCGCGGGGGCCTGGCGGCATTACGACACCGCCCGCTACGCCCGCGAGATCATCGCCCATCTGGAGCCGGCCGAGCTGTATTTCCCGGTCGCCGACCTGGAGGAATTGCACACCCTGCGCCGCCTGGGCGGCCGCCCGCATCTACGGATCGCCGGGCACTTCACCCCGGACCAGCTGATCGAGGGCATCGCCCCGGCGGACGGCCTGACCCGCCTGTGGCTCGCCTATGACCTGGGCGTTTCCATGGACTGGCTAACAGCCTTCCCCAAGCTGGACACCCTACGGATCGGCCGCCGCATCCCCCCGGTAACAGGCGTCCCGGACGGCATCCACGTCATCCAGCTCTAGGCAGCGTCATCCAGCTCCAGGGCAGGGTCAACCAGCTCCTCTAGCCAGGGTCATCCAGCTCGAGACCAGGTCGCCCAGCTCGCTGTAGCGCCGTCCAGCTGGGCAGCGCCCCACGGGAATACCGCCCGGGCCCACCCCCGTTGTGGGCCCACAGGGGGCGCTCGCATCCCCTACGGGATCTGTTCGCCACACCCCTAGGTGCCCGCTGTCCGGTCGCCTGCCCCGTCGCCTGTCCCGCCACCGCTCCGGTCACACAGCACTGCCCCGGACCGTACGAAACGGTTCCGGGGCAGTTGCTGTACGCGAATGCGCTGAGCGATATCCGCCTGGCTACGCGTCCTTGCTCAGGTTCGGGCCCGAGCCGCCGGCGGCGGACTCGATCGGCGGGGCGTCCGGCAGTGCGGACTTCTCCTCGCCGCGGAAGGTGAACTTGGCGCTGTCACCCTCGCCCTCGACATCGACGACCACGATGTGGCCCGGACGCAGCTCGCTGAAGAGGATCTTCTCCGAGAGGGCGTCCTCGATCTCGCGCTGGATCGTGCGGCGCAGCGGACGGGCGCCGAGCACCGGGTCGTACCCGCGCTTGGCCAGCAGCGACTTGGCCTCGCCGCTGAGCTCGATGCCCATGTCGCGGTCCTTGAGCCGCTCGTCCACCTTGGCGATCATGAGGTCGACGATCTGGATGATGTCTTCCTCGGTCAGCTGGTGGAAGACGACGGTGTCGTCGACACGGTTGAGGAACTCGGGGCGGAAGTGCTGCTTGAGCTCTTCGTTGACCTTGTTCTTCATCCGCTCGTAGCTGGACTTGGTGTCACCCTGGGCCGCGAAGCCCAGGTTGAAGCCCTTAGAGATGTCCCGCGTGCCGAGGTTGGTCGTCATGATGATGACCGTGTTCTTGAAGTCCACGACCCGGCCCTGGGAGTCGGTCAGGCGACCGTCCTCCAGGATCTGCAGCAGCGAGTTGAAGATGTCCGGGTGGGCCTTCTCGACCTCGTCGAAGAGCACGACGGAGAACGGCTTGCGGCGCACCTTCTCGGTGAGCTGGCCGCCCTCTTCGTAGCCGACGTAGCCGGGAGGCGAACCGAACAGCCGCGAGACCGTGTGCTTCTCGCTGAACTCCGACATGTCGAGGGAGATCAGCGCGTCCTCGTCGCCGAAGAGGAATTCGGCGAGGGTCTTGCTGAGCTCCGTCTTACCGACACCGGACGGGCCCGCGAAGATGAACGAACCGCCGGGGCGCTTCGGGTCCTTCAGGCCGGCACGGGTACGGCGGATGGCCTGGGAGAGCGCCTTGATGGCGTCCTTCTGGCCGATGACGCGCTTGTGGAGCTCGTCCTCCATACGCAGCAGGCGGCTCGACTCCTCCTCGGTCAGCTTGAAGACCGGGATGCCGGTGGCCGTCGCCAGGACCTCGGCGATCAGGTCCTCGTCGACCTCGGCGACGACGTCCATGTCGCCGGCCTTCCACTCCTTCTCCCGCTTCGTCTTCGCGGCCAGGAGCTGCTTCTCCTTGTCGCGCAGGCCCGCGGCCATCTCGAAGTCCTGCGAGTCGATCGCGGACTCCTTCTCCCGGCGCACATCGGCGATCTTCTCGTCGAATTCGCGCAGGTCCGGCGGTGCGGTCATGCGGCGGATCCGCATCCGGGAGCCGGCCTCGTCGATCAGGTCGATCGCCTTGTCCGGCAGGAAGCGGTCGGAGATGTAGCGGTCGGCGAGGGTGGCCGCGGCGACCAGCGCGGAGTCCGTGATGGACACGCGGTGGTGCGCTTCGTAGCGGTCCCGCAGGCCCTTGAGGATCTCGATGGTGTGCGGCAGCGACGGCTCCGCGACCTGGATCGGCTGGAAGCGGCGCTCGAGGGCCGCGTCCTTCTCCAGGTGCTTGCGGTACTCGTCGAGCGTCGTGGCACCGATGGTCTGCAGCTCGCCTCGCGCCAGCATGGGCTTGAGGATGCTCGCGGCGTCGATCGCGCCCTCGGCGGCGCCCGCACCCACCAGGGTGTGGAGCTCGTCGATGAACAGGATGATGTCGCCGCGGGTGCGGATCTCCTTGAGGACCTTCTTCAGGCGCTCTTCGAAGTCACCGCGGTAGCGGGAGCCGGCGACCAGGGCACCGAGGTCGAGGGTGTAGAGGTGCTTGTCCTTGAGGGTCTCGGGCACCTCGCCCTTGACGATGGCCTGCGCCAGTCCTTCGACGACCGCCGTCTTGCCGACGCCGGGCTCGCCGATGAGGACCGGGTTGTTCTTCGTACGGCGGGAGAGCACCTGCATGACCCGCTCGATTTCCTTCTCGCGCCCGATGACCGGGTCGAGCTTGGTCTCGCGAGCGGCCTGCGTCAGGTTGCGGCCGAACTGGTCCAGGACGAGGGAGGTCGAGGGCGTGCCCTCGGCGGGGCCGCCGGCCGTGGCGGCTTCCTTGCCCTGGTAGCCGGAGAGCAGCTGGATGACCTGCTGCCGCACCCGGTTGAGATCGGCGCCCAGCTTCACCAGGACCTGGGCGGCGACGCCCTCGCCCTCGCGGATCAGGCCGAGCAGGATGTGCTCCGTACCGATGTAGTTGTGGCCGAGCTGGAGGGCCTCGCGGAGCGAAAGCTCCAGGACCTTCTTGGCACGGGGGGTGAAGGGAATGTGCCCGGACGGAGCCTGCTGGCCCTGCCCGATGATCTCCTCCACCTGCTGGCGGACCGCCTCGAGCGAAATCCCGAGGCTCTCCAGGGCCTTAGCGGCGACACCCTCACCCTCATGGATCAGGCCCAGGAGGATGTGCTCGGTGCCGATGTAGTTGTGGTTGAGCATCCGGGCTTCTTCCTGAGCCAGGACGACAACCCGCCGCGCGCGGTCGGTGAACCTCTCGAACATCGTTAATCGCTCCTCAGAGCGGTCAGGCAGTTAGGGGTCGGTCCCCTCCCTGTCCTTCCGCATGCTAGTCCCGCGGGGCGGGACAGCTCATTCCAACTGCCGACACCCGTCCGGATCACCCCCGCTCCGGCGGGGAAATTTACTGCCGAACAGCTGACATCTGCTCCAACTCGATGGTGCGAGACGATGTTCCCGCAGGCCAGGCATATACGCTCTTCGCCACTACGCCCATGGCGAACGCACGCTCTCCCGACACGCCCACCGCATCGCACCCTCGGCCGGAGCAGAGCGCCTTGGGCGCCGGTCACACGGTCTCTTCCCACTGTGACTGTCTTACCCGCTGCCACTGACACTCCATGCGGCGCGGGCCCCATCCATCCGCTACGGGCGAACATCAATCCGCCATCGAATGCGCCGGGCCGCTCCCCGTCGGGCACAGTGCGTATCCAACTCTCCACTCAGCGTAACTTCCTGGGTTTCGGGGAGTTGCACCAGATATGGCCCGCGCGCTTCCGCGACCCCGCAGCCCTCTTGCCGCCGTCCGCCGGTGGTACGAGGAGGAGATGAGCTGGCCGACCACCGGCACGGAGCCGGTGGAGCTGCTGGTGGGGCAGCGTTTCGATGTCCTGGAGATGCCGGCCGACGCGGGACGCGCCGTACTGCGGCGGCTGCCGGGCACCGGCCCGGTGGCGCTGCTACGGTCCGGACGCGACGGGAATCGCCTCATTGATCGGCCGAAAATGCTCATGCTCATCGCGGTCGGCGGTGCCGAGGAGCTCCCGGAAATCCTGGAATGGCTCGAGTGGGGTGCGCTCGTACCGGATCTCGGCGCGCGCGGGGCCGGAGAGCGGATGCCCGCGCCGGCCGTCCCCACGCACTCGTCCGCCGCCGGGGTGCCGTCATCGCGCGGATTCGGCGCGCGGGAGGCCGCAGGATGGTTGCGACCTCCCCGGCCGGGGCGCGCGGCGGAGAATTCCCTGCCCACCACGGGGTTCGGGGCAGGAATCGGAGACGATGGGGGCGCCCCCGACCTGATTCGGCTGGTGAGCGCGGCGGCTACGGAGTGCCACCGTGCCCGGTTGCTGCGTGCTCGTAATGCCCAATCGGATCGCGTTGACGGCGATCAGCCGTTGGCCTTCTCAAATGCCTCGCGAATGTCGGCGGGGACGCGGCCACGGTCATTGACGTTGTAGCCGTTCTCCTTCGCCCAGGCGCGGATCTTCGCGGTGTCCTGGGAGCCGCCGGAAGCGACGCGCGCCTTGCCACGGCCCGCAGCGCGGCCACCCGTACGACGACCGGCCTTCACGAAGTCGGCCAGCGACTCGCGAAGCTTCTCGGCGTTGGCAACGGTGAGGTCGATCTCGTAGGACTTGCCGTCGAGAGAGAACGTCACGGTCTCGTCGGCCTCGCCGCCGTCGAGGTCGTCGACAAGAAGAACCTGAACCTTCTGTGCCACCGGTTTCCCTTTCATCGAATGTGGATTACGACGGAAAGCAAACCGCTTTTCCGGGAAAAACACAAACCCTTGGGTAGGGTTCACTTGCCCGCAGAGCGGGGAACGCATGCTTCCGTAGCCATGAGATAGGGGAGCGATTCGGACATAGAACACTGATCACAGGTGCAGAAGCATCCGGCTGTTACCCAGGGTGTTGGGCTTCACTCGTTCGAGCCCGAGGAACTCGGCAACGCCCTCATCATAGGAACGCAGCAGCTCGCTGTAGACATCACCGTCTACCGGAGTCTCACCGATCTCCACGAAGCCGTGCTTGGTGAAGAAGTCGACTTCGAAGGTGAGACAGAAAATGCGCCGTACTCCGAGCCAGCGCGCGGTACTCAGCAGCTTGTCGAGGACTTGGTGGCCGACTCCCGAGCCCTTGAGCTGCGGATCCACCGCCAGGGTGCGTACTTCGGCCAGGTCTTCCCACATCACGTGCAGCGCCCCGCAGCCGACGACCTCGGCGTCTTCGTCCCGCTCGGCGACCCAGAACTCCTGGATGTCCTCGTAAAGCGTGACGGTGGCTTTGTCGAGCAGGATGCCGTCCCGTGAGTAGGAGTCGATGAGGCGGCGTACCGCGGGGACATCGCTGGTCCGGGCGCGGCGGACGGTGAGGCCTTTTGAATGCACGGGCATGCGGGGACGCTATCGCCCCGCCTCCGCGGCGTCCGCCTCGGGTTCATCACCTTCACGGGATGCGCGTTCTTGCGTCTCTTGCGGCCCTTGTTCCGATCCGGCTTGAGAGGCCTGTTCCGATCCCGCTTGCGTTCCCGCTTCCCTTCCCGCTTCCGGTGCCTGTTCAGGAGCGGTCTCTTGTGCCGGTTCGCCGGTCTCCGGATCGTCGACTTGCACCATCCGTACGGCATCACGCAGGGCATGTCGCTGTTCCGGCGACATCATGTCGAAGAAGGCCACAAGAGCGGCCGCGGGGTTGTCGCTGGCGGACCATGCTTCGTTCATCAGTGCGGCCGAGTACGCGGCACGCGTGGAGACCGCCTCATATCGATAGGCGCGGCCTTCTGCTTCGCGGCGAACCCAGCCCTTCTGATGAAGGTTGTCCAATACGGTCATGACCGTCGTGTAGGCGATCGACCGTTCCTTCTGGAGATCTTCCAGGACTTCTCGAACGGTGACCGGGCGGTTCCACTCCCAGACCCGCGTCATCACCGCGTCTTCCAGATCACCCAAGCGTCTCGGCACACAAGAACAATAGTGGGAGATGTCGCGAATGCCGGTTGATCTCGTTGCGTTTGGGCCGGAAAAAGGATGTACGGCCCGAGATGGTCATTCCCGGGCCGTACAGTGCGCGAACCGCCGAAAAAGGCGGCGGGGCGGTCAGATGCCTTGCGTCTTGGGCTGCGGAAGGGATTCGGCCCTGGCGATCAGGGCGTCCGCGGCGGCGTCTTCCTTGGCCTTGTTCGGGCCGCCCTGGCTCTTGACGATCGTCACGATCAGCGCGGTGAAGGCCACGGCCATCACCACGGGCGGGAGCAGCGCTGAGACGTAATCCATGGCGGGTGGCCTCCTTTGGGGCGTGAGATTCCCAGGGTACGCAGCGCTCAGGCGGTGCGGGTCTCGGGGTGCGGGGCGGACTTGCGGCGGGGCGGGAAGACCTCGCCGGGCGTGGGGATCGGGCGGTCCGGGCGCGGGGACTTGGGCGCGGGCTGCGGCGCGGGCTGAGGGTGCTGTTTGGGTTCGGCCGCCGGCTCGGGCTCCGGCTTGCGCTCCGGCTCACGCGCCGTCCCGCGGCCGCCGGGCAGGGCGCGCAGCCGGGCCCGTACGGAGCGCTCGGCCAGCTGCTCGCACCGGCGCAGCAAGGTGGCGCGGCGCTCGCCCTCGGCCGCGCCGGTGCGCCGGGCGACGAGCGTGCGCAGGGCGGCGAGGTCGTCGGGCCCGGGGACGTAGCCGGCCGTCAGCGCCTCCTTGAGGTGGGCGAGGTAGCCGGCGGCCGAGCCGGGCAGGGCTTCGCGGTAGCGGGCGAGGTCGGCGACCAGGAAGGCGCGCAGCCGCCCGCCTTCGCGGACCGCCTCGTCCACCGCCTCGGCCAGCCGGAGGTATTCCTGGGTGTCCGCCGGCCACTGGAGGCCGGCGGCGCCGAGCGGGACGGAACAGGACGTCGACTGCAGGGCATGGGCGAGAGCGCGACGGAGCACCCGCAGCTCATCGGCGCTGAACGTCATGCCGCCGCGGGATCCGTATGGCATAGGCATGCGGCGACTTTACGACCGTTTCGGACAAAAGCCGCTTAATTCGCTTACGGTGGCGCGGCAGGTCGTACCGGGGCACGACAGGTCCGCGCCGCGGTACGCGTGCCGCTTACGCTGCTTGTGCTGCTTGTGCTGCTTGTGCCGCCTACGAGCGGGCGATGTTCCGCTCGTAGACCAGCCGCAGGCCGATCAGGGTGAGCCAGGGCTCGTGCGCGTCGATCACCGAGGACTCGCCCAGCACCATCGGGGCCAGCCCGCCGGTGGCGATGACGGTGACATCGTCGGGGTCCTCGGCCAGCTCCCGCGCCATCCGCTGGACCACACCGTCCACCTGGCCCGCGAAGCCGTAGAGGATGCCGGACTGCATCGCCTCGACGGTGTTCTTGCCGATGACGCTGCGCGGCCGGGCCAGCTCGATCTTGCGCAGCTGGGCGCCCTTGACGCCCAGCGCGTCCACCGAGATCTCGATGCCCGGCGCGATCACACCGCCCACGTACTCGCCGCGCACGCTGACCGCGTCGAAGGTGGTGGCCGTACCGAAGTCCACGACGATCGCCGGGCCGCCGTAAAGCTCGACGGCCGCCAGGGAGTTGATGATCCGGTCGGCGCCGACCTCCTTGGGGTTGTCCATGAGGACCGGCACGCCGGTTTTGACGCCGGGCTCCACCAGGACGGCCGGCACGTCCCCGTAGTAGCGGCGGGTGACCTCGCGCAGCTCGTGCAGGACGGAGGGGACGGTGGAGCAGATGGAGATGCCCTCGATGCCGTCGCCCAGGTCGTCGCCGAGCAGCGGGTGCATGCCCATCAGGCCCTGGAGGAGCACGGCCAGCTCGTCGGCGGTGCGGCGGGCGTCGGTGGAGATCCGCCAGTGCTCGACGATCTCCTCGCCGTCGAAGAGGCCGAGAACCGTGTGGGTGTTGCCTACGTCGATGGTCAGCAGCATGGCGGTCAGCGGCCCTCGTCCTGGCTGTCGGCGCCGTCCCGGGCGCCGTCCTGACTGTCGTCCTCGCGCAGGTCGAGGCCGATGTCGAGGATCGGGGAGGAGTGCGTGAGCGCGCCCACGGCCAGGTAGTCGATGCCGGTCTCCGCGTACGCCCGCGCATTGGCGAGGGTCAGGCGGCCGGAGGACTCCAGCATCGCGCGGCCCGCGACCAGCTCCACGGCCTCCGCGGTCTGCTCCGGCGTGAAGTTGTCCAGCAGGATCAGATCGGCGCCCTCGGCGAGGATCGGCGGGATCTGGTCGATCCGGTCGACCTCCACCTCGATCGCCAGACCCGGGAACTCCTCCCGTACGGCCGTGAACGCCGCGGCCACGCCGCCCGCCGCGACCACATGGTTGTCCTTGATCAGCGCCGCGTCCGACAGCGACATCCGGTGGTTGACGCCCCCGCCGCAGCGCACCGCGAACTTCTCCAGGGCACGCAGCCCCGGCGTCGTCTTACGGGTGTCCCGGACCTTGGCCTTGGTGCCCTCCAGGACATCGGCCCAGGCACGGGTGGCGGTCGCGATGCCCGACAGCCGGCACAGGATGTTCAGCGCGCTGCGCTCGGCGGTGAGCAGATCGCGGGTGCGGGTGGTGACGGACAGCAGCTTGGCGCCGGCCTCGACCCGGTCGCCGTCCTCGACATGCCGCTCGACCGCGAACTCGTCGGTGCACACGATGGACAGCACCGCCTCGGCGATCCGCAGCCCGGCGACCGTACCGGCCTCGCGGGCCGTGAAGTCACCGGTGGCGACCGCGTCTTCGGGGATGGTCGCCACGGTCGTGACGTCCACGCCCTGGTCGAGGTCCTCCTCGACGGCCAGATGCGCGATGTCCTCGACCTGTACGGGGTCGAGACCCGCGGCCACCAGGAGCGAGGCCAGATCGGGGTCCAGACCGCAGGTCAGCGGGTCCAGCTCGTAGGAGTCGTCGTCGCTGCCGCAGCCGCAGGCATCGCCGCAGCCGCCACCGGTGGGGGCGCCGCTGGAGGGCCCGCCGATCTGGAGGAGGGGGAGGTCGTCGGGGGTGCTGCTCACGGGGGTGGCTCCGTATCGGGAAAGGGGTGGGGAGGGGACGGGAACCGTCTGAGGACTACGGGGACGGTCTGTGGTTCACGGGGTGACACCGGCGGTCGGCGGGAAGTCGGCCGTGTCCGTCGTACGGACGCTCAACGCGCGGTCCGCGTCGAGCGTGATGCGGAAGTGACGGCGCCAGGAGGCATCGTCCCGGTCGGGGTGGTCCTCGCGCCAATGGCAGCCGCGGGTTTCCGCCCGGCGCTGCGCGGCGGCGACCAGCACCCGGGCGACGCAGAGCAGGTTGGTGGCCTCCCATGCCTCCACGCCGGGCTCGGGGGCTTTGGAGGCTGCGGGGGCCGCGCCCGCCTCGGCGGCTTCCGCGGCTTCGGCAGCTTCGGCGGCCTCGGCAGCTTCGGTTGCCTCGCGGTGGATGCGGCCCAGTTCGGCCGCGGCGTGGGCGAGGCTGTCGGCGCTGCGCAGCACGCCCGCGCCGGCCGTCATGATCCGCTGCACGGCGAAGCGGGCTTCGGGGGCCAGGAGGGGAAGCGGGGCCGCCACGGCCGTGTTCTCGGGGGCGCCTCCGGCGGTGCTTTCGGCCGTGTTTTCCGCGATGTCCTCGGCGATGCGCTCCGCGAACACCAGGCCCTCCAGGAGGGAGTTGGAGGCGAGGCGGTTGGCGCCGTGGACGCCGGTGCAGGCGACCTCGCCGCAGGCGTAGAGGCCGCGGACGGTGGTGCGCCCGTGCAGGTCGGTGCGTACGCCGCCGGAGGCGTAGTGGGCGGCCGGGGCGACCGGGATCGGCTCGGTGACCGGGTCGATGCCGTGGGCGCGGCAGGCCGCGAGGATGGTGGGGAAGCGGCGTTCCCACATCTCGGCACCGAAGTGCCGGGCGTCCAAATACATGTGCTCGGCGCCCTGTTCCTGCGCCCGCCGCATGATCGCCTTGGCGACGATGTCGCGCGGAGCCAGCTCGGCGAGTTCGTGCTGCCCGACCATGAAGCGGATGCCGTCGGCGTCGACAAGGTGGGCGCCCTCGCCCCGTACCGCCTCGGAGATCAGCGGCTGCTGGCCCTCCGCGTCCGGCCCCAAATACAGGACGGTGGGGTGGAATTGGACGAATTCGAGGTCGGACACCTCGGCCCCGGCACGCAGGGCCAGCGCCACGCCGTCACCGGTGGAGACGGCCGGGTTGGTGGTCGCGGAGAAGACCTGCCCCATGCCCCCGGTGGCCAGAACCACCGCCGGTGCGTGCACGGCGCCCACACCGTCGTGCTGCCCCTCGCCCATCACATGCAGGGTGACGCCGGACGTATGGCCCTCGGCATCGGTGAGCAGGTCGAGGACCAGCGCGTTCTCGATGGTGCGCAGCCCGGCGGCGCGGACCGCCTCGACCAGGGCGCGGGAGATTTCGGCGCCGGTGGCGTCGCCGCCGGCGTGCGCGATCCGGCGGCGGTGGTGGCCGCCCTCGCGGGCGAGCGCGATCTCGTCGCGGCCGGGCTCGGTGTCGAAGCGGGCGCCGGCCCCGATCAGCCGGTGCACGGCGTCCGGCCCTTCGGTGACCAGCGTCCGTACGGCCGTCTCGTCGCACAGTCCGGCGCCCGCGACGAGGGTGTCGGCCAGGTGCTGCTCGGGGGTGTCGCCCTCGCCGAGGGCCGCGGCGATGCCGCCCTGGGCCCAGCGGGTGGAGCCGTCGTCGAGCCGGGCCTTGGTGACCACGACCGTACGGCGGCCGGCGGCGGCGCAGCGCAGCGCGGCGGTCAGCCCGGCCACCCCGGAGCCCACCACGACGACGTCCGCCTCGATGGACCAGCCGGGGGCGGGGGCCGTCAGGCGTATGCCGGGGCTCTTGGCGGTGCCGGGGGCTATCGCGTGGCCTGGGCCGGTTCCGTTGGCGGTGGCGGTCATCGGGGCGCTCCGAGGGGGCCTTGGGGAGTGGTGGCGGGGTGTACGGGTGGGGTCGCGGCGTGGTGCGGCTCGGGGACGGCCCCGGTGGGGGCGGTCGGGCCGAACACCAGGCGGATGTTGTCGATGAGGCGGGTGGTGCCGACCTTGGCGGCGACGGCAAGGACCGCCTCGCCTTCGAACGCGTCCGGGACCTCGGTGAAGTCGGACGGATCGACCAGCGCCAGGTAGTCCAGTTCGAGCGGCGGGTCGAGGTGGGCCGCATCCGCCAGAACCGCACCGGCCGCGGCGCGCGCGACGGACGGACCGTGCGGCGGTACGGCGGCCGCGTAGGCAACGGCGTGCGCGTCGGCGGCGGCCCGGTCCTCCCCGAGGGCGGCCAGCGCCGCGGCACGGTCCTGCACGGGGTGCCCGGCACAGGCGGCGCGGGCGCGCAGCGCCTCCTCGGCCGCGAGCCGGTCCCGGGCCCCGAAGAGCGCCGCGGACAGGGCTAGGGCGGTGCGGCGTTCGGGGCGGGAGAGGTAGCGGTTACGGCTGGAGCGGGCGAGGCCGTCGTCGTCACGGACCGTCGGCACGCCCACGATCTCGACGGGGAAGTTCAGATCGGCGGCCATCCGCGTGATCACCGCGAGCTGCTGGGCGTCCTTCTCCCCGTAGAACGCGAGGTCGGGCGCGGTCAGGTGCAGCAGCTTGGCGACGACGGTGAGCACACCGTCGAAGTGGCCGGGGCGGCTGGCGCCTTCCAGGAGCGTGCCCATGGGGCCGGCGGCGATGCGGATCTGCGGCTCGCCACCGGGGTAGACCTCGTCGGCGGACGGCGCGAACACCACATCCGCGCCCGCCTCGGCGGCCAGCCGCACATCCGCGTCCAGGGTGCGGGGGTAGCGGTCCAGATCCTCGCCCGCACCGAACTGCAGCGGATTGACGAAGACGGTGACCACGACCTGCCCCTGCGCGCCGGCCCGCGTGCGGGCGGCCCGGATCAGGGTGGCGTGCCCCTCGTGCAGGGCGCCCATGGTCATGACGACGGCGCGCGGCCCGTCCGTGCCGCGCGGCAGGTCGCGCAGGTCGGCGGCGGTGCGGACGAGGCGGATGGACGGGGGCGAGGACGGGGGCGAGGGGGTCATCGGTCGCCTCCGGCGGGGCCGTCGTCGTGGGGATTGGGGTCCTGGTCGGTGGGGCCGCCGGGGCCGGGGTCGTGGCCGGTGGTGCCGGGGTCCTGCCCGGTGGTGCCGGGGCCGTTCGTACCGTCGGGGGTGTCGCTGTGGTGGCCGGGGGCGTCGCCGTGATGATCGGGGGCGGGCCCGGCGAGCACTCCGAGCAGGTCCTCGGCCAGTTCCGGCTTGAGCAGGCCGTGTGCCAGCGCCCGGTCCGCGGTCGCACGGGCCATCGCGAGATACCCGGCGACGCTCTGCGGCGCATGCCGGCGCAGCTCCGCGACATGGGCGGCGACCGTGCCCGCGTCCCCGCGCGCGACCGGGCCGGTCAGGGCGGCGTCGCCGGAGCGCAGGGCATTGTCCAGGGCGGCACCGAGCAGCGGGCCCAGCATCCGGTCCGGGGCCTCGACACCTGCGGCGCGCAGCAGCTCCATCGACTGGGCGACCAGGGTGACCAGGTGATTCGCGCCGATGGCGAGCGCGGCGTGGTAGAGCGGACGGGCGGCTTCCGCGATCCACTCGGGCTCCCCGCCCATCTCGATGACCAGCGCCTCGGCCGCCATCCGCAGCTCCTCGGGCGAGGTCACCCCGAACGAGCAGCCGGCCAGCCGCTGGACGTCCACCGGAGTACCGGTGAAGGTCATCGCGGGGTGCAGCGCGAGCGGCAGCGCCCCGGCGCGGGTGGCCGGGTCGAGCACGGCCGTTCCGTAGCGCCCCGACGTGTGCACCAGCAGCTGGCCGGGCCGTACGGCGCCGGTCTCCGCGAGTCCGCGCACCAGGTCGGCGAGGGCGTCGTCCGGGACGGTCAGCAGCACGAGGTCGGCTCGGGCGAGCACCTCGGCCGGGGTGACCAGCGGGACGTCCGGGAGCAGCTCGGCGGCGCGGCGTACGGAGGCGTCGGAGACCCCCGATACGGCGACCGGGCGATGCCCTGCGAGCTGCAACGAAGCGGCGAGGGCGGGCCCGACACGGCCTGCACCGACGACTCCGACGGTGAGCCGGGCGGGGCGGTCCTGGGACGATGAGGGTCCCCCCTGCTCGAGCGGAGCCGAGAACTTGGGGGAGGGCGGAATTGCGTTCACGTGGCGATGGCCTTCCGTTCCAGTCCGCGGGGGGTACCGGACGATTCCTCGCCATGCTACGCGAGTGTTTCCAGCGGCCTTGAGGGTTGTACGGAAGGTGAGACGGGGCTCTCTTCCGCACATCACCCCGACACCGCTCCGACACCACCCCGCGACTTATCCACAACTTTATCCACAGGGGTCGCGCACTTGCGCGGCCCTGCGCGATGCTCCCTGCGACGGCGCGAACGGACGGACGGAAGGGCAGGTGGAGGCCGTGGAGCAGGCGGAGGCCGTGGAGCGGGAAGCGCGGGAGCGGGGCGTGGGGAGCGGTGCGACGGGGGCGGGACCCGGTGCCCCATCCGTCGAGCGGGCGCGGCTGCTCGCGGCGTGGCACGGCTCGGAGCGGGTGCTGACGGGCGGCCCCTCGGGGGAGACGGTCCGCGAGCGGCTGGACCGCCTGCTGGCCGACGCTCCCGCCGCGTACGACCTGGACAACTGGACGGACCTCTACGGCAACGACGACGGCATCGTGGGTGAGCTGGAGCGCCGCACCGCCGAGGCCCTGGGCACCGAAGCCGCCGCCTTCTTCCCGACCGGCACGATGGCGCAGCAGGTCGCGCTGCGCATCTGGGCGGGGCGCACGGGCAGCACAACGGTCGCCGGGCACCCCCTCTCCCACCTGGAGGTGCACGAACGCGATGCGTATGCGGTGGTCAGCGGGCTGCGCATGGTGCATCCCACGCGCGCATCAAGGCTGCCGACCGCCGAGGAGATATACGACCTCCAGGAGCCGTTCGGCGCCCTTGCTCTCGAACTGCCATTGCGGGAGGCGGGTTTCGTCCTCCCGGAGTGGGGGGATCTGGCGGCCACCGTCGCGGCCGCGCGCGACCGCGACGCGGTGATCCACTTCGACGGCGCCCGACTGTGGGAGTGCGGCCCGCACTTCGGCCGGTCGCTCCCGGCCATAGCCGCCCTCGCGGACAGCGTCTATGTCTCGTACTACAAGTCACTGGACGGCATATCGGGCGCCGCTCTGGCGGGCACGGTGGACTTCATCGAGGAGGCCCGCGCCTGGCGGCACCGCTACGGCGGCCAGCTGTTCCAGCAGTGGCCGGCCGCGCTGGCCGCCCTCGCCGGGCTGGACCGCGAGCTGCCGCGGCTGCCGGAGTACGTGGCGCACGCGAAGGTCGTCGCACGGGCCCTGGGCGAGGGCCTGGCCGAGGCAGGTGTGCCGTGGTTCAGGGTCCATCCGGCGGTGCCGCACACCCATCAGTTCCAGGTGTGGCTGCCGCATCCCGCCGCGGCCCTGAACGAAGCCGGCGCGCGCCAGGCGGAGGAGACACGCACGACGTTGTTCCGCCAGTGGTCCGAACCGGACGGCGCCGGGCCACCTGGGCTGTCGATGACGGAGGTGACGGTTGGGGCTTCGGCTGTGGAGTGGACGGCCGAGGACGTACGGGCGGCGGTCGGGGAGTTCGTGGGGCGGGTGGGGGCCCTTGGCGGGTGAGGGGTGGGGAGGGGTGCGAGAGGGGCGGGTGAGGGGTGGGCGATGGGTGCGTGAGGGGTGCGTGAGGGGCGGGCGCGAACCCATGGCGGCGGGTTACGACGGCGTAGCGGTCCGGCCCGTCGTGGCGGGGCGGGCGGGCGTGGGGCAGGTGGCGGCGGGGGCTGGGCGAGCGGCGGTGGGGGCTGGGGTGGGTGTGGGGGCCGTCGCGTGAGTGGGGGTGGGGGCGGGGTGGGTGGGGCGGGGGGAGGGGGAGGCCCCCAAGGCGAACCAACGGGCCGCGAAGCGGCCCAGCACCCCCCGAACCGCCCGCCCCACCCGCCCCGCCCGAGCCGAACGGCGGTCCGCCGGGTCGGTCACGACGGCCTGAAACCGCCGCCACTGGTGGATCTCGCGGGCCATACGGACGGTTCCGGCGCTCGGTACGACAGGGGCGGCTTCGCCCCGCTGGGCGGCGCGGTAGGCATCGAGCATGTGCTGCTGGCTGGCGTTCATGCCGCTCACTGTGCGGCGGCCGGCCGGCCCCTGGCGCGTCGATTGACGGGAGCCGTCAATCGACGGCCGCGCCGGTCACGACCTCGCGCATGATGGGCGCATGGCCAACGTCATCGACATCACCGGGCTGCCGCCGGAGCGCATCATCTTCTCCCCCTCCCCCTTGGCGGAGCTGGGCGCCGCGCTGCACGCGCTGTCCGAGCCGGGGCACCACCCCGGGCTGCACGGCTGGGTCACCGCGACCAACGCGGGACTGAAAACCGACCTCGCCGACCGGCTGTGCGAGGCGGATTTCCTGTGGCGGTCCTCGCGTTCCGACATCCTGCTGCCGGCCCGCCCCGGGGCGACGCTGGCCGAGGAGCTGGACGAGCTGGACACGATCGACGATGAGCGGTTCGTGGCCGCCGCGTTCGAGATCACCTGCTCGGCCATGTACACCCAGGTCACGCCGTCTCCCCTGGTCGATGCGGGCGAGCGGGCCCGCGTACGGGAGATGGCCGCCGCGCGCGGGCCGCGGCAGGCGGCGTTCACGGACCGGATGCTTACCGACCCCGACGGTCTGCGGGTGTGGCTGCGCCGCCTCTTCGAGGACTGCGAGGAGGCGTTCTTCGGGGACATCTGGCGCCGGGTGGGCATCCAACTGGCCGCGGATGCCCGCCACAAGACCGAGCTGCTGCGCCGTAAGGGCCTGGCCGAGACGCTGACCGCGACCTCGGCGGCGCTCTCCCTGGAGGAGGCCTCGGCGGGTACCCGCATCCTGGTGGACAAGCTGGCCATGGGCCGTACGACGGCGTACGCGAACGCCGCCGACCCCGGCATCACCCTTCTCCCCACGTCATTCGGGTGGCCGCATCTGCTGTTCAGCCACGCCCCGGGCTGGCGTCCCGTGCTCCAGTACCCGGTCGCCGGCCCGGAGTTGCCCGCACCGGCCGCGCTGGAACTCGTACAGCAGCGGCTGGAGGCCCTGGGCCATCCGATGCGGATGCAGCTGTGCCGGACGCTGTCACGGGGGCCGCATACGACGGGGGAGCTGGCGACCGCGTTCGGGATCACCCCGCCGGAGGTGTCGCGGCATATCGCCACGCTGAAGAAGGCGGGGCTGATTCAGACGCGGCGCCGTGGGCGGTATGTGCTGCACCAGCTGGACCTCCAGGTGGTGGCCCGGCTGGGCAGCGACTTCCTTGAAGGGGTGCTGCGCTGAGCCGGTACGTACGGGCGTGCCCAGGTGCGCGAGTACGCATGTAGGCGCGTACTCGCGTAAGGACGCGGCCGCGCCCCTAGTTGTCCTGGAGGAACGTCTTCCAGCGTCTTCCAGTTGTCCTGGGGGAACGTCTTCGCCAGAGCGTCACCGCGACTGACCGCGTCGCCGTGGTTCTCTCTGTTAGGAAAATTTCCTTACCGAGTGCCCGCGCAATCCGCTCCGGTTATGTGTCCGCGTCAAACCCCTGCGGTGCGGGCTACGCCCCCGCCCCGCCCCCGGCCCGCACCAGCCCCGTCTCGTACGCGAGCACCACCGCCTGCACCCGGTCCCGCAGGCTCAGCTTCGTGAGGATCCGGCCCACATGCGTCTTGACCGTGGCCTCCGACAGCACCAGCTTCGCCGCGATCTCACCGTTCGACAGCCCCTGCGCGACCAGCAGCAGCACCTCCCGCTCACGGTCCGTCAGCCGTGCCAGCTCGGGGCGGGCCGGCGCGGCGGAGGTGGCGGGCAGCATCGGCGTGAAGCGGTCGAGAAGGCGGCGGGTGGTGGACGGCGCGACGACCGCGTCGCCGCTCTCCACCGCCCGGATCGCGGCGAGCAGTTCGCTCGGCGGCACGTCCTTGAGCATGAAGCCGCTGGCCCCGGCCTTCAGCGCGGAGAAGGCGTATTCATCGAGGTCGAAGGTGGTCAGGATGAGGACCTTCGGCGCGCCTTCCTTCTGCCCGCCCTCGCAGATCCGCCGGGTGGCCTCGACGCCGTCCAGATGCGGCATGCGTACGTCCATGAGGATCACGTCGACCTGGGTGGAGCGCAGCACCTCCAGGGCCTGCACCCCGTCGCCCGCCTCCGCGACGACCTCCATGTCGGGTTGCGCGGCCAGCACCATCCGGAAGCCGGTGCGCAGCAGCGCCTGATCGTCGACGAGCATCACACGGATGGTCATGGCGGGGAGATCCCTTCAGCTGTGGGGCTACACGTTACGGGGCGGACTGGGCGGACGGAGCGAACCGAGCGGAGCAGGAGAGACGGGCGGAGCGGGAGAGACGGGCGGAGCAGGAGAGACGGGCGGGCCGGGCAGGGCTCGTGGTGCGTGAGCAGGGCGTGACGCGGGAGAACCGGTTAAGGCGAGAGCGGCGATCGAGGCCAGAGCGGCGGACGGGAGGGGGACACCGCCACCAAGCCGACCGACCGCCCCCAAGGCCGGCCGCCGTCCCTCACCGTTCCGGCTTCAACGGCAGCACGGCGCTGATCCGGAACCCGCCTCCCGGCCTCGGCCCGGCTTCCAGGCTGCCGCCCACCATGCCGACCCGTTCGCGCATCCCGATCATGCCGTGGCCGAGGCCGTCCGCCCCGCCCTCCTCGTAGAGCTCGCGCTGTGCGCCCCGCCCGTCGTCCTCGATGAGGAGATCGAGGTCGCTGTCCGTGTAGGCGAGGCGGACGGTGGCGCCGACGTCCGGCCCGCCGTGCTTGCGGGTGTTGGTGAGCGCTTCCTGGACGATGCGGTACGCGGTCAGTTCGACGCTGCTGGGCAGCGGGCGTGGCTCGCCCTCCACCCGGAAGTCGACGGGCAGTCCGGCGCCCCGTACCTGGTCTATGAGGTCGGCGAGCTGATCGACGCCGGGCTGCGGTACATATTCGCCGCCCTCGGGCTGTTCGCCGGTACGGAGGACGCCCAGCAGGCGGCGCATTTCGGCCAGTGCCTGCCGGCCCGTGCCGGAGATTGTCTCCAGTGCCTGCCGGGCCTGGTCGGGCGCGGCATCCATGACGTACGCGGCGCCGTCCGCCTGCACGACCATCACCGACACGTTGTGCGCGACGACGTCGTGCAGCTCGCGGGCGATCCGGGCGCGCTCGGCCGCGACCGCGATCCTGGACTGCGCCTCGCGTTCCTTCTCCAGCCGGGCGGCCTTCTCCTCCAGTTGCGCCCAGTAGGCGCGGCGGGTGCGGATGGAGTCGCCGAGCACCCAGGCGAGGACGAACGGGACGGTGAGCAGCGCGGTGAAGAACGCTCCCTCCCACGCCGGCCGGTCGGTTGGCATGTCCGAAAAGCGCCACACGGAGAGGGCGGGGCCGATGAGTGCGCCGGCGAGGGCGCAGCGGGAGGCCCAGCGGGTGGTGCCGGACGCGACGGTGTAGGTGATCACGAACATCGCGATGTCGCCCACGTTGGCCTGGACGCCGAAGACCAGCTGGCCGACGCCGATGGCGGCCGTCAGCAGCAGCATCTTCACGGGTGCCTTACGGCGCAGCGCGATGACGAGGCACAGCCCGACGGTGAAGATCATGCTGGGGATCAGCTGAACGCCCCTGACGTCGGCCGCGACCCACAGGCACGTGAACCCGAACAGGAGGACGGCCCAGAAGCTGTCCACTCCCGTCGGGTGTCTGCGGAGAAAGTCGTAGAGGCGCTGCACGTAACCCAGCGTAGGTAGAGGGGATAGGTGTACGGGTCAACCGGAGGAGCGATCCTGTGCGCTGGGCGTACTCCCCAAGGTGGAGACCGTATGCGCCATCGCGTCAGCCCTGCGGGCGGGCCGGCAGCCGGGCAGTCCGCCGGGGCGGGAGCCGGGCCCGGGGTGTGCGTCGGCTCGCCCGTAACGTGGGGCGGGTGATGAACGAGTGGCAGGGCTGGCGGGATGCGACGGAGCGGGCGCTGTATGGCCCGGACGGCTTCTACACCCGCCCCGGGGGTCCCGGCCCGGCCGGCCACTTCCGCACCTCCGTGCACGTCTCCGCGCTGTACGCGGGTGCCGTCGCCACCCTGGTGTGCCGCGTCGACGCCGCGCTGGGCCGTCCGGCGGAGCTGGCGCTGGTCGATGTGGGGGCGGGCCGCGGCGAGCTGCTGACGGGGGTGCTGGGTGCGCTGCCGGATGCGGTGGGCGCGCGGGTACGTCCCATCGCCGTCGAGCTCGCCGGCCGCCCCGAGGGCCTCGATCCGCGCATCGAGTGGCGCGCCGGGCTGCCCGCCGAGGGCTCGCTCACCGGGCTGCTGTTCGCGAACGAATGGCTCGACAATGTGCCGCTCGATGTCGCCGAGACGGACGCGGACGGGGTGCTCCGGCGGGTTCTCGTGCGCGCCGATGGCACGGAGCGGCTGGGTGACCCGGTGGACGGGGCGGACGCGGAGTGGCTGGCGCGGTGGTGGGTGCCGGCGGGGGCAGGGGACCCGGACGCGCCCCCCGGCCTCCGGGCGGAGATCGGCCGGCCGCGGGACGCCGCCTGGGCGCGGGCCGTCCGTACGCTGCGGGGCGGGCTCGCGGTCGCCGCCGACTACGCGCATCAGCGGGCGGACCGGCCGCCCTTCGGGACGCTCACCGGGTTCCGGGAGGGGCGGGAGGTGCGGCCCGTGCCGGACGGCAGCTGTGACATCACGGCGCATGTGGCGCTGGACGCGTGCGCGGGGCCGTCGGCGGAGCGGCTGACCCAGCGCGAGGCGCTGCACGCCCTGGGCGTGGACGGCCGCCGCCCGCCGCTCGCCCTCGCCTCGACCGACCCCACCGCGTATGTACGGGCCCTCAGCACGGCCGGCGCGGCCGCCGAACTCACCGACCCGGGGGGCCTGGGCGCCTTCGGCTGGCTCCTGGAGCCGGTGGGCGAGGCCTGCGCGGGGGTGCTGGCGGGGTAGCGGCGCTCATGGGGCGGGTCGATGTTCACGGGACGGATCGACGCTCGTTGTGCGGGGCGACGCTCGTTGTGCGGGGCGACGCTCATCGTGCGGGGCGACGCTCACCATGCGGAGCACCGCTCAAGGAGTGGAGCACCGCTCTCGACTTGGGGCGCCTCTCACCATGCGGCCCACCACTCCCCCCTCCCCCGCCAGCTGCGAGACTGTCCCCATGACGGAGACGACGGTCGGCATCGGCGGCGCGGCGGAAAGCACCGACATGGTGCTGAACATCGGCCCGCAGCACCCCTCCACGCACGGCGTGCTGCGGCTGCGCCTCGTGCTGGACGGCGAGCGCATCCAGCACGCCGAGCCGGTGATCGGCTATATGCACCGCGGCGCCGAAAAGCTCTTCGAGGCGCGCGACTACCGCCAGATCATCATGCTCGCCAACCGCCACGACTGGCTGTCGGCGTTCTCCAACGAGCTCGGCGTGGTGATGGCCGTCGAGCGGATGCTCGGCATGGAGGTCCCCGAGCGTGCGGTGTGGACCCGTACGCTCCTCGCCGAGCTGAACCGCGTCCTCAATCACCTGATGTTCCTCGGCTCGTACCCGCTGGAGCTGGGCGGCATCACGCCCGTCTTCCACGCGTTCCGTGAGCGCGAGGAGCTCCAGACCGTCATGGAGGAGATCTCCGGCGGCCGGATGCACTACATGTTCAACCGCGTCGGCGGCCTCAAGGAGGACCTGCCGGCCGGCTGGCTCGGCCGCGCCCGGCATGCCGTCGCCGATGTCCGCTCCCGCATGGACGTCTTCGACAACCTGGTCGTGGGCAACGAGATCTTCCGCGGCCGGACCCGCGGGATCGGCGTACTCGCCCCCGAGACGGTGCACGCGTACGGCGTCTCCGGACCGATCGCCCGCGCCTCCGGTGTCGACTTCGACCTGCGGCGCGACGAGCCGTACCTCGCCTACGGGGACCTCGGCTCAACCCTCAAGGTCGTCACCCGCCAGGAGGGCGACTGCCTGGCCCGCTTCGAGTGCCTGCTCGAGCAGAGCTACAACTCCCTCGATCTCGCCGATGCCTGCCTGGACCGCCTCGCGGAGCTGCCGCCCGGCCCGATCAACCAGCGGCTGCCCAAGGTCCTGAAGGCCCCCGAGGGCGCGACGTACGCCTGGACCGAGAACCCGCTCGGCATCAACGGCTACTACCTCGTCTCCAAGGGCGAGAAGACGCCGTACCGCCTCAAGCTGCGCTCGGCGTCGTACAACAACATCCAGGCTCTGACGGAGCTGCTGCCGGGCACGCTGGTCTCGGACATGGTGGCCATTCTCGGCTCGCTGTTCTTCGTCGTCGGGGACATCGACAAGTAGGGCAATAAGCCCCCGGGCGGCGGCGCGCACAGGCCGCGATCCGCCGTCGCCCGCCGTCGTCGCCGCTGCACCCCGGCACCCTGACGCCTCGACGCCCCGACACCCCGCCCACACCCTGTGGATAACTTTTCCGGGGCAGGCCCTCCCACCCTTGGCGTAACTCACCAGCTCCCGACACGACTTACCGGCTCTTCGCCCCGAAGGCATGGTCGAGCATCCTCGCCGCGTCCCGGAAACGGTAGGCGTCGTCGAGGAGAGCACCCACGAGGGTCCGCTTCCCCCGCTTGGCCGCGAAGACCAGGCAGTAGCCCGACCGACTGCCGGTCCCGGTCTTGATGCCGAGGGCGCCCCGGTAGGAACCCAGCAACTGGTTGGTGTTGTACCAGGTGTAGGTGCGGTGGACGTTGGCCGCCCGCTGCCTGGTGCGGGCCGTCTTCACGATCGTGGCGAAGGTGCGGCCGCGCAGCGCGTGCCGGGCGAGCCGGACCAGGTCGCGGGGCGTGGTGTAGTTGCGGCCGTGCGAAATGCCGTCGAACGAGTCGTAGTGGGTGCGGCTCAGCCCCAGTGACCTGGCCCGCGCGTTCATCCTGGCGATGAAGGACTGGGTACGCCGGGCCATCGTCCGGCCCGTGCCGAAGGTGTCGGCGAGCGCATATCCGGCGTCGCAGCCGGACGGCAGCATCAGCCCGTACAACAGCTGACGTACGGTCAGCTTGTCGCCGGTGCGCAGGTCGGCGCTGCTCGCGCCGTAGCGGGCGACGTAGTCGCGGTAGGCCTTCTTGACGGTGACCTTCTTGTTCAGGTTCACCCCGCGGGTCTCGAGGACCACCACGGCCGTCATGACCTTGGTGGTGCTGGCCATCTCCCGCCTGGTGTTCGCGGCCCTTGCCCACAGCGCACGGTTGGCCCCGCTGTCCAGGAGGTAGGCACCCTTCGCCGTGATCCCGGGAGGGCCGCTCGCCGCCCGGGCCGGGGCCGCCGGAAGGACGACGGCGAGCGACACCGTGGCCGCGGTCAGCGCAACGCCCACCGCCCTGCGCCGGACCGCGCTGCCCCCACACCGTTTCATCGAGGCTCCGTCCCTGAGCTTCCGCACACCGTTGACGAGGGGAGCGAATCGTCCCACTCGGCACGGTCTCAGCGAAATAGGACAATCACTCGTGTCGTACTTTGTGCCGGGTGTCGCCTTCGGGGCGGCGCGGTCGCGGGCCAGGCGGGCCGGGCGGGCCGGGCGGGCCGGGCACCGTTTCCGTGCGGCTTACGAGATAGCGGTGCGCAGTTCGGCGAGGTCGAGCTGCTCGGTCTCGTCGTGCGCGGTCAGGTCGATGACCGCGCCCACGCCGTCGGTCGTCGCACCGTCAGGCGCCGCGCTGCCGGGTGCCGTACGGTCACCCGCTTGCCCGTCGGCCGGTTCGCCGCCGGCCGCCACGCGCTCACCCGTCTCGCCGTCGGCCGTCAGAGCCTTCCTACGACCCTCCGCCGGCTCCACCGGACCCGCCGGCCGCGTACGGGCGCGCGCCGACTGCTCGGCCACCGCCTCGTCGCCGACGACGTCCGCCAGGTCGTCCTCCAAAGGCGCGGTCAGCTGCCTGGCCGGTACGGGGATCGCGGTGCCGAAGAAGTCGAAGCCGCCCAGGGCGCGGGACGCGACGGGGCGGTGCGGTGCCACGGCAGCGGCGGCGGCCGGAACCCGCCGGAGCGCGGGTGCGACAACCGCCCCGGACTTCCCCCGGCCCTTCTCACCGTCCCCGTGCCGACTTTCCCCGTGCCGACCGCTCCCGTGCCGGCCGTCCTCGCGCACTCCGCCGCGCTCGCCGTCCCGCTGCCGTGCCGCGTTACGGGCCAGCCGCCGCAGCGCCCGGTCCGCCTGCACATACGCGGCGGGGGCGGGGACCACGGCGGGAGCGGGGGCCGTCGAGGGAGCCGCAGAGGGAGCGGCACCGGCCGGGCGACGCCCGGCGACCGCCGGCAGCGCTCTCGCCGGCGCCGCGGCCTCGATGGCGAGCAGCCGGCGCCCCTCCAGGGCACTGGCCCGCTCGGTCTCCGCGGTGGCGTAACGGCGAAGCAGTTCGGCGTGCTCGCTGCGCAGCCGGGCCAATTCGGCGCGCTTGGCGCGCAATTTGGTGTCCAGCGCGGTACGGATCTCGCGGGACTCCTCGACATCCGTTTCGAGCTCGGCTATCCGCTCCTCGGTCCGCCACTCGTCGCGCACTCTGGCGCGGGTGAGTTCGGCGACGCGTTTGCCGGCCTTACGGTCCCAGGTCCGCAGAAGGACCGCGCCGCCGATTGCGGCGGCCGCCGCGCCCGCGGCGAGTACCCGCTGGACCAGATCGTCGCCGACAAACCACACGCCGGCGGCGCACGCAATCGACGCGCCGGCGACCGTTGACGGAGGAAGCAGCCGGTGGAGGGGTGGTGAATGGCGGTGGCGTCCTCGTGGCATGGCCAGAAACTTACCGTGCGTGCGGGACCTATGGGGCCACGCCCGCGAATCCGTTTCTTGCTGGTTACTTCTTCAGCAGCCCCTTGGACTCCAAATATGTCTGCGCCACATCCGCCGGCTTGAGCCGCTCGGCATCAACCTTGCGGTTCAAGTTGATCAAGTCCTGGGTGGTGAGCGTACTCGTGAGCTTGCCGAGCGCCGCCTCGATCTCCTTGTCGCCGGCGCTCTTGGCATTCACCACCGGCAGCACATTGTCGGCGTTCTGCAGCTTCTTGTCGTCCTGCAGAAGCACCAGGCCGAAGTTGCCGAGCGTGGCGTCCGTGGTCGTGGTCAGCACGAGTTGGTCGGTGCCGTCCTTGACCGCCTGCTTGGCCTGCGGGGTCCCGACGCCCTTGGGGTCGAGGCCGGTGATGTCGATGCCGTACGTCTTCTCCAGACCCGGCTTGCAGAACACCCGGGTCTCGCACTCCTCGCCCGACGCGAGTTTGATCTTCTGCTTCGACCGGCCGAGATCGGAGAGCGTCTTCAGCTTGTGCTCGGCGGCGAATTCCTTGGTGACCGCGAAGGCGTTCTGGTCGGTGGCCCGGCCCGCCGCCAGCACCTTGAGACCGTGCGGGGCGGCGAGCTTCTTGAGCGCCGCCACGGTCTTGTCGATGTCGCTGGAGGCCACCGGCTTCGCCTTGGCGCCGTTCTTCTTGGCGTTGAGGAATTCGGCAAGTGTGGAGGCGTATTCCGGAACGACATCGATCTGGCCCTTCTCCAGGGCCGGTTCATACAGCTCGCGATTGGACAGCGTCTGGACCCGCGCTTGGTATCCGGCGTCATTAAGGATCTTGGAATAGATCTCGGCGAGCACCTTCGACTCGGTGAAACCGGCCGAGCCGACGACGATCTCGCCCTTCCCGCCGCCGTTCTTCTTACCGCCCTTGTCCTCCAGGCTCTGGCCCTGGCACGCGGCCAGTCCGGCCGTCAGCGCGATCACTGTCCCCGCGACAAGCGCGGTGCGCGCCCCGCGCGACTTGCTGCTCATGGAATTCACCATTCGGTCCGTTCGGATGAGATCGGGTGACGTGGGGTGGGTCGGGTGACCGGTGGGGGTCGGGTACTCGGTGGGGGTCAGGTGAGTGGTGCAAGTCAGCTGGTCGGTGGGGTCGGGTGAGTGGTGAAGATCGGTTGAGTGGCGTCGGTCGGTTGAGTGGCGTCGGGACGGCTCGGCTCGGGCCTGGCGTGTCAGGCCGGGCCGGACCGTACGGCGGCAGCATGGCAAAGCCGGGGCCCGGCGTCAGGTGAGTTTCCTTACCGCGACCGCATCGTCACCCGGCCCCTCCCCCGCATCGGGTCGAAACCCCGGTCCGCCAGGACGAGCACCCCCTCAACGACCAGCGCCAGTACGGCCACCAGCAGCGCGCCGGCCACCACCTGCGCGGTGTCGTAGTTGCCGAAGCCCGCCGTGATGATCCGGCCCAGGCCACCGCCGCCCGCCAGCGCGGCCAGCGTCGCGGTCGCCACCACCTGCACCGCGGCCGACCGTATGCCCGTCATGATCAGCGGATAGGCGAGCGGTATCTCGACCCGCAGCAGGAGCTGCGGTCCCGACATGCCCATCCCGCGAGCCGCCTCGACCACATCGCGGTCCGCCTCGCGCATCCCGAGATAGGCGTTGGTCAGCAGCGGCGGCACCGCGAACAGCACCAGCGCGATGACGGTGGGCCAGTCCCCCTGCGTGCCCAGCGGACTGAGCGTCAGCAGCACCAGGACCGCATACGTCGGCACCGCCCGCCCCACATTGGAGACATTGACCGCCAGCGCCCCACCCTTGCCCAGATGCCCCAGCCACAGCGCCACCGGCAGAGCTATCAGGCAGGCGATGACCAGGCACAGCCCGCTGAGCCACACATGCTCGCCCAGCCGGTGCCACACCCCCTTCTCCCCGGCCCAGTTGGCGCCCGTCGTCAGCCACTGCCACGCGCCCGCTACCGCCCCCATCGCTCAGCCCTCCGTCTTCACAAGGCGCGCCCCGCGCCGCGCCCCGGCCCTCGCCCGCCGCTGCGCCCGCGTCCAGGGCGTCAGCAGCCGCTGGAGCCCCATCAGCAACCCGTCGGCCACCAGCGCCAGGAGCACACACAGCACCGACGCCGTCAGCACCTCGGCCTTGAAGAAGCCCTCCATGCCGCTGGCTATGAGGTTCCCCAGGCCGCCGTAGCCGACCACGGAGCCAATCGTGGTCATCGCCACCGTGGAGACCGTGGCGATACGGAGCCCGGCCACCAACGCGGGCAGCGCGAGCGGGAGTTCCACCTCGAACAGCAGCCGCGCGGAGCCGTACCCCATCCCCCGGGCGGCCTCCCGCACCTCGGCGGGCACCGCCTGCAGGCCCGCGAGGATGTTGCGCACCAGGATCGTCAGCGAATACAGCACCAGGCCGGTGACCACCACCGCGGCCGAGACCCCGAAGACCGGCGTCAGCAGCGCGAACATCGCCAGCGACGGCACGGTGTACAGCACCGTCGTCAGCCCCAGGACCGGGCCGGCCGCGCCCCGGGAGCGCCGGGCAATCAGTGCCAGCGGAAAGGCGATCAGCAGCCCGATGAGCACGGACACGGCCGTGATGCCGATGTGCTGGACCGTCGCGTCCACCAATTCCTGGCTGCGGGTGCGGACATACTCGCCGCAGATCCAGTCGTTCGCCGTCAGACAGCTCTCACCGGACGACATGGTCGTCGTGGCCCCGTGCATCTCGGCAAAACCAGCCGCTCCGCTCACCCGTCGTCGCCTCCCCCGCCCCGGCCGCTGCTGATTACGGTCACTGTCTGCGACCCTAACCCCCGCCACTGACAATCGGACCGGCCCTGCCGTTCACCGCCCGCATCGCCATTCATCCGCAACACCGCGTTCACGACCACACCTTCACAATGGGGTCGTCCACACCTGGGGGAAGCATGATCCGCTTCGAGCACGTCACCAAGAGCTATCCAAACGGCACCACCGCCGTCGACGACCTCTCCTTCGAGGTCGCCAAGGGCGAACTCGTCACGCTCGTCGGACCGTCGGGCTGCGGCAAGACGACGACGATGAAGATGGTGAACCGGCTGATCGAGCCCACCAGCGGCCGCATCCTGCTCGACGGTGAGGACATATCCGCCGCCGACCCCGTCGCCCTGCGCCGCCGCATCGGCTACGTCATCCAACAGGTCGGCCTCTTCCCCCACAAGACCATCCTGGACAACACCGCCACCGTCCCGCACCTGCTGGGCCGGCCCCGCAAGAAGGCCCGCGCCCGCGCCGCCGAACTCCTCGATCTGGTGGGCCTGGACCCGTCGACGTACGGCGACCGCTACCCCGACCAGCTCTCCGGCGGCCAGCGCCAGCGTGTCGGGGTGGCCCGCGCGCTGGCCGCCGACCCGCCCGTCCTCCTGATGGACGAGCCCTTCGGCGCGGTCGACCCGGTGGTCCGCGAGCACCTCCAGAACGAGTTCCTGCGGCTGCAGTCCACGCTCCACAAGACGGTCCTCTTCGTCACCCACGACATCGAGGAGGCGGTCCGGCTCGGCGACCGCATCGCCGTCTACGGGGCCGGGCGCATCGAGCAGTTCGACACCCCCGCGACGGTCCTGGGCGCCCCGGCGACCGAGTACACCGCGGCCTTCGTCGGCGCGGACCGCGGCCTGAAGCGGCTCTCCGTCACCCCCGTGGAGTCCGGCGACCTCGATCAGCCCCCGGTCGTGCACCTCGACGACCCGGTGGACCGCGCCGTCGGCCGGCTCTCCGCCGAGGGCGCCCCCTGGGCCGTCGTCCTGGATGCCGACGAGTCCCCGTACGGCTGGGTCCCGGCGGCGGCGCTGAAGGGAGCCGGAGGTTCAACGGTCCGCGATCACACCCGCCGGATGGACACCCGGCTGCCGCTCGGCGCCCCGTTGCGGCAGGCCCTCAGCGCGATGCTGCAGCATGACGCCGGCTGGATCGCCGTCCAGGACGGCGACCGCTTCGCCGGTGTCCTCACCCCCGCCCGGCTGCACGCGGCGCTGCGCCGCTCCACCACCGCGGACGCCGCGAACCTCCCGCGCGGCAAGGTCACCCTCGATACGGTCCCCGAGGCCTGACCGCGGGCCCGTAGCCCCGTAGCCCCCCGTAGGCCCGTAGCCCCATGGGCCCCGTAAAACGTCCCACTCCAGGTCCTGCATCAGGCCCCGATTGCGCCCGCGGCCTACGCCCGCGACGCTCCCCGGTGGTCTTCGTCGTCCTCGCCCTCGGGGAGCTTGCAGACCCGCTCCAGGAAGATCGCGGCGGCCACCACGGCCGCGCCCGCGAGCACGGAGAGACCGGCGTAGATGGCCTGGTCGCGGCGCGGCGCGACATCCAGGCCAGAGGTCAGCAGGAAGACGCCGACGCCGCCGTACAGTCCGGCGACCAGCGAGGCCACCAGGGCGCTGGACTGGCCGAAGACCACCGCGCGGGCGGCCACCAGGGGATCCACGCCCTTGGCGCCCGGCCGTCGCTCGCGCTGCGCGCGCAGCCGCGACCGGATCGAGAACGCCGTGGCGGCCAGCACGGCGGCGATCAGCGCCAGCACGATCGGCGCGGCCACCGGCACGCTCGGCAGTGTGCCGAGGGAGTCCCACAGCCGGGCGCCTCCCCAGGCCAGCACCCCTGCCGCCAGAAACAGCCCGACCAGCACCTTGATGTGTAGCTGCTTCACCGAGCCATCGCCCCTCGCGCCGTTCTGGCCATCCCTGCCGTTCTGGCCGCCTGTCCGTTCCGTACGCATCCATGCGCATCCATACGCATCCATGCCGTACGGAACCGCCGTCTACGCATCGTCGCCCTACGCGGCCGACCCGCAACCCTAACGACTACTCGGGCAGCCGCAGTTCCAGGTCCGCGCGCGGCATCACGCCTTCGCTGCCGACCGACGCCAGCAATTCGGTCACCGCGCCGCGCCCGGGGACCTCGGCCGACGGGTCCACGTCATGCCACGGCACCAGCACGAACGCGCGCTCATGGGCCCGCGGGTGCGGCAGCGTCAGCCGCGGGTCGTCGGAGACCACGTCCTGGTACGCCAGGATGTCGACGTCGATCGTGCGCGGGCCCCAGCGCTCGTCGCGCACCCGCTCGAAGGCTTCCTCGATCGCGTGGCCACGCTCCAGGAGGGAGTCCGGCGGCAAGGTGGTCTTGATCAGCACCACGGCGTTGAAGTACGAGGGCTGGGAGCCGGGGTCCACGCCCCACGGCTCGGTCTCGTACACCGGGGAGACGGCCTTGACCCGCACGCCGGGGGTGTCCTCCAGCGCGTCGACGGCACCCTGCAGGGTCTCCAGGCGGTTGCCGAGGTTGCTGCCGAGCGAGATCACGGCGCGTTTGGGGTTGGACAGCGTCACATCCGCGGCGTCCACCTGCTCCACCACGGAGGCGGGCACCGGCTGTACGGTCGGGTCGCTGCTGGTGTTCATACTCGGCTCCGGGTGATGGTGATGGTCACGTCGTCGAAGGGGACGGTGATCGGGGCATCGGGCTTGTGCACCACCACCTCCACCTCCTGGACCCCCTCGTGCTTGAGGCACTGGTCGGCGATCCGTTCCGCAAGGGTCTCGATGAGGTCGACGGGCTCGCCCTCCACGACGGCCACCACCTCCTCCGCCACAACGCCGTAGTGCACGGTCTTCGCGAGGTCGTCGGACGCCGCGGCGGGGCGGGTGTCCAGGCCGAGCACCAGGTCGACGATGAAGGTCTGGCCTTCCTCGCGCTCCCGGGGAAACACCCCGTGGTGTCCTCGGGCCTTCAGCCCACGCAGCGCGACACGATCCACGCGAATCACTCCCACTGGTCCACTGGCACCTCTGGCGCCACTGCTCATCGGTTTTCGGGCACGCACCGGACGCGTCCGGCACACTGCCCCAAAGTCGAATCTACCTGCGAGCACTGACAGTGCTCGCCCAAGGGGGCTATGGACAAGTCCCCGTCCTGCTGCTAGCGAGTCGCGAGAGGTCATCCGCGCGACCTCTTACCCCCCTGCCTGCGCCCCACCCCTACCCGTAGTGCACTTGGCTCGAACGGGTGCCCCGGGCCGCCCCGCTGACACCGGGCCGCCGGGCCCGGCGCGGGCGGCCGGGCCGACGGCGCGCGGCTCCTCGGATCAGACTCCGCCCGGCGCCCCGGCCCCGCCCACCGGGCCGTTCTCGTCCCCATCGGCGTCCTCGTCGCCGTCCTCCTCGCCCTCGCGGTCCGCCAGCACCGGCGACCCGTGGTGCGACCACACCCGCCAGCCGTCCTCCGTGCGCTTGAAGACGTTCGTCGCCACGACGAGCTGGCCGATCAGCGGCCCCACCGTGCCGTCGTCCTCGGCCGGGCCGCCGCTGAGGATGTTCTCGGTGCACGTCACCAGGGCGGTGTCCCCGATGACGTCGATCTCCACATCCGTCAGGAAGAACTGGATGTATTCGGTGTTCGCCATGATCAGGGCGTACGAGCGCAGCACCTCGCCGCGCCCGCGCAGCACCGGCCACCCCGGATGCACCACACTCACCTGACCGTCGAGCCACAGCTCGGACAGCGCCTCGTGATCGCCGCGCTCGATGGTCTCGTACAGGGTCGTGTTCGCCTGCTCGACCAGCTCGATGTCCGTTTGTGGGCCCAAGCCGCTCACACCGCTCCCGTCACGTTCGCCGTCGTACCGCTCGCCGCTGCCGCGGCTTCCACCGCGCGGGCCACCCGCACCGCATCCGCGCTCGCCCGCACCTCATGCACCCGCACCGCCCAGGCCCCCTCTCGCGCCACGATCGCCGACACCGCGGCCGTGGCCGCGTCCCGCTCCCTGGCGGGCGGCGGGGCGGCTCCCTCACCGCCCGCCAGCACCCTGCCCAGGAAGCGTTTCCTCGAAGCGGCCACCAGCAGGGGACGGCCCAGTGCCCGCAACCGGGCCAGCTGGGCGACCAGCGCGAGATCGTGCCCGGCGTCCTTGGCGAAGCCCAGGCCCGGGTCGATGATGATCCGGGCCGGGTCGACGCCGCCGGAGACGGCGCGCTCCATGGACCGCCCGAGCTCGTCGACGACTTCGCTGACCACGTCCCCGTAGACGGCCCGGTTGTTCATGTCGATGGACTGGCCGCGCCAGTGCATCACCACGAACGGGACATGCGAGGCGGCCACCGCCGGGATCATCGCCGGGTCGGCTGCGCCCGCGCTCACGTCGTTGACCAGCCGCGCCCCGGCCGCCACGGCCTGCTCGGCGACGGTTGCGCGCATGGTGTCCACGGAGACCACGGCGCCGGCCGCGGCCAGCTCCCGTACGACGGGGACGACGCGGCGCAGCTCCTCGGCCTCGTCCACCCGCGCCGCGCCCGGCCGGGTCGACTCGCCGCCGACGTCCACCATGTCGGCGCCCTGCGCCACCAGGTCGAGACCGTGTTTGACGGCGAGTTCGGTGTCGAACCACTCGCCGCCGTCGGAGAACGAATCGGGCGTCACATTGACGACGCCCATCACCGCGCAGCGGTCCCAGTCCGGCAGTCCGGCCGCCTGGCCACGCAAGGTACTCATGACACCAGCCTAGGCCCCGTGTGCCGACCGGCCGGATTGTGGCCTCGGCCGGGGCGCGGGGCGGTCGGCCGCAGCGGCGTGGGGCGGGCGGTGCGCGCCCCACGCCGCCCGTTACGCGGCGGTCTCGACGGCCTCAGGAGCCTTGACCCGCTCCTCGGAGTGGACGCACGGCCGCGGCTCGGCGGGCTGCCGGCGGCGCAGCGCGCGCGGCAGGCCCAGCTCCAGATAGCCCTCGGCCTGCAGCGCCGCCAGGCCGATCCGGGGGATGTCGCGGCTGTTGCGGAAGACCACGAAGCGGGGCTCCCAGCGGGGCCGGAACTTGTCGTTGAACTTGTAGAGCGACTCGATCTGGTACCAGCGCGACAGGAAGATCAGCATCCCGCGCCAGACCCGGATGACCGGGCCCGCGCCGAGCTTCTCGCCGCGCTCCAGGGAGGAGCGGAAGACGGCGAAGTTCAGCGACACCTGCTTGATCTTCAGGTCGGGCGCGGCCTGCAGCGCGGCGACGATCAGCAGTTCGTTCATGCCGGGGTCGGCGCTGCGGTCACGCCGCATCAGCTCCAGGGAGATCCCGCTGTCGCCCCACGGCACGTAGTGCTGCATGGCTTTCAGGTCTCCGTACGGGCCCGCTTCCTCGCCCTCGGCGGGGGCCAGGTGGGCGGTGGCGATCACGGCGTCGCCGTCGGTGGCCGCGTCGATCCGGCCGAGCGCCATGGAGAAGCCGCGCTCGGTGTCGGTGTCGCGCCAGGCGTCGGCGGCGGCCTGGATACGGGCCAGTTCCTCGGGCTCCAGGTCGCGCACCCGCCGTACCCGGGTCTCGTAGCCGTTGCGTTCGATGCGCTTGACCATCTGGCGGACGTTGCGCATCGCGCGGCCGGAGAGGGTGAAGTCGGCGACGTCCACGATGGCCTCGTCGCCGAGCTCGAGGGCGTCCATGCCGGTCTCGCGGGTCCACACCTGGCCGCCGGTCTCGCTGCAGCCGGTCACCGCGGGCGTCCAGGAGTGCGCCCGCGCCTCCTCCATGAAGCGCTCGATGGCGCCGGGCCAGGCCTCGACGTCGCCGATCGGGTCGCCGCTGGCGAGCATCACGCCGGAGATGACGCGGTAGCAGACGGCGGCCTTGCCGGTGGGTGAGAAGACCGCGCCCTTGTCGCGGCGCAGCGCGAAGTAGCCGAGGGAGTCGCGGGCGCCGTGCTTGGCGAGCAGTTCGCGCAGCCGCTGTTCGTCGTCCTCGGTGAGCCGGGCGACGGGGTGTTCGGGGCGGAAGGCGAGGTAGGCGGTGGTGGCGACGGTCAGCAGGCCGAGGGCGCCGAGGGAGTAGCCGACGGTGTAGTCGACGTCCTGGGTGTAGCGCATCGGGCCCTCGAAGCCGAACAGGCCCCACAGGACGTGCTGGGCGCGTTCCCAGAAGGAGGGCGAGCCGATGGTCTTGTTGGGGTGGGAGCTGACGATCACCATGCCGATGCCGAAGCCGGCGCCGCCGAGGACGACGAAGTTGGCGACGGCCTTCCAGCGGCTGCGGGGGTCGGGCAGGGCCGCGAATTCGCGGCGGTGCCACACCAGGAACACCAGCAACAGGAGCGAGAGCACTGCTCCGAAAACGGAGTGGCGATATACGAGCTGAGCGGCGATCCCCACCGGAAGCAGCGATACGACCGCCACCCAGGCCCGCCTCTTACGTCGTTTGAGCCCATGGGCCAGCAGGAGCAGCAGGATGCCCACGACGATGGACGCGGCGGCCGCCAGCGGGCTCACCGCGCCCGGCAGCACCTCGGCCATCGCGTGCATCTTGCTGTGCCGGAACCGCGGGAAGACCCCGGCCGCCAGGTTCAGCAGACCGACGACCACGCCGGCCGTACCGACGAAGCCAGGGACCTTCTCGGGCCGCGGGCCGCGGAGCCAGCGTGGCGTTCGCCACGCAACCGTCTCCGACTTTTCGCCATCTAGCCTGTCAGACATCACTTTCCCGTCGCCCCGGTCGAGAGAACGTGCGAGCCTAGTCGCAGCATCTGGACTTTTTGCGCCCTGTATGACGGCGTTTCAGGGCTCGGGGTTCCACCAGCGGCCTGGTTGGACCGGCCGCCCGGCAGAAAGCACCACATGGGCCTCACCAGCAAGAAAGTGCTGCTTCTTGCCGTCCTCGTCGCGGTAGCACTCTTTGTCCTCACCATCTGGCTCTGGCCGCGCCTGTCCAAGGGGAACTGGCGCGCCGTCCTCGGCCGTATCGGTCTGCTGCTGGCCACCCAGATATCCCTCTTCGCCACCATTGGCCTCGTCGCCAACAATTCCTTCGGCTTCTACGCCTCCTGGGCCGACCTTTTCGGTCAGGAGCAGCAGCCGGGTGTGGTCACGAATTACCAGACCGGCCCGAACGGCACCAAACTCCAGATGCTCGGCACCGAGCGGATCAGCATCCCCGGCGGCTCCCGGCCTGCGAAGGGCGGCCGGGTGGACAAGGTCTTGGTCCGCGGTGAGCAGTCCAAGATCAGCAGCCCAGCATATGTGTATCTGCCGCCGCAGTATTTCCAGGCGAAGTACACGAAAAAGAAGTTCCCGGCATCCGTTGTCCTCACCGGTTACCCCGGCACCGCCGAGGCGCTGTACAAAAAGCTGGATTTCCCCCAGACCGAGCATGATCTGCTCAAGAAGCACAAAATGCAGCCGACCATCCTGGTCATGATGCGGCCGACGGTCGCGCCGCCCCGCGACACCGAATGCGTGGACGTCCCGGGCGGCCCGCAGGCCGAGACCTTCTTCACCCGGGATCTGCGCGCGAACATCGCCGAGCACTACCGGGTCGGCAACCAGGCCAAGAGCTGGGGCATCATCGGCGACTCCACCGGCGGCTACTGCGCCCTGAAGATGTCCATGCGCCACCCTGACGCGTTCTCGACCGCCGTCGCGCTCTCCGGCGCGTACAAGGCCCCCATCGACGCCACGACCGGCGACCTCTTCGCCGGCGACCCGCAGCTGGCCCGCGAGAACAATCTCCTGTGGCGCCAGCGCCACCGGCCCGCTCCGCCGGTGAACCTGCTGGTCACCACCAGCAAGCAGGGCGAGGGCAACTACCACCAGACCCTGCGCTTCATCCAGCAGACGAAGTCGCCCACCCGCATCTCGTCGATCATCCTCGACAGCGGCGGCCACAACTTCAACACCTGGCGCCGCGAAATCCCCGCCGCCATGGAATGGCTGGGCGGGCACCTCAAGGCCTGACGGACCGTCTCACCGTCGCCCGGGACCACCTCACCGGCCAGGACCGCCTCAGGGCGTCACGGGCGTCGGCACCGGGGTGGCCCGGTGGTAGCACCAGGCCGGGCGCGAGCCGTACCCCGGCCATGGCGTCCACGCCTCCCGCGTCGGACTCCGTCATCGCCGCAGCCCCCCGGCCACGGCCACCGCCCCCCGCGCCTGCTCTGCCGGCACGCCTACCGCCGCCCCGGCTCCCCCGCTCCCCCGCGCGCCTACCGCGCCAGTATCAAGCTCATCGCCTCGGCCCGCGTAGCCGCATCGCGCAGCTGGCCGCGGACGGCCGAGGTGGTGGTCTTGGCGCCGGGCTTGCGGACGCCGCGCATGGTCATGCACATGTGCTCGCACTCGATGACCACGATCACGCCGCGCGGCTCCAGGATCTTCATCAGGGAGTCCGCGATCTGCGTGGTGAGCCGTTCCTGGACCTGGGGGCGGCGGGCGAAGACGTCGACCAGGCGGGCCAGCTTGGACAGGCCGGTGATCTTGCCGTCGACGGACGGGATGTAGCCGACGTGGGCGACGCCGACGAACGGTACGAGGTGGTGCTCGCAGTTCGAGACCACTTCGATGTCCTTGACCAGCACCATTTCGTCGTGGCCGATGTCGAATGTCGTCGTCAGGACGTCCTCGGGCTTCTGCCACAGCCCGGCGAAGATCTCCTTGTACGCCCGCGCCACCCGTGCCGGGGTCTCCAGCAGTCCCTCGCGGTCCGGGTCCTCGCCGACGGCGATGAGCAGCTCGCGCACGGCGTCCTCGGCGCGCTTCTCGTCGAATACGCCGATCTTGCCGTCGCCGTCCAGCGTCACGGGGTCCGTCATCTGGTGCCTCGTTCTCTCTGCGCCCGCACTCGGCGCCCGCTCGAAACGCGGAATGCCGCGCCCCCCAGGCTAGAACCTGCGGGGCGCGGCATTCATTCCGGGGCCCGTATGGGCTACCGGATCAGCTCTCCGGGGTGGTGTCCTCGGCGGCTTCCGTCTTCTTTTCCGTGGAGACCGTGGCGCTGGTCGGCACGGCGCCGTTGGCCGGGGCGAGCTCCTTGGGGGAGAGCACCGGCGGGCGGCTGGAGGGCGTACGCCGTGAGGAGCCGGTCCACGCCGGGCGGGCCGGGCGCTTGACCACGTGCTTGAAGACCTCGGCGATCTCCTCCTTGCCGAGCGTCTCCTTCTCCAGGAGCGTCAGCACGAGGTTGTCGAGGATGTCGCGGTTCTCGACCAGGATCTCCCACGCCTCGTTGTGCGCGGTCTCGATGAGGTTCTTGACCTCCTCATCGACCAGCGCGGCGACCTCCTCGGAGTAGTCGCGCTGGTGACCCATCTCACGGCCCAGGAACGGCTCGGAGTTGTCCGTGCCGAACTTGATCGCGCCGAGCCGCTCGGTCATGCCGTACTGCGTGACCATCGCGCGGGCCGTTGCGGTGGCCTTCTCGATGTCGTTCGCAGCGCCGGTGGTCGGGTCGTGGAAGACCAGCTCCTCCGCCGCGCGCCCGCCCAGCATGTATGCCAGCTGGTCGAGCATTTCGTTGCGGGTGGTGGAGTACTTGTCCTCGTCGGGCAGGACCATGGTGTAGCCCAGAGCCCGGCCGCGGGACAGGATCGTGATCTTGTGGACCGGGTCGGAGTTCGGGGAAGCCGCCGCGACCAGGGCGTGTCCGCCCTCGTGGTACGCGGTGATCTTCTTCTCCTTCTCGGACATGATCCGGGTCCGCTTCTGCGGTCCGGCCACGACGCGGTCGATCGCCTCGTCCAGGAAGTGATTGTTGATCAGCTTCGCGTCACCACGGGCCGTCAGCAGAGCGGCCTCGTTGAGGACGTTGGACAGGTCGGCACCGGTGAAGCCGGGGGTGCGCTTGGCGACGGCCGAGAGGTCGACGTCCGGGGCTACCGGCTTGCCCTTCTGGTGGACCTTGAGGATCTCCAGACGGCCCTGCATGTCCGGGCGGTCGACGGCGATCTGCCGGTCGAAGCGGCCGGGGCGCAGCAGCGCCGGGTCGAGGATGTCCGGGCGGTTCGTGGCGGCGATCAGGATCACGCCGCCCTTCACGTCGAAGCCGTCCATCTCGACCAGGAGCTGGTTGAGGGTCTGCTCACGCTCGTCGTGGCCACCGCCGAGGCCCGCACCGCGGTGCCGGCCGACGGCGTCGATCTCGTCGACGAAGACGATCGCCGGGGCGTTCGCCTTGGCCTGCTCGAAGAGGTCACGGACCCGGGAGGCACCGACACCGACGAACATCTCGACGAAGTCGGAACCGGAGATCGAGTAGAAGGGGACCCCCGCCTCACCGGCGACGGCGCGCGCGAGGAGCGTCTTGCCGGTGCCGGGCGGGCCGTACAGCAGCACGCCCTTGGGGATCTTGGCGCCGACGGCCTGGAACTTCGCCGGCTCCTGCAGGAACTCCTTGATCTCGTGGAGCTCCTCGACCGCCTCGTCCGACCCCGCGACGTCCGAGAACGTCGTCTTCGGAGTGTCCTTGGTGATCAGCTTCGCCTTCGACTTCCCGAAGTTCATCACCCGGGAGCCGCCGCCCTGCATCTGATTCATCAGGAACAGGAAGACGACCACGATGAGGACGAAGGGGAGCAGCGAAAGCAGCACGCCCACGAACGGGTTCTGCTTCGACGGCGAGACGGTGTAACCGTCCTTGATATCGCCGGTCTGGTACTTGGCTTGCAGGTTCTTCGCCAGATCGACGCCCTGGTCGCCGATGTAGCTCGCCTGGAGCTTGTTGGAGCCCTCAATCTTGTTGGAGCCCGACAGCTCAATCTTGATCTTGTTCTCGTCACCGGTCGTCAGCTCGGCGGACTTCACCTTGTTGTCAGCGATCGCCTTGACGACCTGACCGGTGTCCACCGTCTTGTAGCCGCCGGACGAGCCGACGACCTGCATCAACACGACCACGGCGAGGACGGCCAGCACGATCCACATGACCGGCCCACGGAAGTATCGCTTCACGTCCATCCATACGGAGCCGCTTGAGGCCCCGTCCCTCCTGCCACAGTGAGGCACAACGCCCTCGGGAGGGCTGGTCGTGCGTACGGTGTATTACTGGCCTGAAAAAGAACTGCCTTCGGACGGTACCCCAGCATTGTCACCCGGCGCCTGCGCCGACAGTGAACATGCAGCCGAGGATTCCGTTCTCGCTGCTCCAACGGCGGGAGTCCCCGAAGGGTTCCCGCCCGGTCGGATCAGCCGCCGTAGACGTGTGGCGCGAGGGTACCGACGAACGGCAGGTTCCGGTACTTCTCCGCGAAATCCAGGCCGTAACCGACGACGAATTCGTTGGGGATGTCGAAGCCGATCCACTTCACATCGATGGCGACCTTGGCCGCGTCCGGCTTGCGCAGGAGCGTGCAGACCTCGAGGGAGGCCGGCTCGCGCGAGCCGAGGTTCGACAGCAGCCACGACAGCGTCAGGCCGGAGTCGATGATGTCTTCGACGATCAGGACGTGCTTGCCCTTGATGTCGGTGTCGAGGTCCTTGAGGATGCGGACCACGCCGGAGGACTGGGTGCCCGCGCCGTACGAAGACACGGCCATCCAGTCCATCGTGACGGGGGTGGACAGCGCGCGCGCCAGATCCGCCATCACCATCACCGCGCCCTTGAGGACACCGACGATGAGCAGGTCCTTGCCCGCGTACTCCGCGTCGATCTTCGCGGCCAGCTCGGCCAGCTTCGCGTCGATCTCTTCTTTGCTGATGAGTACCGACTGAAGGTCGGCGCCCATGTCCTTGTCGTCCACCCGTGCCACTCTCGTTCGGTTCGGTGTTCATGATCGGTCAGGCGACTGTCATGAAGCCGCTCAGGAAGCCGGCAGTGTGCTGCGGCTCAGCCCTGCCGAATGACCAGTCTGCCACCCTGGCGTCGAACTCCGACGCGCCCGGGGAGGTTGATGGCCCCCTGGCCCCGCCAGGCCGTGATCAGCCGGTCCACTTCCTCGATGTGGCGGGCGAAGAGCGAACCGGGCGGTGAACCGGCCGCGACGACGGCCCGGCGCAGCACCCGGCGGCGCACCGCGGGGGGCAGTGCGTAGAGCGCGGCGACGTCCAGCGTGCCGGAGTCGTCGAACACCGCGGCTTCGGCGTCGGCGGCCCAGGCGTCCAGAGCGTCGGCGTCGTCCCGGGAGAGCTGGGCGGTACGGGCGAGCGCCTCGACGACGCCCTTGCCGAGCGCCTTCTCCAGCGCGGGCAGCCCTTCGTGGCGCAGCCGCGAGCGGGTGTAGGCGGGGTCGGTGTTGTGCGGGTCGTCCCAGACGGGCAGTGACTGCATCAGACAGGCCTTGCGGGCGGTCTGGCGGTCCACGTCGAGGAAGGGGCGGCGGTAGCGGCCGTCCGTTCCGCTGGTCGCGGCCATCCCGGACAGCGAGCGGGTGCCGGAGCCGCGGGCGAGCCCCAGCAGCACCGTTTCCGCCTGGTCGTCGCGGGTGTGACCGAGGAGGACCGCGGCGGCGCCGTGCCGTTCCGCGGCGGCGTCGAGGGCGGCGTAACGGGCATCGCGGGCGGCGGCCTCGGGCCCGCCCGCCCGGCCCACCTGGACCGTGACGGTCTCCACGGGATCGAGCCGCAGGGCGCGCAGCCGGAGGGCGACTTCGGCGGCGCGGAGGTCGGAGCCTTCCTGAAGGCCGTGGTCGACGGTGACGCCACCGGCCCGTACGCCCAGCTTGGGGGCTTCGAAGGCCAGAGCGGAGGCGAGCGCCATGGAGTCGGCGCCGCCCGAGCAGGCCACGAGCACGAGCGGGGAGTCGTGCCGGCCCTGCGCGAGGTGGTGGTTCAGGACGTCGTGGAGTACGCGGCGGACCGCCAGGCGTATCGCGGCGACCGCTGGATGGGGACCCATGTCCGTTTCCAATCGTTCAGCTGGGAGCGAGCCTCGGGCCGTGGACGGCGACGTCGTCACGATCACGATGACCGTCACTCCGTCGCAGTCACACAGAGTGCCTAGATGGTGACAGAGGCGGGAGGTTCCCCGAGCATTGCACGCCTATCCATGGATCACGGTCCCTCAGACGGGTGATTGAAGGGGCGCTCTTCTGCCGTGCGGCGCGCCCAGCGGACGACGCTCGCTTACGGTGCCCCGTCCGCTTTGCGATGCACCCGCGCGATCCAGTCCGCCGGTTTGGCGATCTCCAGTTTGGTGGGGAGCGTGTTGGGCGAGGTCCAGACGCGATTGAAACCGTCCATGCCGACCTCCTCGACGACGGCCCGCACGAACCGCTCTCCGTCGCGGTACTGGCGCAGCTTGGCGTCCAGGCCGAGCAGCTTACGCAGCGCCTGGTCGAGCCGGCCCGCGCCGCTGGCCCGGCGCTTTTGGAACTTCTCGCGGATCTCGGCGACGGACGGCACGACGTCGGGGCCGACCCCGTCCATGACGAAATCGGCGTGGCCCTCCAGCAGGGACATCACGGCGGTGAGGCGGCTGAGGATCTCGCGCTGGGAGGGGGTCTGGACCAGGTCGACGAGGGAGTGGTTGCCGTCGTCGCCCTCCTCGCCCTCGGGCTTGGCGCCCGCCAGCGACTGGGCGGCCTCGCGCAGCCGCTCCAGGAGGGTGCCCGGGTCGATGTCGGTCTCGCCGAGGAACGACTGGATCTCGCCCTCGATGTGGTCGCGCAGCCAGGGCACCGCCGTGAACTGGGTGCGGTGCGTCTCCTCGTGGAGGCAGACCCACAGGCGGAAGTCGTGCGGGTCCACTTCGAGCTCCCGCTCGACGTGGACGATGTTGGGCGCCACCAGGAGGAGCCGGCCGCCCTGCGCTGCGGCGGGCAGGTCGCGGGAGGCGGGCGCGAACGTCTCGTACTGGCCGAGTACGCGGGAGGACAGGAACGACAGCAGCATGCCGAGCTCCACGCCGGTCACCTTGCCGCCCACCGCGCCGAGCACGGCGCCGCCGGGGACGGCGGCGCGGCGGTCCTCCATCTTGGCCAGCAGCGGCTTGAGGACGGCGCGGAAGCCGGCCACGTTCGCCTTGATCCAGCCGGGGCGGTCGACGACGAGCACCGGGGTGTCGTGCGGCGCCCCGCCCTCGGTGCCCGGCTGCGCCAGCCCCGTGAACGCGCGGACGTGTTCCTCGGAGGACTTGGCGTGGCGGCGTAGTTCGGCCACGATCGCGCGGGCCTCGTCGCGGCTCACCTCTGGGCCCGGCCGTACAAAGCGGGTTGCGGTCGCCACCGCCAGGTTCCAGTCGACCATCTCGGCTCCACCGATGCTCGTCATGGGTTCACCGTACGGGGCCGCCAGGCCCGGGGGTAGCCGACGTTGTCGCTGCGCTTGGCGGGCTTCCCACGTGTTCGGCTTTCCCGCCGTACTGGTTCTCGCCGTTGCGCCTGCGGCGGGCGTGGTTTTGTCGGGTGCGGTGCCACACCTCCGGACTCCGTCCTGCGGCGCGGCCCCTCCCACGGGTGGGTGGAAAAACGGGCCGGTGGCGGCGTGCGTTTCGGGTCAGGTGCACCTCGGATCCACAGGGCACAGCTGGCCCCGTACGTGCACTCCCACCGGCCTTTCTTTTCCCACCCCCAACGGGGAGGGGGCGGGCCGTAGCGGCGGAGCCGTGTAGGTCCGGTCCCGCAGCCGAACAGCCCCGCGCAGCGGCACCGCCCGCCGCAGGCGCCACGGCGAGGCGAGGCACGGCGGGAAAGACAAAAACGTGGGGCCAAGCCCCAAGCGCAGCGCTAGCGGCAACCGCAGTTGGCCACCGTCGAGGCGAGTTTGTCCAGGGCCTGCTGCGCGCCCTGTGGGTCCGTTGTGCCGCTGGTCATGAAGGCGAAGACCAGGAGGCGGCCGTCGGCGTCCACGACCGTGCCGGCCAGGGTGTTCACCCCGGTGAGGGTGCCGGTTTTGGCGCGTACGGCGCCGGCGCCCGCGGAGTTGCCGTAGCGGGTGCTGAGGGTGCCGGTGAAGGCGGCGACGGGGAGGCCGGTGACCACGGGGCGCAGGGCGGGCTTGTCGGAGGCGGAGGCGGCCAGGAGGAGGTGGGAGAGGAGGCCGGCGGAGACCTTGTCGGCGCGGTTCAGGCCGCTGCCGTCCGCGAAGGCGGCACCGGACAGGGGCAGGTGCTGGGCCGCCAGGGCGCTGTGTACGGCCTTGCCGGCGCCCGCGAAGCCGGCGGGCAGGCCGGAGGCGAGGGCGGTCTGGCGGGCCAGGGCCTCGGCGATGTCGTTGTCGCTGTAGGTGAGCATGCGCTCGACGAGGGCGGAGAGGGGCAGGGATGCGGCGGTGGCGAGGCGGTGGGCCGCCTTGGGGGCCTTGGTGCTCTTGGGGGCGCCGTCGACGGTGATGCCGCGGGCGTGGAGGAGGCCGGCGAAGGTACGGGCCGCGGCGGCGGCCGGGTCGCTTTCGCGGGGGGCGGTGCCGTGGTCGCTGTTGTCGAGGCGGGCTTCGTCGGTCATCAGGGCGGTGACCGGGGCGAGGTTCTCGTTCGGGCCGATGGGGTGCAGCGCCGGACCCGAGTAGGCCGAGGTGTCGTAGCCGAGCGAGACCTTGCTGATTTTTTGCTTCTTGAGGGCGCGGGCGGTGTCGTCGGCCAGGGTGCGGAGGTTCGCGGGCTGGTCGCCGCTGCCCTGCCGGGGTGCGCGGGCGGTGAGGGTGGGGTCGCCGCCGCCCACCAGGACGATGCGGTGGTCTCCGGGTTTCGCGGGGTTCCCGGCGACGACCGTGGTGTCGATGCGGTGGTCGGGGCCGAGGAGGGACAGCGCGGCCACGGCCGTGGCGAGTTTGACGGTGGAGGCGGGGGTGGCGGGGGTGCCCTGTTTGACGCCGTAGACCTCGCGGCCGGAGGTGACGTCCAGGACGGAGGCGCTGCGCAGCGGGCCGAGTTCGGGGGCCTTCATGAGCGGCGCGAGGGCGTCGGCCAGGCCCGCTCCGGTGGGTACGGGGGCGGCGCCCCGGCCGGACGGCATCCGGCTCCCCAGGGCGAGCAGTACGGGCGGCGCGGGCGGCGCGGGGCGCTCGGCCGCGTCGTGATGCTCGCCACCTGTGCCGGCCGCGGCGGCTGCGAGCGACCTTTCCGCCGTACGCTGACCGGAGTCCCAGGGACCGGCCGCCGCTACCGCGCCGGCCGCGACCGCGAGACCGGCCACGGCGGAGCCGGCCGTCAGCTGCCACGTCCGCTTCTGCTGGCGCGGTGCCCGCCGCCACCACTGGCGGGCAAAGAACCACTCGTCGGCCACGAACTGTGCGGCACCCCGCCCCGCGCCGGCTGCCGCCCGCACCGTGGACCGGCCCCAGCTGCCCCATTTGACCTGCCACGACCTGGTCTCCGGCACCTCGGACCAGCCCCTTTCGCGATCACACACCTGCGTGGGGGACACTTAATCACCAGACCTATGTGTTGATCATGGAGGAGTCACCCGTGGAGTTCGACGTCACCATCGAGATCCCGAAGGGTTCGCGGAACAAGTACGAGGTGGACCACGAGACCGGTCGGATCCGCCTGGACCGTCGACTCTTCACCTCGACCAGCTACCCGGCCGACTACGGCTTTGTCGAGAACACCCTGGGCGAGGACGGCGACCCGCTCGACGCCCTGGTCATCCTGGACGAGCCGACCTTCCCCGGTTGCCTCATCAAGTGCCGCGCCATCGGCATGTTCCGGATGACGGACGAGGCCGGCGGCGACGACAAGCTGCTGTGCGTGCCCGCGTCCGACCCGCGCGTGGAGCACCTGCGCGACATCCACCACGTGTCGGAGTTCGACCGCCTGGAGATCCAGCACTTCTTCGAGGTCTACAAGGACCTGGAGCCCGGCAAGTCCGTCGAGGGCGCCAACTGGGTCGGCCGCACCGAGGCCGAGGCGGAGATCGAGGCCTCGTACAAGCGTCTCGAGGCGCAGGGCGGCAAGCACTGACGCAGTCGGTGAATGGTCGCTGACGGCGGTTTTCCCGGGCCGCCGTGCGCCGTTTGACGCGCTCTGATTTTCGTACGTGAAGTACGCGAACGGGCGGCACCCGATCGAGGGTGCCGCCCGTTCGTGCGTGCCGGCGCGTCCGGGACGCCCAGGCGTCGGGAACGTCCGGAGCGGCTAGAAGCCGCGGGTCCGCTTCGCCGCCCGGCGGCCGCCCGCCTCCTCGATGCCCGGTGCCCGCAGGAACAGCCGGGCCACCTCGCCTCCGAGGTTCACGCCGACGGCGATGGCAAGCGCCAGCGAGGCCGCCTTGATCAGCGACGAGAAGCCGTCGATCAGATGCCCCTGGGCGAAGTTGAGCAGCCCGAAGTACGTGGCACTACCGGGCAGCAGCGGGCCGATGGCCGCGGTGACGTACGGCAGCGCGGACGCGTAGCGGTAGCGGGACAGCAGCTGGCCGAAGAGGCCGACCAGGCCGGCGGCGATGGCGGTGGAGGGCACCTCGTTGAAGTCGGCGGTGACCGCGAGGGCGCCGTAGACGACCCAGGCGACCCCGCCGTTCAACGTCGCGAACGCCACGGTGTGACGTTCCTGCTGAAGCAGCACACAGAACGCCAGCGCCAGCAGCATGGACGCCATGATCTGCACCAGCGGCTGGTTGTAGAGCTTGAACGACTGTTCCGGGTTGAGGTGCTTGAGGGCCGGGTTCAGCTGCAGCCCGACGTAGAGCACGGAGAGCACGCCGACGACGATGCCGACGACCAGATAGCCGACTTCCAGGAGGCGGGCGGAGGCGGTGATGTAGTAGCCGGTCAGGCCGTCCTGGACGGCCGCGACCAGCGCCCGCCCCGGGATCAGCGCGAACAGCCCACCGGTGATCACCGCGGACGCCTGCACGGTGGAGTGCGCCAGCCCGAAGGCCAGGCCCACCGCGGCGGGCGGCATCGCCGCGACCACGAACTGGTAGAACTCCGGCAGCCCGCGCCCGGACGCGAGCCAGGCCAGCCGGTCGCCCAGCATCGAGCCCACCGCGGCCGCGAAGAACACCAGCGCCCCGCCGCCGACCAGCATCGACGCCGCACCGGACAGCAGCCCGGACGCCAGTGTCAGCGCCCAGCTCGGATAGGGGTGGCGGTTACGCCGGATCTCGGCGAGACCGCGGTAGGCCTCCTCCAGCGTGATGCCTTCGGACGTGATCTCGTCGACGAGCCGGAACACCGCGGACAGCCGGTTGTAGTCGACGCCGCGCCGCCGCACCGTACGGCTGGCCGTGACGGGGTCCTCCACCAGCGACGGCTGGTACGAGATCGACAGCAGCGTGAAGGTGACGGTCGGCTCGACCCGCTCCAGCCCGTAGGCGTGCGCGACGCCGAACATCGCGGCCTCGACGTCCTCGGCGCCCTCGCCGCCGGCCAGCAGGATCTCGCCGATACGGAGGGTCATGTCGAGCACGCGGGGCACGGCGGGCCCGGTCTCGTCGGTGCGCTCCACCCGCTCCGGGACCGGCCGCTCATGGATCGGCATCCGCAGCATGGTGCGCATCCGGTCCTGCCAAGGGGCTTCCTTGGTAAGGCTGATGACGGGTATGCCGTGCGGCGGCGTGAAGGCGCTCACGGCGGTGGCACCGACCGGCATCGGGGTCTGCCCGGTGGTGCTGCCGGGCGCCACGAACGCCGACCCTTCCTGCTCGGCCGGCGCCTCCGGCTTCAGCCCCGGCGGCAGCGCAAATTCGGAGGTGGGGTGCTCGTCCTCCGGGGGCGGCGGATACGGGACCCCCAGCGGCGGGGTGAAGGCGCTGTGCGCTTCGTCCGACGCGGGCTTACGTTCCTCGCTGCCCTGCTCCGACACATGTGGATCCGACGCCACGGTTTGCCGCTCCTCGATGACCTCCTGGGGGTGGTTCTAGGACACCATGCCATGGTGCGCTTCGCTCAGGCGCCCCACGTTTTCGGCTTTCCCGCCGTGGTGGTTGTTCGCCGTGGCGCCTGCGGCCCCTCCGCTGCGCTTGGCGGCCCTCCCACGTTGTCGGCCGTCCCGCCGTGGGGGTTTGTCGCCGTTGCGCCTGCGGCGGGCGGTGCCGCTGCGCGGGGCTGTTCGGCTGCGGGACCGGCCCTACACGGCTCCGCCGCTACGGCCCGCCCCCTCCCCGTTGAGGGTGGGAAAAAGAAAGGCCGGTGGGCATCCACGTCAGTGGTCAGCTGTGCCCTGTGGATCCGAGGTGCACCTGACCCTCAACGTGCGCCCCCACCAGCCCGTCTTCCACCCACCCGTGGGAGGGGCCGCGCCGCAGGACGGAGTCCGGAGGTGTGGCACCGCACCCGACAAAACCACGCCCGCCGCAGGCGCAACGGCGAGAACCGGTACGGCGGGAAAGCCGAACACGTGGGGCCAAGACCAAGCGTCAGCGCCTCGCGTGGCGCCCCCGCCGCCCCTCGGCGCCGCCCAGCGGCTGGGCCGCCGCACCGGGCTCGCCCGCCGCGGCTTCCTTCTTGGCCTTGCCGCGGGCGCGCAGGTACTCGATGGCGATCGGCACCACGGAGACCAGCACGATCGCGATCAGGATCGCCTCGATGTTCTTGTGGACGAACGGGATGTTGCCCAGCACCGCGCCCAGCACCGTCACGCCCACGCCCCACAGCGCGCCGCCGATGAGGTTGAAGGTGAGGAAGGACCGGTAGTTCATCCGGCTCACGCCCGCGATGATCGGCGTGAAGGTCCGCACGATCGGCACGAAGCGGGCCAGGATCAGCGACTTCGGGCCGTACTTCTCGAAGAATTCATGCGCCTTCTCGACGTTCTCCTGCTTGAAGAGGCGGGAGTCCGGGCGCTTGAAGAGCGAGGGCCCCACCTTCCGGCCGAAGAGATAGCCCACCTGGTCGCCGAGGACCGCGGCAATGAGGATCAGCCCGCACACCAGCCACAGCGGCCGGTCCATCTTGTGCGTGGTCACCAGCAGACCGGTGGTGAACAGCAGGGCGTCGCCCGGCAGGAAGAAGCCGATCAGCAGACCGGACTCCGCGAAGACGATGACCAGCACGCCGATCAGGCCGAACGTCGCGATCAGATAGTCCGGGTCCAGCCATTGGGGGCCGAGCGCGAGAGTATTCACGGGGTGAAGGCTCCAGGGTCGAGGGCGCCGGATCGTGCGGTGCGACACGGGGTGCGACGGGGATGCAGGCGCTTGTGCGGCCCAAAACTATCAACGCCGGGTGAACCCCCGTGGTTCCAGTCGCGCCCCTGCGCACCCACCCGACCGCGCCCGACGGCTGGCAGCGCCCCCCGCGCCGGGTGATCCTGACCACAGGATCCACGCGGAGCCGCAAGGATCCACGCGGAGCCAGAAGGAGCCACACGGAGGTGCACCCCTATGGGCATCGAGGAGTACGGCGGCGGACAGCACTCCCAGTCCGACGTCCTGGTGGTCACGACGAACGACGTGCCGGGATTTCGCGTGGACCGGGTGATCGGCGAGGTCTTCGGCCTGACGGTGCGCTCCCGGCACCTGGGCAGCCAGATCGGCGCCGGCCTGAAGTCGATGATCGGCGGCGAGCTGCGGGGCCTGACCAAGACCCTCGTCGAGACCCGTAACCAGGCGATGGACCGCCTGATCGAACAGGCCCGTTCGCGCGGTGCGAACGGGGTGCTGATGTTCCGCTTCGACGTCACGGAGGCGGCGGATGTGGGCACGGAGGTGTGCGCCTACGGGACGGCCGTGGTCCTCGTCCCGGTGAGCTGACCCCCGCGCCCACCCGCCCGCCGTCACATGTGCCGTACGGCATTCGCCAGCATCGCGTCCCGCATGTACACGGCAAGTCCCGGCCGGATCGCCTCGTACGTGGCGGTGAACCGCTCATCCGCCACGTACATCTCCCCCAGCCCCGTGTGGATCTCGTACGTGCAGTCGTAGTGCGCCCCGCTGATGAACCGCCGGTGCTCCTCGGCCACGTCCATCGCCGCCTCGGACTCCGCCGCCACCCCCTGGGCCAGCAGGTCTGCCATCTTCCGGTGAATGGCGTCGAATTCCGCCGTCAGCCGCTTCCAGTCGTCCTTGGTGTACGAGGCCGTCCGCCGCCGCGACTCCTCATACGCGGCGCAACCGCCCCACCGCTCTTCGGCTTCCGCCTCGTACGCATCGGGGTCGAATTCCCCGAACACCTCGAACTTCTCCTCCGGTGTGAGCCGTACGTTCATCCTGCGTGCCTCCATCGCGTGTTCGACGGCGGCGGCCATCTCCTGGAGTTTGCCGATCCGCGTGCTCAGCAGGTGGTGCTGGCGCCGCAGATGTTCCTGCGGGTCCGCGTCCGGATCGTCCAGGAGGACGGCGACCTCGTCGAGCGGAAAGCCGAGCTCCCGGTAGAACAGAATCTGCTGCAGCCGGTCGAGATCGTCCTCGCCGTAGCGGCGGTGCCCGGCGTGATTACGCTCACTGGGCACCAGCAGCCCGATCTCGTCGTAGTGGTGCAAGGTCCGCACCGTGATCCCGGCGAACGCGGCCACCTGCCCCACCGAATAGCTCACTGCCCTCCGCCCCTTTCCCGTCGGCTTCTTCTGGCACGCACCTTTCTCTTCGGTACGCGCCGTGTCTTCGGTACGCACTCCACGATGTGTCCTCACGCCACGTGAGGTGCAAGCCCACATTCTGAAAGGGCGGTGAAGGAGCCGTTCGGCGGGTGAGATCCTGCCGCACATGCTGGGGATAACGGATCTGCCCACCTATTTGGCGGGCCTCGCGCTGATCATTCTTCTACCAGGTCCTAACTCGCTGTACGTCGTCTCCGTGGCGGCCCGGCGCGGCCCCCGCGTGGCGTACCGCGCCGCGCTCGGTGTCCTGTGCGGCGACACCGTACTGATGACCCTGTCGGCCGGCGGCGTGGCCTCGCTTCTGCAGACCACTCCGATCCTGTTCGCCATCGTGAAATTCGCCGGTGCGGGATATCTGACCTGGCTGGCGGTCGGGATGCTGCGCGGCGCCTGGTCCCTGTGGCGCGGCCGCGAGACCCGCCGGGCGGAGCGGGCGGGCGAGCCCGCGGCCCCCAGGGCGGCGAAGGAGACGGTCGAGCGCCCGTACCGCCGCGCCCTCGTGGTCAGCCTCCTCAACCCGAAGGCGATCCTCTTCTTCATCTCCTTCTTCGTGCAGTTCGTCGACCCGTCCTACGCGCACCCGGTCCTGTCGTTCCTCACGCTCGGCGCCTGGGCACAGCTCTTCAGCTTTACGTATCTCTCGATCCTGATCTTCAGCGGTACGTTCCTGGCGGCCACCTTCCGCCGCCGCCGCAAACTGACGGCCGGCCTGTCGGCGGGCGCCGGGGCGGCGTTCCTCGGCTTCGCGGCGAAGCTGTCGCTGGCCGGCGCCGCGAACTGACCGCCCGGGGCGGGCCCTCAACTGCGCCCGCCCCCACCGGACGACCATTTGTTCAGCCGCCTGACGGACTCCTCCATCCGCTCACGTTTGGCGTCGCGCCACTCCTCGGCGCTGAGCACATACGGCCGTACGAGGCGGCTGTCGGCGCTGCACAGCACGAGCAGGCCGGGCGGCACCCGCCGTACGCGCACCAGGTGGCGTTGCTTCATCGGCGGCTCCATTCGGCAAGTGGTGGCAGCGGTCGGGCCATTGACCGCCCGTCGCCGGCCGCGACCTGGCATCAGCCGACGCAGCAGCGGCTCGAAAAGCCTGCGGACAAGACCGGTCACGCCGCCGTCTCCTCGGCGGCTTTACGGAGCGCCTGGGCCAGCTTGCGGGCGGTGGCCGCGTTGCAATTCCCGAGGGCGACGAGCGGGACGCCGTAACTGCCCGCGAAACTCGGCAGATCGACGCCGAGCGACGGCAGCGTGATGCCGTTGGCCCGGAGCGCGGCGAGAAGCAATTCAGCACTCTCGTGTACGTCCTCGTGGTGGTCGGACATGCGTCGTACGCCTTCCTGTGCGCATTGTGACGATTCCCTTACAGACTGACGTCACCCGACGTAGCGTGGAAGGCACTGGGGTTGCGCACGGCAATCCGGAAAAAGCGGTGGTGAACCATGCCTCCTCGTAAGGATCCCGACGCATCAGCAAGCGTTCCCTGCTTCTACGGCGCCGAGTTGCGCTATCTGAGGGAAGAAGCGAGCCTCACGCTCGAACAGTTAGCGGACGGCAGCTTCCGCGGCATCTCGTTCCTCAGCCAGATCGAGCGGGGAGAGCGGGGAATGCCGCTGGATCTGGCCAGACATGTGGACGAGAAGCTCGAGACGAACGGGTTCTTCGAGCGCCGTTGTGAAGATGCGGCCAAGGCGCGGCGGCTCGGGCATCCGCCGTACTTCGCAGACATTCCGGAGCTGGAGAAAGGCGCCTTGTCCATCGAGGACTGGGCGCCTGCCGTCATTCCGGGCCTGTTGCAGACCAAGGCGTACAACCGGCAGCTCATCCACAGCGCGCGGCCGTGGGAGGGATCCGAAGTCGTCGAGGAGAAGGTCCGTGCACGTCAGAAGCGCGCAGAGATGTGGAAATACAAGGACCGCCCTGAGTACTGGGCGATCTTGCGCGAGGACCTGATCCGCAAGCCACTGCTCCCGCCCGAGGAGATGGCCGAGCAACTGGATCACATGGCCGAGGTGATCCGGTCGACACGAAGCGTGCTCCAAGTCCTCCCTGAAACGGTCGTCGGCCATCCGCTCATCATGGGGCTGGCCAAGGTCATGACCTTCCGGGATGCGCCACCGCTCGTCTGGACCGAAGGCGAGCATGACGGCCAAGTAATCGACTATCCACCCTTCGTGACGGGTTATCGGAAGTCGTACGATCGGCTCAGGGCCGCCGCACTTCCACCTGAGGCGTCCCTGGCCATGATCGAAGAAGCGGCAAGGGGCTACAGAAATGAAGCGCAGCAAGGGGATTGACCTCACCTCAGCCACCTGGCGCAAGAGCAGCCACAGCAACCCGGACGGCGCCAACTGCCTGGAAGTGGCCGAGGATTTCCTCGGCGCCGCCACCTGGCGTAAAAGCAGTTACAGCAACCCAGACGGCGCAGACTGCCTCGAGGTCCGTGACGACCTCCCCGGCCTCGTCCCCGTCCGTGACAGCAAGGACCCCCACGGCCCGGCGCTCCTCTTCCCGGCCGCCGGATGGTCGTCCTTCGTCACCGCCATCAAGGGCGACGCGCTGACGGGCGCCTGAGCCACCACGGAATTCCGCCAGAGCCACGGCCCCCGTGCCCTCACGGGGGCCGTCGGCGTCCTTGCGCGCCCGTCCGCCCCGCCCCTCTGGCCGAACCCCGGAGGCCCCGTACCCCTCACGCCCCTATTGTCGGCTTCCAGGAGGTACGTCCATGTCCACGCCCTCGCCGCCGTCTCCGGCCACACCGCCGCCCCCGCATGTGAACGTCGCCGTCATCTACTACTCCTCGACCGGCACCGTCGCCGAGCTCGCCCGGGTGATCGCGGACACCGCCGAGCACGAGGGGGCGGAGGTGCGGCTGCGGCGGGCCGCCGAGCTGGCGCCGCAGGTGGCCATTGACGCCAATCCGGCGTGGGCGGCGAATGCCAGGGCGACGGCCGACATTCTCGAGGCGGCGCCCGAGGACATGCTCTGGGCGGACGCGGTGATCTTCGGTACGCCCACCCGCTTCGGCAATGTGACCTCGCAGCTCAAGCAGTTCCTCGACACCCTGGGCGGCCACTGGCAGCAGGGCCATCTGGCCGACAAGGTCTACAGCGGGTTCACCGCGAGTGCGACCAAGCACGGCGGCCAGGAGTCCACCCTCCTCGCCCTCTACAACACCATCCACCACTTCGGCGGCATCCTCGTGGCGCCCGGATACACCGACCCGGCGAAGTTCGCCGACGGGAACCCGTACGGCACCTCGCATGTCGGCGGGCCGGACACCCCGGTCGACGACGAGGCGCGCACCGCCGCCCGTATCCAGGCGAAGCGCGTCGTGAAATTCACCAGAGCCATCAAGTCCGGCCTCACGCAGGCTGGTTGACCGGGGGGACGCGACAGCCATGACTCTCCACAAGGGCGCCTCGGAACGCGACCTGCGGCACATCAGCCACCCGGTCAACCCCTTCTACGGCGAGGCCGACCCGGTGGCGGGCCTGAGCACCTCGCCCCCGCGGCACACGCTGCCCGACGGTCCGATCTCCCCGCACACCGCCTATCAGTTCGTGCACGACGAGCTGATGCTGGACGGCAACTCCCGGCTCAATCTGGCGACCTTCGTCACCACCTGGATGGAGCCGCAGGCCGGCATCCTGATGTCCGAGTGCCGCGACAAGAACATGATCGACAAGGACGAGTATCCGCGCACCGCCGAGCTGGAGCGGCGGTGTGTGGCAATGCTCGCCGACCTGTGGCACGCGCCCGACCCGGCGTCGACGGTCGGCTGCTCGACCACCGGGTCGAGTGAGGCCTGCATGCTCGCCGGGCTGGCCCTCAAACGGCGCTGGATGAACGCCAATGGGGACCGGTATCCGGGCAGCGCCCGGCCCAACCTCGTCATGGGCGCCAACGTCCAGGTCTGCTGGGACAAGTTCTGCAACTTCTGGGAGGTCGAGGCGCGCCAGGTGCCGATGGAGGGCGACCGCTTCCACCTCGACGCGGAGACCGCCGCCGGCCTCTGCGACGAGAACACCATCGGCGTCGTCGCCGTCCTCGGCTCCACCTTCGACGGGTCCTACGAGCCGGTGGCCGAGATCTGCGCGGCACTCGACGAGCTGCAGGAACACAAGGGCTGGGACATCCCGGTCCATGTGGACGGCGCGTCCGGTGCCATGATCGCGCCGTTCCTCGACCCGGAGCTGGTGTGGGACTTCCAGCTGCCGCGGGTCGCCTCCGTCAACACCTCCGGGCACAAGTACGGGCTGGTCTACCCGGGCGTCGGCTGGGTGCTGTGGCGCAGCCACGAGGCGCTGCCGGAGGAGCTGGTCTTCCGCGTCAACTATCTGGGCGGCGATATGCCGACCTTCGCGCTCAACTTCTCCCGGCCCGGCGCCCAGGTCGCCGCCCAGTACTACACCTTCCTGCGGCTGGGCCGGGCCGGCTTCCGCGCCGTACAGCAGGCGGCCCGCGACGTGGCCCGCTCGATGGCCGAACGGATCGACGCGCTGGGCGACTTCCGCCTGCTCACCCGCGGCGACGAGCTGCCGGTCTTCGCCTTCACCACCGCGGACGGCGTCAAGGCCTTCGACGTCTTCGATGTGTCCCGGCGGATGAAGGAGCGCGGCTGGCTGATTCCCGCCTACACCTTCCCGCCGCACCGTGAGGACCTGTCCGTCCTGCGGATCGTCTGCCGCAACGGCTTCTCCCACGACCTGGCCGACATGTTCCTCGCGGACCTGGACGAGCTGCTGCCCGAATTCCGCGGTCAGCCGGGCCCGTTGCAGCGGCCGGAAGGCGTGGCGACGGCGTTCCACCACTGAGCGCCGGCTGCGAGGCGGCCCGGCGGGCCCGGCAGGCTCGGCGGGCCCGAAGCAACCAATCGGGCGCCAACCCCCTCTTCCCGGGAAATCGCATCGAGGGGGAAGCGCCGTGGGGTGGTCACGTATCACGGTCGCCGCGGTGTGCGGCGGGATGTTGGTGTGTGCTGTGGGCGCGTCCGGTGCCGCGGCGGCCGACGACGGCAGCCGCGCCAAGAAGAAGCCGCACCTGCTGTACGAGACCTTCGGGGAGCGGCCCGGCCAGCTCGTCGACCTGGAAGTGGCCGGCGTCAGAACGCGGCACGAGAAGGTCGTCGTGAGCTCCCCGGCGTTCGCGCACGCCGCCCGGCTCGCCTACCAGCGGGACCTGACGTCGGAGCCCTATTGGGGCCTCAGGTACGGCGCGCGGACCGCGATCGCGATGAAGGCCACGCCGGGCACGTACCCGCTCACGGTCAAGATCGCCGGACGCGTCACGGAGCGGGGCACGGTCCGCGTGGTGGCGGCGCCGCGGCCCTCGTTCGATGTGAGCGGCTCCATGGACGGGGTACGCCCCGGCGAAACGGTCGGGCTCTCCTTCGACGACCTGTATCCGGGGGAGACCGGCAGTTCCTTCACGGTGCACTCGAAGGCGTTCAAGGCGCCGGTCCCGCTCAAACATGACAAGAACGGCGGCGACTGGAGCATTCCACGGATGTTCGTGGCCGTGCCGAGCGTGCTGCAGGACGCCAAGGACGGTACGTACAAGGTGGTGCTGACCGGACCGAAGGGGCGGCGGATCGCCGAGCGCCGGCTCATCGTTCGGGCGTCCCGGCCCGGCGACTATGACTACAAGGGCAAGGGCCGCGGCCCCGAGTTCTTCCGGCCGCACGGCGGCCCCGACGACTCCGCCCCCCGCTTCCGCGTCAAGGCCGGCGGCCGGGTGCAGGTGGTGTGGCGGGACGCCTCGCCCGACCCGGGCGAGGAAGGGCGGCTGACCGCGACCTCCCCGGCGTTCGAGGCGCCGGTGCGGCTGGCGCGGGACGACAGCAAGGCGAGCGACGGCGATGACCCGCGCTACTACGGTCCGGCCAGGATCCGGTCCGGCCTGGGCAGCGGCAGCTATCCCGTGACGGTCGTCAGCCACCACGGGCGGGTCAAGCGGAGCAGCCGGCTCGTCGTGACGGCGGTGCCGGGGCACCACAGCGACAAGCCTGGGCACCGGAGCGATCGCGGGGGCATCCCGGCGATGGCGGGCATCGGCGCCGGCGCGGGGACGCTGGCGGCGGGTGGGGCCGCCGTCATGCTGGTCCGGACCCGGCGGGCTCGGGCCGATGCTTCCCGCTGACCGGCCCGAGCACCCGGCCGCCCAACTCCCGTCCGTCCAGGGCGGTTTGGCGATCCGCTCGGGCACCGCGCCCGCCGCGCGGAGCGGTCAGCGACCGTCGCCGGACCGCCGCGACTCCCCGGACCGCACCGGCTCCCCCGGCCGCGCCGACTCCTCGGCCCGCCGCTCCCCCCGCTTCGCTCCCCCCGTCGCGTACGGGTTCTCCTCGCCCTCCGCGAGCACGCCCACGAACGGCTCCCCCTCCCCCGCGAAGACATACGCCCCGCCCTCGATCCGCTCGATCAGCCCCCGGGTCCACTGCGCACCGCTGTCCGCGGAGCACACCCACATGTTCATGATCTCGCCGATGTGGCCGAGCTGTCCGGGCCCTTCCTCGGGCGTGTAGTACTCGGTGACCGTGCTACGCCACTCCTCCAGCGCCCGCACCCGCTCCTTGAGCAGCGCCACCGCCTCGGCCCGCGGCAGATCGAGGAGGAAACCGATGCCGGCGCTCAGCACGTCGGCCTTCTGGTCGTGCTGCGAGAGTGCCGCGCGCAGCAGCGTGAAGAATTCCGCCTCGCCCGCCTCGGTCAGCTCGTATTCGGTACGGGGCGGACCGCCGGCGGTGCTGGGCGCGATGTCATGGGCGATCAGCAGGCCTTGCTTCGCCATCTGCTTGAGCGCGTGATAGATCGACCCCGGCTTGGCGTTGGACCACTCATGGGCGCCCCAGTACTCCAGGTCGTTACGCACCTGATAGCCGTGCGCCCGCCCGTGCTGCCGCACGGCGCCCAACACCAACAGCCGGATCGCCGACATCGTCTCTCAACCCCTTACGCGCCTTCGCCGCCAGCGTAGACGGGCGCGCCCCCGCTACCCCTCCTGCGCCTGTCGCTCCTCGTCCACCAGCGCAAAGGCCGTCTTGCCGTCCAGGGACTCGCGGATGATGTCGGCGTGACCCGCGTGCCGGGCGGTCTCCTCGATCAGATGCAGCACCAGCCAGCGCATCGACTGCCGGGCCTGCGGCGGGTACCACGGCGCCTCCGGCAGCGGGAAGGTGTCGTTCAGGCTCGGTACGGCGCGGATGAACTCCTCCGTCAGCCGCGCGACCTTGTCCCAGTAGGCCAGCACGCCGGCGAGCGTTTCGCCGTCCTCCAGCCGGAAGCTCAGATGCCAGGTGTCCTGGTCTCGTGCGACGGTCGGCGGCAGCTCCTGGGCCATCTCGACCCAGCGCTGTTCGACCTCCGCGACATGCTTGACCAGCCCGCCCAGCGTCAGCTCGCTGGCGCTGGGCCGGTCCGTGGCCTGCTCCTCGGTCAGCCCCAGGACCGCCCGCCGCAGCCCGCCGCGCTGCGCCTCCAGGAAGGCCAGCAGCGCGCCGCGCTCGTCACCCTCGGCCTCGGCAAGAACATGAGTGGGCATAACAGCCGCCTTTCGTGGCGTCCACCGGCGGACGGCCCCGTGCCGTCCGCCTTCCGACACCCCTCACGCTACGAACCAATGAGGTCAGTAGGTGTCCTCATTGACCAAACTCGTCTCGCCGCTGGCAGAACGCCGCTGTCCGAACGCTGTCAGAACGGGAACTGCGACCGCCCGTGCTGAATGGAGATCCACTTCGTCGTGGTGAACGCCTCCACCATCGCGTCCCCGTTCAGCCGCCCCACCCCGGAGCTCTTCTCGCCGCCGAAGGGCACGATCGGCTCGTCGTGCACCGTGCCGTCGTTGATGTGAATCATTCCGGTGTCGATGCGCTTGGCGAACCGCACGCCGCGCTCGATGTCCCCGGTGTGCACGGCGCCGCTGAGCCCGTAGGGCGTGGAGTTGGTGAGCCGTACGGCCTCGTCGTCACCGTCGAAGGGAATCAGCAGCACCACCGGGCCGAAGATCTCCTGGGCGAGCAGCGGGGAGTCCTCCGGCAGGCCGCCCAGCACGCTCGGCGCGACGAGGGTGCCCCGGGTCTCGCCGTGGAGGAGCGCCGAGGCCCCGTCGGCGACGGCCCGGTCCACCAGCGCGGCGATGGCCTCGGCCTGGCCCTCGTTGATCAGCGGGCCGATATGGGTGCCCGGGTCGGTGGGGTCGCCCACCTTCAGGGTCGCGATCTTGGCGACGAACTTCTCGGTGAACTCCTGCTCCACGGCCCGGTCCACGAGCACGCGGTTGGCGGCCATGCAGACCTGGCCCTGGTGGATGAAGCGGCTGAAGACGGCCGCGTCGACGGCGTAGTCGATGTCGGCGTCGTCGAGGACGACCAGCGCGCTGTTGCCGCCCAGCTCCAGAACCGCGTGCTTGAAGTGGGCGGCGGCGACCGTCGCGACATGGCGGCCGACCTTCTCCGAGCCGGTGAAGGAGATGGTCTTGGGCACCGGGTGCTCGATCAGCGCATCCCCGATCTCGGCGATGTCGGTGACCACGACGTTGAGCAGCCCGGCCGGCAGCCCGGCCTCCTCGAAGATCTTGGCGACCAGTCCGCCGCCGCAGATCGGGGTGTTCTGGTGCGGCTTGAGGACGACGGCGTTGCCCAGCGCGAGGGCGGGCGCGACGGACTTGAGGGAGAGGAGGAAGGGGAAGTTGAACGGGCTGATCACGCCGACGACGCCGACCGGCAGCCGGTAGAGGCGGTTCTCCTTGCCGTCAATGGGCGAGGGCAGGATCCGGCCTTCGGCGCGCAGCGCCAGCTGGATCGCCTCACGCAGGAATTCCCGTGCGAGATGCAGCTCGAAGCCCACCTTGGCATGGGTGCCGCCGACCTCCGCGGCGATGGCCGCGCCCAGCTCCGCCTCGCGGTCGTCGATGATCCGCAGCGCCCGCTCGAAGACCAGCCGGCGGGTGTACGGATTGGTGGCGCCCCACTCCCGCTGTGCCCGCTCCGCGGCACGGTAGGCCTGGTCGATCTCCTCGACCGTGGCCACGGTTATGGAGGACAGCTTCTCGCCGTTGTACGGGTTGAAATCGACGATGTCCCAAGAGCCGCTGCCCGAGCGCCACTCGCCGTCGATGAACTGATAGGCCAACTCGTCGAAGTAGGACATGCCATCCCGATCTGGAGAACAGGGCGCTCAGGGCGCCGCATTGGGGGGTGCTGACTCCTGATGGTTTTTCATCCTACCCACGCGTCACATCAGTTGGAGGAGACCACGCAACAGGTCACGGGTCTCGGCCGGATTCGGCCCCTCCTCCCGCAGCCGGTCCATCGCCCGTGCGTACTGGGCCACTTCCTCGGGCTTGTCCACGTACAGCGCGCTGGTCAGCTGTTCCAGATAGACGATGTCCGGCAGCCCCGAATCCGGGAAGCCGAGCATGGTGAACGCTCCGCTCTCCGCCGCATGCCCGCCGAAGCTGAACGGCATCACCTGAAGGTGCACATTCGGCCGTTCGGACACCTCGATCAGATGCCGCAACTGCTCGCGCATTACCGCGCGTTCACCATAAGGACGGCGCAGCGCCGCCTCATCCAGCACACAGTGGAATTCCGCGGGGCGCTCGGCCACCAGCAGCTTCTGGCGCTCCAGTCGCAGCGCGACCCGGCGGTCTATATCGGCGGGGCCGGCACCGGGCATTCCGCTCTTGACGACGGCATGTGCATAGTCCTCGGTCTGCAACAGTCCGTGGATGAACTGGACTTCGTAGTTGCGGATGAGGGAAGTCGAACCCTCCAGGCCGACATACGTCTGGAACCATCCGGGCAGTACATCGGTGTAACTGTGCCACCAGCCCGTGGCGTTGGCCTCACGGGCGAGCGAGAGCAGGGCGTCGCGCTCCTGCTCGTCCCCGACCCCGTACAGCGAGAGCAGATCCTCCACATCCCGCGCCTTGAAGCTCACCCGCCCCAATTCCATGCGGCTGATCTTGGATTCGGACGCCCGGATCGAGTAGCCGGCCGCCTCGCGGGTTATGCCGCGCGATTCACGAAGCCTGCGGAGCTGCGACCCCAGCAGGATGCGCCGCACCACCGATCCGCTCGACTCACCTTCGGACACCTCTCAGACCCTCCTGTGACCCACCCCGTCCAATGGTGCGCCGCAGTCTGCCACGTCCAGGCTCCGTTGAGTGCTCGTGCAGTTACTGATATGTGACTTCCGCGCAAGCCCTCCACAAGAAAGCGGAGGGAAAATCGCCCTCAAACCGTCTGTCTCTACGCAATCACGGCGCGTGCACGTGCATCTGCCCTTGCATCTGTCGTGGTCATTGGGAACGATAGGCATCGCACGCATGCACGCTCGTGAAAGATCCGCCAGATCCGGCTGACCGGCCAGGATCATGACGTCCGCGAACGCCAGGAGTGCCTCGCATGGGGACCAGGGTTTTGACCATGCTCGAGCCGTTATGGCAGGGCCTTCCTCCCGTCGACCCCTTGTCCGTCTCCGGATCCGTGTCCTGCACGCTCCCGCCGCGGTACGAATCGGTCGGCGGTGCACGGAAGTTCACCCGCGACACACTTCAGGACTGGGACCTGGACGACCTCTTCGACGGAGTCGCCCTGGTGGTCTCCGAGCTCGTCACCAACGCCCTGCGGCATGCCGTCCTCGCCCCCGCGGAGCTGCTCACCCCGGAGCCCCGGGTCCCGGAACCGCGCACGGCGGAAGGGGCCGCCTGCACCGCACCCGCCCGGCTCCATCTGATGCGCTGGTCGTCCCGGCTGATCTGCGCGGTACGCGACCCCAGCGACGCCTCACCGGTGGCCGGGGAAGCCGACTCGGCCGCGGAATCGGGCCGCGGGCTCTATCTGGTGGAGTCCTTCAGCGACAGCTGGGGCTGGCACCGGCTGACCGGCGCCATGCACGGCAAGATCGTATGGGCCCAGTTCCGGCTGCCGTAGCACCGGCAGACCCGATCCCCTCGCGCCCAAGGTCACACACCCAAGGCCCTGCCCGGCGGCTCGACCGCCAGGACAGGGCCTTCACCGTGCGTCCGCCCCTGCGCGGCCGCACGTCATACGTCAGACGTCGGACCTGCGCGCCTGATCGCGTACGAGGTGGTCGAACTCCCCGTCCTTGACGCCGAGCAGCATCGCCTCGACCTCGGCCGGGGTGTAGATGAGCGCCGGCCCGTCGGGAAAGCGGGAGTTGCGTACGGCGATGTCGCCCCCGGGCAGCTTCGCGAATTCCACGCACGAGCCCTGGGAATTGCTGTGCCGGCTCTTCTGCCAGGGCGCATCACGGAGATCCGTTGCGGCCATGCCGTTGTATGCGTGGGGCACAGGGCTCTCCCAGTGAGAAAGGGCGTCAACTGCCCGGGATCATAGCTGCGTTCGCATGCAGATGCATGCGCAGATGCACGTGCACGACAGGGCGTGCCGCAACCGTCACAGCTCGTCGAGCACCTGCCCCAAACGCTCCGTCACAATCGACCGCCAGCCGCCGCCCATGATGCGATGCGCCTGCACCTGGTACGGATCGTCGGGGTCGAAGCCCTCATGGACGAGGAAGAGACGGGTGCCGCGGCCTTCGGGTTCCAAGGTCCAGGCGATCGTCCAGTCGGCGAGGCTGCCCTGCCCCTCCTGCTCCTTGAGAGCTTGGGGGAGGGTGCGCCAGGAAGTGCGCGAGGCGGATCGTGGTCGCGTCCGCCGGGTCGTCCTCGGGAGCCGGGAAAGCAGGGGAGTTCATGGCGCCTCTTCGTCAGGGGTGCGGCCGTGGGGGGTGTGGTCGTCGGGAATGCGGTCGAGCGGCTCCCCCAGGCTCGCGAGCTTCGCGCGCCAGAACCACTCGTAGGGGGAGAGCCAGTCCTGCACCTCGCCGAGCGGTGCGGCCTCCAGGCGGTAGATCCGCTGCCGGCCGGCCCGCTCCTCGCTCACCAGCCCGGCCTCCCGCAGCACCTTCAGATGCTCGGACAGGCTCGGCCGGCGCATCGCGAAGTGCCCGGCGATCTGCTGGACGGGCTGCGGCCCGTCCTCGCGCAGCAGGCGCAGCACCTCGCGGCGGGTGGCATTGGCCAACGCCGCGAAGACCCGGTCCTGACCGGGGCCGGACAGGGCGGGGCCTTGGTGACGTACAGGAGTGGCGTTCACGGCACCGAACGTACGCAGGAGATCCCCTACACATCAAGCGTAGGGAATCTCCTACCTGTCCTCCTACCTGTCATTGCGCCCTGCCCCCGAGCGGCGCCGTCTCAGCACGACACGCGCCACCGCGCGGCATACGGCAGGCGCGCCGCCTCTCGCGCGTTCTTGACCGCGCGGGCCGGCTGCCGCTGCTGCCGCTGCCGCCGCGCGGTGACCAGGGCGCCCCGGCGGCCGCGGATGTTGCCGCAGCCGGAGGGGAACCTCCGCAGCAGGCCGCCCACCAGCGCGACATCGAGCCGCTCCGTCAGCGGGCCCCGCGATTGCCGGACGGCTTGCCGTAACGGCGCTCGAACCGCTCGACGCGGCCCGCGGCGTCCATGACCCGGGCGGTGCCCGTGTAGAAGGGGTGGCTCACCGAGGAGATCTCGACGTCGATGACGGGATAGGTGTTCCCGTCCTCCCACTCGACGGTCTTCTCGCTGGTCGCCGTCGAGCGGGTCAGAAAGGCGAAGTCGGCGGCCCGGTCGCGGAAGACGACGGGCCCGTACGCGGGGTGGATTCCAGGCTTCATGGCTGTCTTCAGCGCTCCTCTCGGAAGGCGGCGTGACGACCGGCGACCGGGTCGTACTTGCGCAGTTCCAGGCGGTCGGGGTCGTTACGGCGGTTCTTGCGGGTGACGTACGTGTAGCCGGTGCCGGCGGTGGACCGGAGCTTGACGACCGGGCGTAGTTCGTTGCGGGCCATGTGGGTAGTATACGGAAATGGTTTCCATTTTCAATAGGTCCTCACCTGGGCCGACGACCGAAGGGACCGCACCTTGTCCGCCCACTGCCAGCTGACCGGCCGCGCGCCGGGCTTCGGCAATTCCCTCTCCCACTCGCACCGCCGCACCCCACCCCGCTTCGACCCCACCATCCGGCGCAAGCGCTACTGGCTCGAAAGCGAGGGCCGGCACATCCGGCTCACACGCAGCGCCAAGGGCATCAAGACCGTCGACACGATCGGGATCGAGGCGGCCGTCGCCCGAATCCGCGCCCGGGGAGAGAAGGCCTGATGGCCAAGCAGAGCAAGATCGCCAAGAACGGGAAGAACGGGAAGAACGGGAAGAACGAGAAGCGCCGCGTGATGGTGGCCCTCTATGCGGCGCGGCGGGCGGTGCTGAAGGCCGTCATCCGCAATCCGCAGACGCCGGAGGAGGAGCGCGACGCCGCCCAGCGCGCGCTCCCCCGCCGGCCGCGGGACGCCGGCGCCACCCGGGTCCGTCAGCGCGACAGCGCCGACGGCCGCCGCCGCGGCTACTTCCGCGCCTTCGGCCTCTCCCGCGTACGGCTGCGCGCGGCGGCCTACCAGGGCTATCCGCCGGGCTTCCGCAAGTCGAGCTGATAGATGCGCCACCGGCCGTCCGGTAGCTGGGTGCGCCCCCCTGGACCGGGCGGCCGGACCGTTCGGGTAATACTGGACAGACCGTCCGCAGGCCCCCGACGAAAGCGAGCGCGCGCATGCTCCGCAACGCCTTCGAGCCCTGGCACCTCATCCTGATCATCGCGGTCCTCGTGCTGCTCTTCGGCTCGAAGAAGCTGCCCGACATGGCACGCGGCCTCGGCCGCTCGATGCGCATCCTCAAGTCCGAGGCCACGGCCCTCAAGGACGAACGCCAGGCCGAGCCGCCCCGCGCGGAGTCGACCCCCAGCCACTGACGGCGGGGCCGCCCCTGGCCACTGATGGGCCGCGGACCGGCCTTGGGCGGCGACGCGCCCGTCCCGCCGGTCACGCCCTTCCCGTCGGTCACGTCGGTCACGTCGGTCCGTCCGCCGTACCGGTCACGCCCGTCGTACCGGTCACGCCGGTCACGTTGGACATGCGGTGCGCCACGGGAATACCACCCCACCCCCGCCACGTTGTGGCCCCGCAGGGGGCGCGTGCAACCCCTACGGGATGCGTTCGACCGCCCCCTAGCTGTCCCCGCCCTCGTCGATCAGCCGCCGCACCTCGCGGTCGACCAGCCCCAGCCGGGCCTCGGCGACCAGCGGCACCGCGCGTCGCTGCCGGCGCGCCTCGGCGGGATCGATGTCGACGGTGACCAGCGCGGGCTCCCATTTGGGCGCCTGCGCGACCACCATTCCCCGCGGGTCCACCACCCGCGAGCCGCCCCAGAACGTGGCGCCGTGCTCATTCCCGACCCGGTTGACGAACACCACCCAGCACTGCAGCATCCGCGCCGTATAGGACAGCAGCGTGTCCCAGTAGACGCCGGTGTCCATCGCCTCCGGATCCAGGCTCGCCGCGCTGTTGGTCGGCACGAACAGCACCTCGGCGCCGTCCTGCACCGCCAGCCACGGCAGCACCGGCTGCCACGCGTCATTGCACACCAGCATGGCGCCCCGCCCGCCGCTCGCCGACTTCGTCAGGTCGTACGCGCGCAGTGACTGCCCCGGGCTGACGTGCTTCCGCTCCTCCCAGGCAAGGTAGTTGGGCAGATAGAGCTTGCGGTGTGCGTGCAGCAACGCCCCGTCCGCGTAATGCGCCGCGGCGTTGTACGCGCGCAGGCTGGTGTGCTCATGGAAGCCGACCAGCACATCGGGGCCGAGGGTGCTCAGCTCCAGCAGCCGCGGATCGCGCAATTCGATGGCGGCGTCCCGCTTGAGTACGCCCAAGTGGTAGCCGTGCAGGCTCAGTTCGGGGAAGACGACGAGATCGGCGCCCTGCTCCGCCGCCTGCATGATCTGCTCACGGGCGTGATCGAGGTTCTCCTGCACCTCACCCAGCACACAGTCCGTCTGCGCCAGTGCAATGCGCATGGCCCACACCTCACCGATCAGTCGGCTTTGCGGCTTATTCACAATATTGCCAGGTCCCGGCCCCGCGGGCTCCCGGATCAAGCACCGCGCTGCCCTGGCACGTCAAACCCCCAGGCAGAGCGGCCTCCACCAAAGGGCGAAAGAACGATCCTTCCCGTGCCGTACACAGATTTCACGCGTTGATCCGCACGATCCGTCGTACGACCCGCAGGGCGGCTTCCAGCCGCAGTCCGCCCGGCGGCGGAGGTACGACGGCGCACGGCCGAGTCGTCCGGCGATGCCGACGGCCGCCTCGGCCGGGCGGCCCAGGCCGAGCGGCCCGCCGGACCCGCTCGGCCGGCCGCCCCACCGCACCGGCGGCGCTTCCTGACCGCGGACATGACAGCCACGCGCACACACATCTTCACGCTCCGTGGCTCCCCCTCCCGGCCCCCGGCCGCCGACCCCCGGCCGCCGGCCGCCCGAGGACGCAAGCGCTGGAACGGAGGACCGACCGGCCGGCCGTCAGTGGTTGCGGGCCCCGTTGCCGGACAGCACCGGGACGTCGCCCAGGTGGCGCGACAACGCCTCGTCACCGGTGGCCCGCGTCGCGTTCCTGGCGAGCGCCGACGCGCTGTGGGCCTCTGCGGGCACGCCGATGACGAGGTTGTTCGGACGCGACGCCGTTTCCGTTGTCCGTGTGGTGCCGTACCGGCCGCCGCTCGCCCTCGCCCGCGGTACGGCCGCCACGGCGATTCCGACCGGCGACGCCGCCCCGGCCGGCACCCGCCTTCATCTTCTTCATTGCGAATTGCCCTTCGGGAGAAGGAACTCCCGAAACGGAAGCGCCGTTTGAACAACCCGCCATACGGGAGCCGGTTCCGCACCATCACCCGAAGAGATGGAGGTGCGTCTGCCGATAAGGCGTCACCCGCCTTTACCGCGCCGCCATATCGCCCATCTGCCGCACCAGATCTTGCAGGCCGTCAATACCGCTCGCAGGGTGGCGATGGGCCCCTCCCCCGTACGACTCCCCCGCCCACCACGGCTCCTTCGCACACCACGGAAAGGAACCTTCCATGCGCATGTCCCGGAAGGCCGGTCTCCTCGTCTCCTCCGCCGTGTGCGGAGCACTCGCCCTGGCCGCCGCGGGAACGGCCGTCGCCTCCATGGACGACACGCCGGCCCGTTCCGCCGACGCCTCCACGCCGCAGGCCCCGCTGCCGAACACCGGCGCGCTCAAGGCCCAGGCCAAAAGCCTCGGAGATATCGCCGGCGTCCTCAGCCCGGTGACCGATCTGATCAATGACGTCCTCACGGCCCCCGACAACGGCAAGCTGGCGCCCGATCGCATCACCGCACACACGACGGCCATCACGAATGCCATCACCGCCGCCCAGCAGGCCGGCCCCACGGCACCTTCCGTGCCCTCCATTTCCCAGCCCGACAACGGTTCGCGGCGCAGCACCACAAAGGCCGCCGACGACCTCAGGGCCGACGCCCTGAACGGCCTCAAGGAAAAGTCCGACGCATTGCTCAAGGCGATTGCGAAGGGCGATACGGAAACCGTCACCCATGCCGTGATGAGCAGTGTCACCGCCCTGGCGAACGTCCTTGTCAGCATTACTCTCGGCGGGCTGCCGGCCCCCGATCTGCCGGGCCTGCCCTCACTCCCCAGACTGCCCGGAGGAATTTCCTGACCCCGATACGCCACAGGGCCCGCGCCGCCGGCTGCGGCGGCGGCGCGGGCCCTGCTTTTTCATGTTTCCGTTTTCGGCCGGCATGCCAATGCCCTGGCAGCCCCATCAATCTCGCAAGGGCATTGGCATGCGTCCCTCCACACGCCATGGCTAACGACCCCGTGCGGCATACTTCGGTCACGAGCGAATAACAATGCCGATCGCTGCGGCGGATTATCGGACGCGCGAACACGAAAAACCCGGGTCGCCCAGAAGAAGGAGGTCTGGGCGAACCGGGTCCTCTACAGCCGGTCAGCGGCCGGCACCCTGATCCGTCGTGCCGAGCGGCGAGGCCGATTCGTGAAGTCAGCGAAGGCCGGGGCGCGCTCCCGGGCGCGCTCCCGGGAATTCCTTCCCGATCGGCAGCCCGCCGAGCAGCCCCTTCTTGCCGCCGAACTGGTTGCCGTGGAGGAAGTTCTTGGGGCCGTACTTCACCGTCTCCGCGGTCTCCTTGACCGTCTTGACCAGCGGCACGAGCTGGTGTCCGTCCAGCCCGCTGTTGGTGTTCATGCGCGGGGCGGTGGGGCCGGCGGCGAAAGCGGGGGCGGCCGCGCCCATCGCCAAAACAGAACCGGCAACAATCGCGGCTGACTTCGCGTACTTCACTTTTTCGCTGTCCCTTCTCGGGGCGGTGCTTGATGGGCTCGCGACACCAGCGCCGCGTGAGCAATCACTTCACTGCTCGGATCACCGCTTTCACCCTGACTAACGAGTCCCGCCGCCCGGAGAAACTCCGAAGTTTCCCGTTCCTGGCAACGCCACCCGAAAGAAGCGCCCCGTTCGCGTTTCACTCGCCGAACGCCGAACGCCGAACGCCGACGGCCCCGGCACGCATGGACTGCGCGCCGGGGCCGGTCAGAACGACCTGCTCGAAATTGTTGTGCGTCAGCGGTTGAGGCAGCGGTTGCCGAACGCCGGGTTGAGCAGCGCGATGACGTTCACGGTGTTCCCGCAAACATTGACCGGCACATGGATCGGCACCTGGACGACATTGCCGGAGAGCACCCCGGGAGAGTGCTTGGCGCCACCAACGGCACCCGCGTCGGCGAACGCCGGCGCAGCCGCGCCCACTGCCATGAGCGTGCCGGCAGTAACTGCAGCGACCTTTGCGTACTTCACTTTCAGCCCTTCCTGCAGCGGGTCCGTAACGAACACGACCGTCGTGTCGCACGGGCGGAAACCTGCTCGCCCGTAACTCCGCTACCAATAGTGGTAACGATTTTCCCTCGCCGACGAAACTCCTGCGGCACAGTTTTCGGAGGAATCGCCCGAATGATGCAAGGCCGTTTCGGGGATTACCGTGGTGCATGCTAAGCCGCAAAACCAACACAGTCGAACAAGCGAGGGACTCGCCGAATGCGAATTCCTACCGAAAGGGGGGCCAGAATTTCCGTCCCCACCGCCGCAAGCCGCCGCGCGCCCGGCCCGCCCGGGAGGAGTGAGCGGACGGTCCGGGCGTGCGGGCGGTGGCCGGATCAGCGCTTGTGGGCCCCGTTGTTCTCGGCGCACTGCCGGTTCTGCGGCGAGGACAGCACAACGATGTCTTTCGCCGCGATCGGTACGGCGCCGAGGAGCGAGCGGCTGTTCGACTTGACCGGCACGCCGACGCAGATCCTGTTCAGCGATCCCTGGATGCGCTCCAGCTGCGGGCTCATCCTGCCGTGGGTGGTGGGGTTGCCGAACGTGCTCACGGCGCCGTTGCCGTGGACCGTGGAAGTGCCGTTCTGCTCGCCGATCGCCATGGCCTGGGGGGCGACCGCCGCCGAGATTCCGGCGACGGACGCGGCTACGGCCGTCGTGGCCAGGATCTTCTTGATCACGATTTACCCTTCTCGGAGCAAGTGCCCGCATGCGGAGCGCACTGGTCAACTTGCTGCCGAAGGTGCGGTTTCGCCCCTTCACCCGAATGCCGCAGAACCATGGACATCTGCCATCGGCCCTGAGGGCTACGGCTTTCGCGACCGACTTTCGCGGCCGACTTTCGGGTAGGCGAAAGGCCGGTACGGAGAGCGCGTACCGGCCTTTTTCCTGGCGCTAGGCGAGGGTCAGCGGTTGATGCACCGGTTGCCGAACGCCGGGTTGAGCACTGCGGCGACATTGACGGTGTTGCCGCAGACGTTGATCGGAACGGCGATCGGCACCTGGACCACGTTGCCGGAGATCACGCCGGGGGAGTTCTTGGCGCCGGCGACGGCGTGGGCACCGCTGTGCCCGCCGGCGTTGGCGATTCCGGCTCCGCCGACAACGGCGACGCCCGCGGCGGCAGACAGTACGGCGGCCTTCGAAACAAGCTTCACTGCGAACCTCTTAACTGAGCGGCATTCATGGTCTGTACGCGCCGCTTAGAGCGACAAGCTGCTCAACGCATCAACCTGGCCGGAGGTAGCGGAGCATTCGGGTGAAGGTGTCGCATTCCGCTCCGAATACGGCGGAAGTCATCATCATGACATGTCTCGTCGGCTCAAGTTCCGTTGTCACGCGGCGTTTTTGTCAGTGGCGTCGCGTGCATGGAGGTCGACGGTGAGGGCGGCGCGCCTGTGCTGACCGAGGACGCGGAGGGGCCGGCGCGGGCGGGTCCGGAGGGGGAGGCCGGCCATGTGGCGCGGTGCAGGGGGCGGGAGGGGCCGCTGGTGGCGCGGACCGGCTGGTTGCGGCCGGCCGTCAAGGGATTCCGCGGGGGCTGTGGGTGTCGAAGGCGCAGGTCAGGGCGATTGTCAGACCCTGGTGCCAGACTCAGGGACATGAGATGGGCGGTGGTGGAGACGGGCGACGGGGGTGCTCGTCTCTGCCCGCTCACCTCGGACGGCCGGGCTGCCGGGCCGGTGCTGGAGGAGCCCTCGCTCGCCGAGGCGGTGCGGGCGCGGCCCGAGGTCGAGCGGTGGGTGTGGCGCTCCACGGCGGAGATCTACCGTCGGCTGCTGGCGGCCGGGGTGCGGGCCGGGCGCTGTTACGACGTCGAGGCGGCCGAGGCGCTGCTGATCGGCCATGAGGAGGGCCAGTCGGGCCAGCCGCGCTCGCTGGCCGCCGCTTGGGCGCGGCTGCACCGCCTGCCGGTCCCCGAGGACGCGCCGGCGCGGGCCGCCGAGACCCAGCCCTCGCTGTTCGAGCCCGGCCCGGTGCCGCTGCCGCCGGGCACGGACGAGCTCACGGCGCTGCTGGAGGTGTATGCCGGCCAGGTGGCCCGTACGGACAAGGCCGAGCACCCGGAGCGGATGCGGCTGCTGATCGCCTCCGAGTCGGCGGGCATGCTGGTCGCCGCGGAGATGGCGCGGGCCGGGGTGCCGTGGCGGGCGGATGTGCACCGCGAGGTGCTGGACGGGCTGCTGGGCGAGCGCTATCCGGGCGGTCTGGAGCCGCGGCGGATGGCGGAGCTGGCGGAAGAGGTGTCGCGCGCCTTCGGGCCGGGCGCGCGGGTGCGCCCGGATCTGCCGAACGACATCATCAAGGCCTTTGCCCGCGCCGGGATTTCGCTCACCTCGACCCGTAAATGGGAGCTTCAGCAGATCGACCATCCCGCGGTCGCCCCGCTGCTGGAGTACAAGTCCCTCTACCGCCTGCACACCGCCCATGGCTGGTCCTGGCTGCAGCAATGGGTGCGCGACGGCCGCTTCCACCCCGAGTACCTCCCCGGCGGCACGGTCTCCGGCCGCTGGACGACCAATGGCGGCGGCGCGCTGCAGATCCCCAAGGTGATCCGGCAGGCCGTGCTCGCGGATCCGGGATGGCGTCTGGTGGTCGCGGATGCCGACCAGATGGAGCCCCGGGTGCTGGCCGCCGTCTCCCGCGACCGCGGCCTGATGGAGGTGGCCGGCAGCGGCGAGGACCTGTACGCCGACCTCGCCGCTCGCGCCTTCCGCGGCGACCGCGCCCAGGCCAAGCTCGCCCTGCTGGGCGCCATCTACGGCCAGACGTCCGGCGATGCCCTTAAGCACATGGCCGATCTGCGCCGCCGCTATCCGGCCGCGGTGGCCTATGTCGACGACGCGGCCCGCGCCGGCGAGGAGGGCCGCCTGGTGCGCACGTGGATGGGCCGCACCTGCCCGCCCGTGTCCGTAGCGGCCCCCGACGAGGCGGGCCTGCCCCAGGAGGAGGACGCGCCCGCCGGTTACGGCAGCAGCTCGGCGGCCCGTGCCCGCGGCCGGTTCACCCGTAACTTCGTCGTCCAGGGCAGCGCCGCCGACTGGGCCCTGGTGATGCTGGCCGCGCTGCGCCATGCGCTGTTCCGGGGCGGGCTCCGTGCCGAGCTGGTCTTCTTTCAGCACGACGAGGTGATCGTGCACTGCCCGGCCGAGGAGGCCGGCACCGTCTCCGAGGCCATCGCGACGGCGGCCACGGCCGCGGGCCGGATCGCCTTCGGGGACACACCGGTCCGCTTTCCGTTCACCACGGCGGTGGTGGACTGCTATGCGGAGGCGAAGTGACGGGTTGCGAAGTGACGGGTGGCGGAGTGACGGGTGGCGGAGTGGCGGGTGGCGGAGTGACGGGTTGCGGAGTGATGGAGGGGGAGGGAAGCGGACGGGGTATGCGGGCCGGCCGCTCAGCGGGAGCAGATCACGGTGAAGAGGCTGAAGGAGGCCAGGAAGGGGCCTTCGGCGAGTGAGGCGAACCAGCGGCGGCCGCGATCCTCGTCGATGTGACCGGAGTCGATGGCCTTTTGGGTGTTGCGGCCCAGTCCCAGGGTGTGGTCGGCGGAGGGGAAGTCCCGCAGGACCGGGGTGGTGGCCAGCACGGTCTCGACGGTGAATCCGGCCTGTTCGGCGTGGCGGGCGAGGCGGCGGCCGATGGTGGCGTTGCGGACTGCGACGGTGGCGGTGTAGCGCGTGAAGGCCCGGCTCGTGTCGAGGTCGTCCGCGTCGACGACCAGGGTGTCCCAGTCGGGTTCGGCGAGCCCGATCAGGGCTCCGGGGCGGGTGGCGCGGTGCAGCTGGGCGAGGGCGGCGGCGGGGTCGGCCACGTGCATCAGGACACGGTCGATCCGGGCCCGGTCCACGCTCCCGGGCTCGACGGGCAGCGTGCGCGTCGCCCTCGCGGATCTCGACGCCGGGCAGGCCGGTGGTGCGGCGGCGGGCCTCCGCGAGCATCGCCGGGTCACGGTCCACACCGATCACCGTCCCGCCGTGACCGACGAGTTCGGCGAACGCGCCGAGGTCGGTGCCGGGCCCGCAGCCGACGTCCAGCGCGGTCTGGCCGGTCCGGACGTCCAGCAGGCCGAGGAGCTGCCGCTTGTACGCGCGGCCCGCGTCGGTGGCGGCGGCTCGCAGCATGTAGGCGGCCTGGTCCGGGCGGGGCACTCCGAGGTTCGCAGACATGCCGGACAGTCAAACAGGTGCGGTGGAGGGCGAGTTCAGCGGGAATGGGGAGTTGCGGGGCCGAATGGGGAGTTGCGGGGACGCCTGCGCCACGGGGGCTCAGGCCCCGCCGGCGTCGCCCCGTCCCGCCGTCGGGGACTCGACGGTCGCGATCAGGCCACGGGTGATCCGCAGCATCGCCGCCACCAGGACGTCGCGCGGGCGCTCGGGGTTTTCCAGCCACCACAGCGCGAGTCCGTAGAGCGCGCTGCGGATCGCCTCGCCCAGCGGCTCCAGCTCGGCTTCCGGGATGCCGGGCACGTAGGCGCGGAGCAGCGCCATGTCGGTCTCCCGCTGTCTGCGCTGCAGTTCGCGGTGGAAATCCTGTACCTCAGGGTCCCCGGTGGTGTCCCGGAACATCAGGCGCCAGATGTACGGATGGCTCCGCACATGGCCGAACCAGGCGTCGTACATCCCCGCCATCCGGGCGTCCAGGTCCCCTTCCCCGTCGAGGAGTTCGCGGATGGGCGCGGCGGCCAGCTCGTCGCGGTGCCGCTCCAGCAGGGCGAGGTGCAGCTCCTGCTTGGAGTCGAAGTGGCGGTAGAGCATCGGCTTACTCAGGCCGGCCTCGGCGGCGATCTCGCCGATGGTCGTGCCCGCATAGCCGCGCTCCGCGAAGAGCCGGGCGGCGGCGTCCTCGATACGCGTGCGGGCCTCGGCGCGGGCGGTCCGGCTCCGGTCGATCTCACTCACGTGATCTGGCTCATTTCCGATGGTGGTTTCGGGTGGCCTTTGCGGCCCGCACGGACCACACTAAGTGGTGTACCAAGCGGTATACGTATCAGTAACTTAGCTGGACGGCTTGGGCGAAGAAGCTTGGGCGAAGGGCTTGGGCGATGTCTGGTGCAGGTCGCGATTCGGGGGGTTCGACATGATGATGTCCGTTCATTTCGCCGACGTCGGGGTGCGCTCCGCGCGGGCCGTGCTGGATGCGCGCCCGCGGCCGGGCGCCGTTCCCGGCCTCCGTTACGCGGAGACCACACTCACCGGGGGCATCGCGGCAGGCTTCCCGAGGCTGCGGCCGGGCCGGGCCGCGCTGATTGCCGCGTGGGAGGACGACGCCGCCCTCGACCGCTTCCTCGCCGAGGATCCGCTGCCCCGGCGGATGGCCGGCGGCTGGCATGTACGGCTGCAGCCGATACGGGCCGCGGGGGCGTGGAGTGACCTGCCGGTGGAGCTCGGCCCCGGCGCCGCGGCGGCGGACGCGGACGGGCCGGTTGCCGTGCTCACCCTCGGGAGGCTGCGGCTGCGACGCGCGGTGCCGTTCCTGCGTGCCAACTCCCGGGCCTCCGGCCGGGCCGCGGCCGATCCCTCGCTGGTCGCCTCCGTCGCCCTGGCCAGGCCGCCGCGGTTCGTCGGCACCTTCTCGATATGGCGCAGCGTGGCGGAGATGAGTCGTTACGCCTACGGATCCGCGCAGCCCGAGCACAAGGGGGCCATCGAGGGGCATCAGGCGAAGCCTTTCCATCACGAGGCGGCGTTCGTGCGCTGCCTGCCGTACGGGGCGCGGGGCTTGCTGGACGGCCGGGAGCCGGTGGCGGAGGCCGCCGCGGCCTGGGCAGGGGCTCCCCGGGGCGGTACGGCCTAAACTCCCCGGGTAGGGGGCCGTGGACAGGCGGGTGGCCGATGGGCGAGCCGGGAAGGGACCAGCGTTGAGCGACAGCGATGGGGTTCCTGAGGGCTCGGCCGGGACCGATGGGCAGCCGGCCGACGGTGCGATGACCAAGATCGGTCCCCGGGACCGCCGTAAGCGGATCGCGGACCGGGTGCCGGCCGAGCCCGGCCAGGCCGTGATCATCGACGACTCCAGTACGGCGCTGCCGCTGGCTCTGACGCTGTCCTCGCGGGGCGCGTTCACCGTCATCACCAACTCCCTGCAGGTCATCAATGAGCTGGCCGAGGAGCCCGATATCCGGGTGATCGCGCTGGGCGGCGAGTACCACGCGGCGTTCAATGCGTTCCTGGGCATGTCCACCGCGGATATCGCCCGCAGCTTCCGCGCCGATGTCGCCTTTCTGTCCACTCTGTCCACCTCCGCCGTCGACAACGGCCACTGCTACCACCAGGCGCAGGAGAACGTCCTGGTCAAGCGGGCGCTGATGGCCGCGGCCCAGCGCAAGGTGCTGCTGGTGGACCACTCCACGTTCGGCCGTCAGGCGCTGTACGAGCCGGCACCGCCGGCCGACTTCGATCTCGTCATCTCCGACGAAGAGCTTCCCCAGGAGGAGCGGGACGCGCTTCAATCCCTGGGTGTGCGATACGAGTTGGCGGCGGAGGGAGCCCACCCGAGATGAGCATGAGCGCTGAGACCCCCGTGCCACCCGCCTCCGGCACGCCCGGCGTCGGCACCGGCACCGGCACCGGCACCGGCCTGGAGCGCATCAACCCGCCCCATCTCGCGCCGCCCACGGGATTCAGCCACGCCGTGCGCGCGGCCTCCGGGACCATGGTGTTTCTCGCCGGGCAGACCGCCCTCGACGGTACGGGCCGGATCGTCGGCGACGGCATCGTGGCGCAGTTCGAGCGGGCGCTGACGAACCTCCTCGACGTGGCGGCGGCCGCCGGCGCCACCCCGTCCGACCTCGCCAAGCTCACCGTCTTCGCCGTCGATGTCGCCGACTACCGCGCTCACGCCCGGGAAATCGGCCGGGTGTGGAAGCGCCTGGTCGGCAGCGATTTCCCGGCCATGGCCGTGATCGGCGCGACCCGCCTCTGGGACGAGGCGGCCCTGGTGGAAATCGAAGGCATCGCCGTCGTCCGACCTGGACATCCATAGGCCAGGGGCCTTCCCCACCCCTAAGGGACGAGCCCACCCCTCCCCCTAAGGGGCAGCCGCGAAGTCCCGCTGAAACGCCACCAGCGCCTCGGCGTCCGCCCTCGACAGGGTGATCCCGAATTCCATCTCCAGGAGCTCCGGGGTCTCCTCCGGGGCGATCTCGCGGACCTCTTCGTCCGCGGGCCCAGGTCGGGCGGACCAGGAAGGCGTAGGGCTGAGCAGGAAGGCGTAGGGGCTGAGCAGGAAGAAGTGAGACCTGGGGCGGGCCAGGAGGGCGTGTCGCGGGTCGGGAGGGGGCATCGCGGCCGGGAGACGCATGAGCTGGGCAGGAGCCCGGAGTCGTATGCGTCAGGGGCACCTGTTCCACCGGATCGTCCGGTAGGACAGGTGCCCCTGACACCGTTCACACGCCGCTGACGCCGGCCGGTCAGTTCCGGCTGCGGGCCATGCCGACCGGGTCTTTCTTGAACGCCCAGGTCATCTTGGGCTCCATGGCCCAACGGAAGGCCCGCTGCACGGGCGGTGTGCACAGCACCGTGACGACGCTGCCCGCGATGAGCGTCAGCACCACCGCGCCCCAGGGCGTGTGCATCCACGGGTTGTCGTACCAGTTCCAAAAGCGCGAGCCCTTGGCGAGGAAGCCGTGCAGCAGGTAGCCGTAGAGCGTGCCCGCGCCCAGCGCCGTGCACCACATCGTCCGGCCCGGCACCCAGGCGAAGAAGCAGGCCACCAGGACCAGCGAGCAGCCGAACGTGGCCAGCGTCATCACCACACCGCTCCACCAGGGAGCGGCCAGTTCCTGTGCGGCATCGCGGTGGTAGAACCACGCGGCATTCATCCGCGGCGCCGCCCAGTACGCGAAGACCAGCGCGGCGGCGAAGACCGGTACGGCCGCGATCCGCGCTTCCTTGCGGCGTACGAGCTTGAAGTGCTCGGCCTTCAGGCACAGACCCACGACGAAGAACGGCAGGAACTGCAGCACCCGGTGGAGATCGAGGTCATTGCCCATCTCCGGCGATATGGAGGCGAGCGTGGCGATGGCCAGCGCCAGCGGGACCGGCCAGCGCACGATCTTCCACAGCGGGGTGGTCAACCGCCAGATGAACAAGGCCAGCAGGAACCACGTCAGGTACCAGGGGTCCAGGAGGCTGATCGGGTAATGCGGGTCGTCGTCCGCCCACCGCTTGAAGAGCGTGTAGGCGACCTCGAAGAGGATGTACGGGACCACGACGCCGGTGATCAGCCGCTGCAGCCGGTCCTTGCGCATATCGAAACTGCGCGAGAAATAGCCGGAGATGATGATGAACGCCGGCATGTGGAAGGCGTACACGGTGATGTAGAGCGCGGCCGCCGACCGGCTGCCGTCGCGCAGCGGCTCCCAGGAATGCCCCATCGCCACCAGGACGATGGCCAGGTACTTCGCGTTGTCGAAGAAGGCATCGCGGGGCTTCGCCTTGGCGTCGGCTCCGGCCTGGGCCTTTCCGTGCGCCTTGCGCGCCTTGTGCCGACCGTGCGACCCGGCGGCGGGCTTGGCACGCGTACCGGGGCCGGCCGGGTTCGCCTGCGGCGACGGCCGGACGGCGGTGCCGGTCCCGGTGGCCGTCGCGGCCGCCGGCGCCATGGTGGCGGTCGTCGCGCCCGCCGTTCTCAGCGGGTCGTACGACGCCTCATCGGGCACCTGCCGCTGCGGGGGAAGAGGCGCCCGCCGCTGGCCGTACGCCGGAAAATCGTTCTTCAAGGGCCCTCCTGGAACGAACCCTGAGGAGGAGCTGGACGCGGGCCCGCACCGGGCCCCAAAACGGAACCCAAAAGCCAAATCCTGCGTCTTAGTTCTTTTACGGGGAGTGTGGCGGCGTCGAACATCTCTGGCACCATAGCCGTGCCGCGGGAATCCCGTAAATCCCCGCCCGGCGCGCCCGACCGGCCACTTGTCCGGCTTCCACACCGCCTTCACGGACCCTGAACGTACCGTGCGGCAGACGTATGTGCGGAACCGGATCCGGCGACACGCGAAATCAAGACAATGCCCCCGCAATACGCCCTAGGTGATGACCCCTTCAATCCCCCGGGCCCTCGCCTCCCGCACACCCGTGTTCTTGCCCACATCCCACGCATAGATCTGCAACGGCCTGCCGTGCGGGCCGCGCAGCCGGTGGACGGCCGCGATCCAGCGTGAACTGAGCGCGGACATACGGGGGTTGATCTGGTCGGCGAATCGGGCGTAACGCGCCAGCCGGTCCGTACCGGGCGCTCCCAGAATTCCCGTACGCACCTGGGGCACCAGCCCGTGCACCGCCTTTACGCACGTGACGCAGAAGCTCTGGACGACCAGGCGGCTCCTCACATGCGCACGATCCAGCCATCCGTGGCGGCGTAGTTCGCGGACGATGCCCGCCTCGATTCCGGGGTAGGACTTGGGGGACTTGATCTCCAGCAAGAGCCGCTGGTCGTTGTGGTCCAGACGGCGCAGATAATCGGCCAGGGTCGGCACCCGCTCCCCCGTGAACCGCGGCCCGAACCAGCTGCCGGCGTCCAGCCTGGCTATCTCGGCCGCGGTGAAATCCCGTATCCGCCAGGGCGCCCGCCCGGGGAACACCTTTTCGGCGTCGGTGGTCCGCCGCAGCGTGGTGTCGTGCATGACCACCAGCCGGCCGTCCTTGGTGCGCTGCACGTCGTTCTCGACCCATATCAGCCCGCGGTGGTAGGCGGCGTCCACGGCGGCGAGGGTGTTCTCGGGTGCGTAGCGGGAGGCGCCACGGTGGGCTATGACCAGCGGCGCCCCGGCCCCCGTTCTCGGCCCGGTGCCCGCCGCGGCCAGTGGCACCGCCGCCATGGCCACGAAGGCGACGCCCGCCGCGGCGGGCCTCATCGGTCTCCGAAGCATGGGGAGCCTCCTGGTCGCTCCCTCCCAACATGCGGCCCTCCCCGGGCGCCCGCCACACGGGACGGCCATTCGTGCGGGCAGGCGTCCGGCACCGGCGCCCCCGGCGCCCCGACGCCCCCGGCGCCCTCCCCCGCGCCCCCTCGTCCCCCGCGTCCCCCGCGTTCCGGAGGTGACAAACTCCGCGCGATATTCGGCCAAGGCCGGGGCTATATGCCCGAAATTGCAGTTATCCCAAGAGTTGGTCAACTCGCCGAATGTAGCCTGGAATTGGCGTCGCACTGGGCGGGTTCACCCCGGAATGTCCGCCGGAAATGTCCGTACGCCTCGTTCTCCACTCGAGAGAGGGCCATTCATGACCACCAGCTCCACCTCTACCTCCGGAAACGGCGCCCCGGCGGCCGTGACGGTGCTCGGCCTGGGCGAAATGGGCACCGCGCTGGCGGGTGCGTTCCTGAACGGCGGGCATCCGACGACGGTGTGGAACCGTACGCCGGAGAAGGCCGACGCCCTGGTCGCCAAGGGGGCGCAGCGGGCGGAGAGCGTCCGTGCCGCCGTTGCCGCCGGATCGGTCGTCGTCGTCAGCGTGAAGGGCAATGCGGTCGCCCGCGAGCTGCTGGAGTCGGCGGGCGACGCGCTGGCCGGCCGCGCCGTGATCAACCTGACGGACGGCACGTCCGCGGAGGCCAGGGCGGTGGCCGAGTGGGCGGCCGGCGAAGGTGTGGAGTACCTCCACGGGCAGATCATGACGATCGCGCCGGGCGTGGGCTCGCCGGAGACCGTGGTGTTCTACGGCGGCTCCAAGGCCGTCTACGAGCGGTATGCGGGGGCGCTGGCGCTGCTGGGCGGCAAGGGCGGCCTGATCGCGCCCGATGCGGGCGTGCCGACCCTGTACGGGATGGCCGTGCACGGCACGATGTGGGGGACGCTCAACGGCTTCCTGCACGCGGCCGCGCTGCTCTCCAGCGAGGGCATCGAGGTGAAGCAGTTCCTGGAGCAGGCGGGCCCGTCCGTCTCCGCGCTGCTGGGGTCCTTCCCGTTCATGGCCGATGAGGTCGACCGCGGCGAGTACGGGGCGGAGTTCGGGGCGCTGCAGCACCATCTGCCGTCGGTCAAGGACCTGGTGGCGGAGAGCCGGGCGCGGAAGATCAATGACGAGTTCCCCGGCTACACCCTCGACCTGGTGACCAGGGCCGTCGAGGCGGGCCATGCCAATGACAGCTACTCGCGGCTGGTCGAGCACTTCCGTAAGAAGTGAGCGGCCACCGAGAAGAGTGAGCGGCAGTCACCACGTCGGGGGGGGGGGGGCGGCGCGGGGGGGGGGCCCCCCCCCGGGGTGGGCAATGGGGTTATGTTTTAGCGAAGTGCCAAGATATAACCAAGGGACCAACATTATAACCTGGGCCGGCCGCGCCACACGAGGGG